>JANOLJ010000378.1:0-13894 GCA_031419715.1 Burkholderiales bacterium | reverse complement strand
GATGGCGTACACAACATCCCCCGTCCCGGTAATAGACAGTGCCTACAGCGGTGCGCCTAATCCATTGATTCCAATGGTTCCAACACCGCACCACAGGCCCTCAACTGGAGACACTCGATGAAGCGCTCACCAACCCTCTTTCGCCTCGCGGCGATCGCCGCCGCCTTCGTCGCTGGCCCGGCACTGGCAACGAATGGCTACTTCCCGCACGGCTATGGCATGAAGGCCAAGGGCATGGCGGGCGCGGCGATGGGCATGGCGCAGGACAGCCTGGGCGGTGCCACCAATCCGGCGAGCATGGCGTTCGCCGGTTCGCGCATGGACCTCGGCCTGGATGTCTTCATGCCCAAGCGCGATGCCGAGCGCACTGGCGCCGCTGGCGTTTTCGGCGGGATGAACGGGAAGGTGGAGAGCGACAAGGAGCGCTTCTTCATTCCCGAGTTCGGCTACAACCAGATGCTGGGCAGCAACATGTCGCTGGGCCTCACGGTGTACGGCAATGGCGGCATGAACACCACCTATCCGACGGGCAATTTCGAGTGCAACGGCCAGCCAGGCGCAGAGAACATTCTGTGCGGCAATGGCACGCTCGGTGTGGATCTGATGCAGTTGATCGTCGCCCCCACCTTCGCCTACAAGATCAATGCGCAGCATGCCGTGGGCGTGTCTGTCTTGCTCGGCTATCAGCGCTTCAAGGCGCAGGGCCTGCAGGCATTCGACAATGCCCCCGGCTTCCCGCCGTTCACCGGCGCACCGGGCAGCGTCACGAACAACGGCACCGACAGCTCCACCGGCTTCGGCCTGCGCCTGGGCTACCAGGGGCGCATCAACGATGCATTCACGATCGGCGCCGCGTATGCGCCGAAGATGAACATGGGCAAGTTCGACAAGTACAAGGGGCTGTTTGCCGGCGGAGGCGACTTCGACATTCCATCGCACTACAACGTCGGCGTGGCCTTCAGACCGACCTCTGCCTGGACGATCGCGTTTGACGCCGGGCGCATCAACTACAGCGATGTCGCCGCGGTGAACAACCCCAGTTCGAACCAGGCGCCCTTGGGTGCAGCGAACGGCCCCGGATTCGGCTGGAGGGACATCAACGTCTACAAGCTGGGCGTCGCCTGGAACCCATCCGACGCGCTCACGCTGCGCGCCGGCTACAACAAGGGCGACAACCCGATCACGTCGAACGACGTGAGCTTCAACATCCTGGCCCCGGGCGTGATCACGGAGCACTACACCGCCGGCATCACTTTTGCCGTCGACAAAGACAGCGAGATCACCGGCATGTTCATGATTGCGCCTCGCCAGAGTGTGACTGGGCCGTCGTTCCTCAGCCGCTTTGCGCCGGCTGGCAGCAGCGGCGGCAACGAGACGATTGGCATGAAGCAAACCAGCTTCGGCCTGGCCTGGGGCCGCAAGTTCTAATATCCTCCTCGGTTCGGATTTCTTTCACCGTGAGGAGACAACCATGATTCATCTTTCCCGCCTCGGCGCCGCTGTGCTGGCCAGCGCTTCCGCGCTGGCGCATGCGCAAGACGCCAACCTCGGCCGTAATCTTGCCGCGACTTGCGCCAATTGCCACGGCACGAACGGCCATGCGCGCGGCGATTCCAAGCCACTGGCCGGCGTCTCGGCGGAAAAGATCGTCGCCGCGTTTGCCGACTTCAAGAGCGGCGCGATGCCGGCGACGATCATGCATCAGATCGCCAAGGGCTATACCGACGATCAGGTCAAGGCGCTCGCGGCGTTCTTTGCCGCGCAGCCGGCCAAACCCTAAGGAGGCGAAGATGACCATCACTACGCATCTCTCGCGCCGCCGCCTCGTCGGCGCAGGCATCGCCGCCGTGGCCGCCGGGCCGCTGGCCGGATGCGCCAGCCTCACCGGTGGCCCGTCGATCGGCCGCGTCGTCATCATCGGCGGCGGCTACGGTGGCGCCACTGCGGCGCGCTACCTGCGCCTGTGGGGCGGCAACGTCGACGTGACGCTCGTCGAACGCAACCCCACATTCATCTCCTGCCCGATTTCCAATATGGTGCTCGGTGGCCACATGCAGATGAGCGACATCACGGTGTCGTATGCGGGCCTGGAAGCCATCGGCGTCAAGCGCATCCAGGGCGACGCGGTGGCGATCGATCCTCAGGCCAAGGAAGTGCGCCTGGCCGACGGGCGCAAGCTCGGGTTTGATCGCGTCATTGTGTCGCCGGGCGTCGATTTCATGTTCGACCAAGTCGGCGGTCTGGCCGCACCGGCCGCGCAAGAGAAGTTCCTGCACGGCTGGAAGGCCGGCGCGCAGACGGTGGCGCTGCGCCGCCAGTTGGAGGCGATGCCCGACGGCGGCGTCTTCGCGATGGCCATTCCAAAGGCGCCTTATCGTTGCCCGCCCGGGCCGTACGAGCGCGCTTGCATGGTGGCGAGCTACTTCAAACAGTTCAAGCCGCGCGCCAAGGTGCTGGTGCTCGACGCGAACCCGGAAATCACCTCGAAGAAGGGGCTGTTCGAGAAAGCATTCGCCGACCACTACAAAGGCATCATCGAGTACCGGCCGAACAACGAGATCAAGCAGGTCGATGCCGCCACGGGCACGGCCAAGCTGGAGTTCGACGACGTCAAGGCCGACGTTCTCAACATCGTGCCGCCGCAGCGAGCCGGCGACATCGCGCGCACCAGCGGCCTGGTGAACATGAACAACCGCTGGGTCGGCGTGAACTGGCTGACGATGGAATCCACCGCGGTACCCGGCGTGCATGTGCTGGGCGACGCCACGTTCTCCGCGCCGGCAATGCCGAAGTCTGGCCACATGGCGAACCAGCACGCCAAGGTGGCCGCAGCGGCGATCATCCAGTTGCTCAAGGGCCAGGCAGTGAGCGCCACGCCAGTCGTGATGAACACCTGCTACAGCTTCGTCACGGCGCGCGACGTGATCCACGTCGCGTCGGTGCACCAGTACGACGCGGTGGACAAGACCTTCAAGACGGTGCCCGGCTCAGGCGGCGTGTCCGCCGCGGCGAATCAGATCGAGGGGCGCAATGCCCTCGCCTGGGCGGCGAACATCTGGGCCGACATGCTGGCCACCTGAAGCGGCTTGATTGCGCAGCTTGATCGAAAGGGCCCGCTGTCGCGGGCCCTTTGCCATCGCAAGCGGCACCTCACTTCATGCCACTGATGTAGTTCGACACCGCCTTCGCCTCGAGTTCGGTCAACTTCGACGCGATAGAATGCATGATCGCGTTGTCATTCGTGCGCTCACGGCTGTTGAACTTCTTCAACTGGGTCTCAATGTAGGCCGCGTGCTGGCCCGCCAGCCGGGGCAGTTTGTCGGTGCCGTGGCCATTGCCTCCGTGGCAACTGGCGCACGACGGAATGCCCGAGTAGGGGTTGCCCCGATCGAAGATATAGCGCCCCACTTGTGCGAGTTCGGCGTCTGGCGGTTCATGGGCGACGGGCTGGCGCGTTTCGAAGTAGCGGCCGAGCGCCGCGAAGTCTTCCGCGGAGAGGTCTTCCACCATCGGGCGCATCGTGTCGCTCTTGCGCCGGCCCGACTTGTAGTCGGCCAACTGGCGCGCAACGTAGCCCCCATGCTGCCCGGCCAGACGCGGAAACAGCGGGCTCGAACTCTCGCCCTCCACGCCGTGGCAGATGAAACACTTGCCCTGCACGATCTCGAGTGCGCGGGTGGCGTCGGCCGCGTTGGCGCCCAGCGCCACGGCCAGCAGCAGCGTGCCCAGGCCGGTTTGCAGAACTGAAAAATGCATGCTCGTTTTCCCGCCCTCTATGACCACTCTGAAATCCGTAGAAACCGCGCGAAGTTGAAGCAGCGCATCGTCGCGCGGCAGCACGCATCGCCGCACTACCCACTTGGGCTACGCGGCATCCTCCTTCGCGGTACTAGACTCGAAGACGCCCATCACACGTAATACATTCATTCTGGAGGTACGCATGAACTTCGACAAGGAATTCGACGCATCCGGCCTGGCCTGCCCCATGCCCATCGTCAAGACAAAGAAGTCGCTGAACGACATGACCTCGGGCCAGGTGCTGCGCGTCATCGCCACCGACCCCGGCTCGGTGTGCGACATGGAGGCCTTTGCCGAGCAGACCGGCAATACGTTGTTGTCATCGAGCACCGAGAACAGCCGTTTCGTGTTCTTCCTGAAAAAAGCCTGACGTTCACGACCCTCAGTTACCCGCACAGGAGTTTCCATGGCTGCAAAGAAGATGGCGATCATCGCGACCAAGGGCGCGCTCGACATGGCGTACCCGCCGTTGATCCTGGCGTCCACCGCCGCCGCCCTGGGCTGGGAAGTGCAGGTGTTCTTCACCTTCTACGGCTTGCAGTTGCTGCGCAAAAATCTGGACGACATCAAGATCAGCCCGCTGGCCAACCCGGCGATGCCGATGCCCGTGCCGATGCCGGTGATCGTGGCAATGCTGCCGGGCATGGAGTCGATGGCGACGATGATGATGAAGGACAAGATGAAGAAAAAGGGCGTCGCCTCGCTGCTCGAGCTGCGCAATGTGTGCATCGAGTCCGACGTGAAGATGATCGCCTGCCAGATGACGGTGGACCTGTTCGACTTCACGAAGAGCGACTTCATCGACGGCATCGAATACGGCGGCGCGGCAACGTTCCTGAAGTTCGCCGGCGAAACCGACGTCTGCCTGTTCATCTGATGCGCCCGATGGTGTAGGCTGTTTCGATGGAAGCGAACGCGAACACGCTCACCGCCGTCGTCGTCTGGAGTGGCTTCGGCCTCGCCTTCGTTTTCGGCGCGCTGGCGAACAAGACCAACTTCTGCACTATGGGTGCGCTGTCGGACATCGTCAACATGGGCCATTGGGGCCGCATGCGCATGTGGCTGCTGGCGGTGGCGGTGGCGATTCTGGGCGCGAGCGCGCTGGCCTACAGCGGCCAGGTCGATTTGACCAAGGCCGTGACGCAGCGCACCCAGCTCTCGTGGTTGTCGCTGCTGCTCGGCGGGCTGCTCTTCGGCGTGGGCATGACGCTC
The DNA here is from genome assembly GCA_031419715.1 of Burkholderiales bacterium. GTDB lineage: Bacteria > Pseudomonadota > Gammaproteobacteria > Burkholderiales > Burkholderiaceae_C > JAEMQF01. The sequence continues at coordinate 8,884 of JANOLJ010000378.1, read as the reverse complement.
AGCGGCGGTTGCGCGAACAAGAACCTGGTGCGCGTGGGCGGGGGCAGCGTGCGCTCGATCGTCGTGCTGGTATTCCTCGCGATTGCTGCGTACATGACGCTCAAGGGCCTGTTCGGCCAGTGGCGCGCGAGCCTGCTGGACCCGGTGGCGATCGATCTCGCGGCGCTGGGCTGGAAAGACCAGAGCGTGGCCACGCTGGTCTCGCGTCTGACCGGCATGGCGCCGCGCGCCGCGCTGCTCACCACCGCGGCGGTTTTGGTGCTGGCGCTGCTGGTGTTCGTGTTCAAAGACAAACGTTTTCGCGCGAACCCGACGCAGATAATCGGCGCCGTCGTGTTCGGCGCGCTCGTGGTGGCTGGCTGGTACATCAGCGGCCACCTGGGTTTTGGCGAGAACCCCGAGACGCTTGAGCACGGCTACTTCGCCACGAATTCGAGAACCATTGAGTCGATGAGTTTCGTCGGGCCGATGGCCTACGGCCTGGAGCTGCTGCTGCTCTGGACCGACAAGTCGCTGCACGTCACGTTCGGCATCGCCAGCGTCGCGGGCATCGTGCTCGGCTCGGCCGCCTATGCGTTGAGCGCAGGCAAGTTCCGTTGGGAGGGTTTCGCATCGCTGACTGACTTGCGCAACCAACTCGTGGGCGCGCTGCTGATGGGCTTCGGCGGCGTGACCGCTCTGGGCTGCACGATAGGCCAGGGGCTGTCGGGCATCTCGACACTCGCCATCGGCTCGTTCATCGCGCTGGCCGGCATCATTGGCGGGTCGGTGGCGACGTTGAAGTACTTTCTTTGGCGCGAGGAACGCGGGGTATGAGAACGCCTCACTGACGTTTCCGCGCAAGCCCAAGAGCGACGCGCCGCTTTCGCCGGTCTACGCAGTTCTGCGCCTCGTCACAAGGCTCTTCGCCGCCTGCGGCCCCAGCCCGGATCGCGGTTTGGCGAGCCAGGAGATGTCGACCGTTCGGTGCTGCGCGACACAATCGCGAAGGTACAGATTGATCAGGCTTTGGTAGGGCACGCCGGCTTCTTCGGCCATGCCTTTGAAGTAGCCGATGATGTCTTCGCCCAGGCGCATCGTGACAGGCCGCTTGAGCCTTGAGGCGTAAGGATTCTTGCGCGACTTCATCTTCGAAAGATCGTATTCGGCTCTCATGGTCCGTCACCCTCGATAGTGTTGGCTCTCGTTTCGTGTGGCCTTGCGGGCCGAAATGATCCGGATCACGCTTCCCGATGCACGCTCGCAATGACACACCAGGAGCAGTCGCGCGACGCCACCCATGCCCAGCATCAGGAATCTGTCTTCGTCGCCGGAAGCCGCTTCATCGAAGAATTGCACGGCGAACTCGTCGAAGAAGACCGCTCTCGCCTCCTCGAAGGAAACACCGTCGTTGCGCCGATTCGAAGCCGCCTTGGCTGGATCCCATTCGAATTGGATCATCAATACATTGTATTGTCGTCGGCGCAGCGCACCCAGGCGCGCATTGAGAGGCGCGACCGCGTTGATTCTGTCAGTCCGCCCCGTCTTCGACAGGCAACAGATTCGCCCGCCAACGCAACATGCCCCCGGCGAGATTGGCCACCTGCGTGAAGCCGGCCTTGTTCAGCAGCACCGTCGCCTGGGCGGAGCGCGCGCCGGAGCGGCACACCGTGACGACTGGCCGCTCTCGGTCGATCTCGCTCGCACGCGCGGAGAGTTGCGACAACGGTATGAGGCGCGCGCCGTGGATGTGGCCGAGCGCATCGGTAAATTCATGCGGTTCGCGCACGTCGACGATCTGGATCGCACCGCGCGCATCGCTGCCCTGGGTGCCGGCAATGCGCTCTTCCAATGTCGCCGGCTGGATCTCCCAGATGCCGCCGAAAGTGCTGGTCAGCGGCGCCCAGTCCGGCTCTTGCGCGGGCATGGCGGTGCTGTCGGGCCGGCCGCACCGCAGATTCGCCGGCACGGCAATGTCGATCAGCTTCGGGTGCGGCAGGCCCAGGTTGTTCATGTAGCCGGTGAAGTCGGCTTCGTTCACATCGCCGCCCAGGCGCGGATTGAAACTTCGTTCTTCGGCCACGCTCGTCACCGTGATGCCGCGATAGTCGTGCGCCGGGTACAGCAAGCAGCTGGGCGGCAACGACAAGATTTGCTCGCGCACCGAGTGGTACAGCAGACTCGCGCTGCCCTGCTGAAAGTCGGTGCGGCCGCAACCGCGAATGAGCAGGCTGTCGCCCGTGAACGCCATGCTCTGGTCGTCGAGCACAAAAGTCAGGCAACCGTTCGTGTGGCCGGGTGTCGCCCGCACCTCAAGGTGGCGGCTGCCGAACGCCACACGATCGCCGTGACGCAGCAACCGGTCGGCGTTCGCCGCGGCTGACGCCTGCGACAGCAGGATCTGGCTCGCACAGCGCTGCCTCAACAGCCAGGCACCCGTCACGTGATCGGCATGCACATGCGTGTCCAGCGTCGCCACCAGGCGCAGCCCGAGTTCACGCAGCAAGGCCACATCACGGCGCGCGTTTTCGAACACCGGGTCGATGATCAGCGCCTCGCCGGAGTCCCCGTCACCGAGCAGGTAGGTGTAGGTCGAGGAGGTCGGGTCGAAGAGTTGGCGAAACACGAACATGGTGATGACTCCCGAGGGTAGGGATGCGTGTCAGGCGGCCGCGGCCCGCTTCACGGCAGGTGCACGAAGCGCACCAGGTGGAAACGGGACTGGGGAAGCTTGTTCATGATGCAGCGTTTCAAGGTGGAGTTGAATTCTCACCGCCCAGCGCGAGGTGCGCGTCGTGCTGGGTGCGGAACACCTGCCCGGTGAGCCAATCGCCCAGCCCCGCGGCGATCAATCGGTCATTCACCGGGCCCTTGAGTTCGGACAAATGCAGATCGACCTGCCGCGCCTTCAACTCGCGCGCCAACTGCGTCAGGGCTTCCAGGCCGGTGAGGTCAATGTCGTTCACGCCGGACATGATCAACACCAGATGGCGCAGGCCCGGCCGCTGCGCCGGCAGGCTGCCCAGCGTGTCGGCGAGCCAGCGCGAATTGGTGAAGAGCAGGCTTTCGTCGATGCGTACCGCCATCACATCGGGCAGCGTCTCGGTCCGGAAACGCTTGATGTTGCGAAACACCTGCGTGCCTGCCAGGCGCCCCACTTCGGCCCAATGCGGGCGTGCGGTGCGTTGCAGCAGCAGCCCGGCGGCGACGAGCACCCCCGTCAGCAGCGCCTCTTCCACGCCCACGCTCACCGTCAACACCGCCACCAGCAGCATCAACGCGAATTCGGGGCGCGAATAGCGCCAGGCGTGGCCGAAGGGCTTGAAGTCGAGCAGCGAGAGCACGGCCACCAGCACCGTCGCCGCGAGCACGGCCTTGGGCAGGAAGTGCAGCACGTCGCCGAGCGCGAGCACCGCCACGCCGAGGAACAGCGCGGTCCACACGCCCGCCATGCGGGTGCGCGCGCCGGCATCGAAGTTGACGATGCTGCGCGCGAAGCCGCCCGTCACCGGCATCGCCCCGCTGACGCCGGCAGCGGCATTGGCCGCCGCAAGGCCGAACAATTCGCGGCGCGGCACGACTCTTTCACCCCGACGCGCGCCCAGGGCCTCGGCCACGGCCAGGCTCTCAACGTAGGCCACCAAGGCGAGCAGAACTGCCGGCGCGAGCAGAGCGCGCCAGAGCGCGGCGGGTGCCTGCCAGGGCCAGGGGAAATCGAGCCCCTGCAGCAGGTCGATGCGCCCCGTCAGCGCCACGCCTTGCGTGCCCACCGGCGCCCACGCCATCCAGGCGATGGCCCCTGCCACCACCGCCATCGGTGCGACGCGCGTGAGCAGTTGCGCGGCGCGCGCCGAGACACCCAACGCCGCGGCAGCGCGCGCGCCGAATTGGCGCATCGCCCACAGCGCGAGCAATGCCGCCGCGCCGATCACCGCGGTGGCGATGTGCGGCTGCACAGACGGCGCGCCACGCAGCGCCGCAACCAGTTCGACCAGCGTGTTGCCGCTGACCGCGACTCCGAGCAACGCCGGCAGTTGCCCGACCGCGATGACGATCACCGCCCCGGTGATGAAGCCGTGCAGCACCGGCACGCTCAGCAGCGCCGCGAAGACGTCCAGCCGCAGCAGCGCCGCGATCAGCAGCAGCGCAGCCATTTCCAGCGCCAGCACCAGCGCCGCGAGGTGCGGGCTGACACCATGCGCCAGCGCCGCGGGCAGCACCGCATGCGCCGTCATCATCGCCAGCACGGCCACCGGGCCGACGGCGAGCGTGCGGCTCGACCCGAACACCGCATACGCCACAATCGGCAGCAGGCTGGCCATGACGCCCACCACCGGGTCCAGGCCTGCAAGCAAGGCGTAGGCCAAGCTCTGCGGCACGAGCAGCAGGGTGACGACGATCGCGGCGAGCAGGTCCTCTAGCAGCGCGGTGCGTCGATAGCCCGACCAGCGCGCGGCAAGCGCCGCGGCGCCAGCCCCCGGCACGTTGACGCGAGCCTGCGCCTTGTCCTGTTCCATTAGCATCATATAATTGTATGCTTATTCATTAGGAGAACACGTTGAATCTCGACTGGAATGCCTTTACGCCGTGGAGCGCGCTCGCGGGCGGCGCGCTCATCGGCCTGGCCAGCGCCCTCTACATCCTGGGCAACGGGCGCATTGCCGGCATCGCCGGCATCGTCGCGAGCCCGTTGCGGGCCCTGCTGGCGAGAACCAGCCTGCAGCCGGAGCGCACGCGGCTGCTGTTCATCGGCGGGCTGCTGCTCGCCCCCTGGCTGTGGCGCCTCGTCGCGCCGATGCCCAGCACGCAGATCGACGTCGGTTGGCTCGGCGTCATCGCCGCCGGCCTGCTGGTGGGTGTGGGCGTGCGCATGGGCAACGGCTGCACCAGCGGCCACGGCGTGTGCGGCCTGAGCCGCTTCTCCGCGCGCTCGCTCGCCAACGTGCTCATGTTCATGGGCTCGGGCGTGGTCACCGTGTTCGTGCTGCGGCACTGGGTTTGAGGGTTTCGTCATGAGTTCATTTTTTGCAATCCTGAGCGGTCTGGTGTTCGGCATCGGCTTGATGCTCAGCGGCATGACCGACCCCGCCAAGGTGAAAGGTTTTCTCGACCTGTTCGGCGCCTGGGACCCGAGCCTGGGCTTGGTGATGGGCGGGGCGATCGCGGTGGGCGTGGTGGCATTCGCCCGGGCGCGGCGCCGCACGTCGTCATGGACCGGCGAACACATCGAGCTGCCGTCGAACACGACGATCGACGCGCGCCTGCTGCTCGGCGGCGCGCTGTTCGGCGCGGGCTGGGGCATCGCCGGGTTCTGCCCGGGGCCGGGCATCGTCGCGGCCAGTTCGGGCTCAGCCATGGGCGCGGCCTTTGTGGCAGCGATGCTGGTGGGAATGGCGCTGCACGACCGCTTGTTGACCCCGGTGCCGAAGCCCACGCCCAGGCCGACGTTGGCGGAAAACACGGCCTGACGGACCCCGAGCGCGCATCGCCTTGACGCAACGCAAGGCACGCGTGCCACGCCAGCCTTAGCCTTGATGCAGACTCGCTAGGAGGCCCGTATGTTCAAGCACCTCATGATTCCGGTGGACGGAACCGATCTCGCCGAACGCGCCATTCAGTCCGGCATTGCGTTGGCAAAGCAGCTTGATGCAAGCATCACGGCCTTCATCGCCGAGCCGCCCGCGCCGCCACCGGCACCCGGCCACGGGGCGTTGCGCTATGCCCATGAGTTGGAGCAACACAACCAGGCGACGGCCGAGCACGCCGAAAGCGTGTTGAGCAACTTCAAGCGCCGCGCCGCCGAGGCCGGCGTGCCATTCAACGGCGTGCACGCCCAGGCCTACCGGATCGACGAAGCGATCGCCGAGACAGCGCAGGCGCAGGGCTGCGACATGATCGTGATGGTGACGCACGGCCGCGGCCTGTTCGGCGAATTGCTGTTCGGTTCGCGCACGAAGGGCGTGATGGCGCTGAGCAAAGTGCCGCTGCTTGTGTTGCATTGACCTTCGGCGAGTGCGAGCACTGCGGTTCGCGGATCGGGATGCGCAGACTGGAGGCCCCGCCCGAAGCGCGGCAGTGCCTGGAGTGCCAGCAAGCCCCGGCGCGGTGATTCCAGCACCGCGCCGGGGTGGGTGCGGCCTTGCATTAAGCTGCACGGGTCGCGCCGCCGCCGGTCGCGCGGTCACGAGCACACTTGCGAGGCCCCTTGACACTGAACGAGCACACCCGCCGCGTCCTCTGGTTCATCGCGGCAGGCGCGTCAATCCTGCTCGGCGTGGTGGGCCTGTTTCTGCCGCTGATGCCCACGGTGCCTTTCTTGCTGTTTGCGGCGTTCTGCTTTTCGCGCAGTTGCGTGCGCTGTGAACGCTGGATGCTCGAACACCCGCGCTTCGGCCCGCAGATCCGCGACTGGCGCGAGCACCATGCGGTGTCGCTGCGCGTCAAGCAGATCGCGATTTCGATGATGACGATCAGCAGCGCCGGGTCGTGGTGGGTTCTGCCCTCCCCTTGGCGTTGGTTGCCGGCGCTGGTGTGCACGGCAGTGGCTTTGTGGCTCTGGCGGTTGCCGACGCGCCAACCCACGGCTTGACGGCGCCCCGGCGCGCGCCGGCCTGCAAGACCATGCCTGTGTGACCAGGCGCACCGACAGCGATCGCGATCGAGTGAATGCTGCGGGCTTCGCAGGCGAGTGGTTCGCTTCGCTGATCACAAGGAAAACATCATGTCGAGAACTCTTGCGCGCGCTGCGGGCCAGGTGGTTGCGCTTGCGTTTCTGACTTGGCTCAGCGGCTGCGGCTCGGGCAGCAGCGATGTGGCGCCAGCTGCGGAAAGCGCCAACAATGTGCAGCCGCCCGCAGCAAGCGCCAGCAGCTACACCGTGGGCGGAACCGTCGCGGGGCTGGCCGGCACGGTGGTTATGCAAAACGGCGGCAGCAGTGACCTGACGTTGTCCACCAACAGCGGCTTCAGCTTCGTCGCCGCGCTGCCCACCGGCAGCAGCTACAGCGTCACGGTGCTCACCCAACCCGCGGGCCAGGACTGCGTCGTCGCGAACGGCATGGGCACCGTGGGTGCCGCCAACGTGAGCGGCGTGACGGTGATCTGCTCTGCGCTGCCGCCCTCCCTGGCCCTGTTTGCCGGGAGCATGGACAGCAGCGGCAGTGCCGACGGTGCCGGCGCCGCAGCGGGGTTCAACCTCCCCGAAGGTCTTGCCACCGACAGCGCAGGCAATCTCTATGTGGCCGACAGGGGCAACCACACGATCCGCAAGATCACCTCCGGGGGCAACGTCTCGACGCTCGCCGGCACCGCAGGCGTTACCGGCAGCGCCGACGCGAACGGGGCTGCTGCGAGCTTCAATGGTCCTACCGGAGTAGGAACCGACAGCGCGGGCAACCTCTATGTAGCCGATACATCCAATTCCACGATTCGCAAAATCACGCCCGACGGGACGGTAACGACGCTCGCCGGAACCGCTGGCGTGCGCGGCGCAGACGACGGAACCGGGCCCGCGGCGACGTTCCAATTCCCACATGGCGGCGCGACCGACAGCGCGGGCAACGTCTATACGGCCGACGGCGCCTCCTGCAGTATCCGCAAGACCACACCTGCGGGCGTGGTCACCAGGATCAGTGGCATGCCGGGCCTCACCTGTAGCGGCGCCGGTCGCGATGCGGGTCAATCGTTCGGCGTCGCCACGGACCACCTGGGCAACGTCTACGTGGCCCAATCCAGGGGCGCCATCATCGTCAAGGTTTCGCCCTTGAGCGTGACCGTCTTCGCCGGCGGGCCGTTCGGACCGGGTGGCAGCCCCGACACCACCGGGGCTCCGAGAGTTTTCAGCAACCCGTTGGGCGTGGCCACCGACAGCGCGGGCAATGTCTATGTGGCGGACGCCGGCAACCACACCGTCCGCAAAATCACGCCCGACGGAGCGGTGAGCACAATCGTCGGGGTGGCTGGCGTTGCGGGCTTCTCACCGGGGCCGCTGCCAGGTTTGTTGACGAACCCAAGCGGAGTTGCGGTGAGTGGCAACTCGCTCTACATCACGCTGAACCATGGCGTCGTGGTGGTGCGCAACTTGCCGTAGGCGCTTCCGTGCAGAAGGTCGCCCAGATTGCTTGCACAGACCGGGCCGACGCCCCGCCGTCGCCCATCGGCGTCAAACCTCCAGTGTCGCCCCATGCTCGGGCACCGCGACCGGCCAACCCAGTTCGTCCTTGATGCGCAGCCGCAACGCGTCGGCCGCGGCGGGTTCGCCGTGTACGACGAAGGTACGCTCGGGGGGGGCTTCGAAACCGCGCAGCCACTGCATCAGGCCGTTAGCGTCGGCGTGGCCGGAGAAGCCCTCGACGTGGCTGACCTCGGCCTTCACGGCAACGTACTCGCCGTGAATCTTCACCTCGCGGTCACCGGCGACCAGCTTGGCGCCCCGCGTGCCCGCAACCTGGAAGCCCGCAAAGGCGATGTGGTTCTTGGGGTTCGGCGCCATGGCCTTGAGGTGATGCAAGACGCGGCCCCCGGTGGCCATGCCGCTGGCCGAAATGATGACGCACGGGTAGCGCGCCCGGGTGAGCTTTTCCGACTGCTGCGGCGTCGTGACCATCGTGACACCGTCGGTCAATGCGCCGGCTTCGCGTGAGCTCAGGCGCAGCAGCCGCCGGTGGCGCTGGTACAGCGCGGTGGCCTGGATGGCCATCGGGCTGTCGAGGTACACCGGCATGTCGCGCGGGATTTCTCCTGCTGCCCGCAGGGTCTGCAAGCCGTGCAAGAGCGCCTGGGCACGGCCTACGGCAAACGATGGCAGCAGCACCGAACCGCCACGCCGCACCGTGGCCCGGACGATTGCGCCCAGGCGCTGGTCGGCGTCGTTCGCCGGATGGTTGCGGTTGCCGTAGGTGGACTC
>JANOLJ010000377.1:0-1825 GCA_031419715.1 Burkholderiales bacterium | reverse complement strand
CGGGCCGGGTGGAAGAACGCCAAGCACGCGCAGCAGTGGGAAAACACCCTCGAACAGCACGCCTACCCGGTGTTAGGCGCCGTGCTGGTGCGCGATGTGAAGCTGCCCCAGGTGCTGGCCGTGCTGGAACCGATCTGGACGACAACCAACGAGACGGCGGTGCGCCTGCGCGGCCGGATGGAACTGGTGATCGACTGGGCCACTGCACGCGGTCTGCGCGACGGACTGAACCCGGCGCGGTGGCGCGGGCACCTGGACAAGCTGTTGCCCAAGCCGTCCAAGGTCAACAACCGCGAACACCATTCGGCGCTGCCGGTGGGCGACGTCGGCGCGTTCATGGTGCGGCTGCGCGCAGCCGAGGGCCGGGGCGCCCGCGCGTTGGAGTTCGCCATCCTGACCGCTACCCGTAGCGGCGAGGTGCGGGGCGCGGTGTGGGCTGAATTCGACCTGGCTGAAAAGGTCTGGACGGTGCCCGCTGTCAGGATGAAGGCGGGCAAGGAGCACCGGGTGCCGCTGTCGGCCGAGGCGCTGGCGCTGCTGGCCATGCTGCCGCAGGGCAAGCCCGATGCGCTGGTGTTCCCGGCGCCACGGGGCGGGATGCTGTCGGATATGACGTTGGCCGCTGTCCTGCGCCGGATGGACGTGTCCGCCGTGCCCCACGGCTTTCGGTCCACCTTCCGCGACTGGGCCAGCGAGCGCACCAACTACCCGCGCGAAGCCGCAGAAATGGCCCTGGCGCACGCCATCGGCGACAAGGTGGAAGCGGCCTACCGGCGCGGCGATCTGTTCGAGAAGCGCCGGCTGATGATGGCCGAGTGGGCGCGGTTCCTGGCCCAGCCCGAGGGCACTGCCCAGGTGATCGACATGCAGAGCAAGCGAGCCTGACTCTTTCCGCCGCGCCTACCTCGACGGATGAAACACCGGGTGCCCACGCGGCCGGCGCGGCACCTACTACCTTGGGCACATCGGGGGAGGCATGACAGACGACAGGGCGGCACGGGCTGCATATCGACGGTACCTCAATGCACGCTGCATGCCATCGAGCAGTGCCGATTCCGCGCCCGAGGCCGTGGCCGAAATGCAGGCCGCGATGCTCGACGCGTTGCGGTCTGGTGCGCACCTGCCGGACGAGATGCGCGTGCACCTGGCGTTGGCGTTTGAGTACCTGTGCGCGGGTGTCGCCTTCGACCTGCTGACGCCGATCAAGCACCCGGGAGGACGTGAGCCGCCGATCCTGAAGCACGCCCAGGAGGACGGCATCCGCTACCTACGCTGGTGCGCGGATGGGCGCATCGCCGACGCGGCGCCATCCAGCACGGTGGCGACCGCCTACGGGGTTTCAACTGCCACCGTGCGTAACTGGCGCACCGCATGGGCTGATCGACCGACGCCCCTGCTGTTCGAAGACTACGGCGCGGAACAAGTGGCCGACTTCATGCGAGTCAGCGGCAAGGCATACCAGCGCTTCAAGCCGAAACTCAAGGCGAAGCAAAGGCCCTGAAGTTGGTCCGCAAACGGAACCCCCTGCTATCGGTTGCGCGCTGACGTGTAGAAAGTTCGTGTCGCACCGTGCCATTGCGCGGAAGCCGGTATCAGGGCCGATCCCTGCGAGGCACCGAAAGCGACACCATGTCCGAAAGTCTGAAAACCTCGCCGGCCGCGCCGGCATCCGCCGCGCCGTCCCTGGCGCAATTCGACACCCTGCCCGAATCGGCGCATGTTCGTCTGCCCGTGGTGGCCGCGCTGCACGGCATCGGCCCCGCGACGGTGTGGCGCTGGGTCAAGTCCGGCCGACTGCCGGCCCCGGTCAAGCTGGGGCCGAACA
>JANOLJ010000376.1:0-4206 GCA_031419715.1 Burkholderiales bacterium | reverse complement strand
GCCGCTGATCAGCGCCGAGATGTAGGCCACCACCGCCACCCCCGCGGCCACGCCGATGATGATGAGCAGGCTTTGCATGCGCCCTTCGCGCAAGAAGCGCACGGCGACGCGACGTTCGAAACCGAGCCCGTTGAACATGGAGTTGGGGTGTTCTGATCGACGAGGCGTCAGGCTCGGAGGACCGGGTTCGCGGGTTCGGTGAGATTGGGCGAGGGCTCAGCGGCCCATCGCATTCGTCATCGCCGAGCCGGCGTCTTCCGGCTTGCCGCCGCGCGGGGTGCTCCGGCTGGCGGCCAGTGTGTCGGCTTGCGCCGCCTCGGCGCGCACGCGCTTGCCCGGCGCGGGTGTTTCGCCCAGCAGCACCTTGTCGCCCTCGGCCAGGCCTTCGAGCACTTCCGCGGCGTCGAGCGTGCGCAGGCCCAGGCGCACGGGGCGTGCTTCAACCCGGCCGTTGCGCTCGATATGCACCACGGTGCTGGTGGCCGAGGTTTCGCCGCGCAGCGCCTGCACCGGCACCGCCAACGCACGCTCGCGGCGCGCCGTTTCGACCTGCACTGACAGCGTCATGTCTTCGCGCAGAAAGCCCGGCGGGTTTGAGCCCAGCGAAAACTTCACTTCAATCGCGCCGCGCTGCGCGTCCACCAGCGGCGCGATTCCCTGCACCTGTGCCGCGAAGCGCTGCTCGGGGAAAGCGTCGGCGACGACGCTCGCGCTCTGGCCCACCTGGAGCTGTTCGAGAAACCGTTCGTCCACTTGCGCAACGAGTTGCGGCGCGCCCGCCAACGCCAGGCTCAGCAGCGCGCGCCCGGGCTGCACGATTTGCCCTGGCTCGACGCTGCGCAGCAGCACACGGGCGTCGGCCGGCGCGGTGAGCACGGCTTGATCCAATCGCGCGCGCGCCGCGGCGATCGCCGAATGCGCCTGGGCGAGTTGCGCTTCGGCCTGAGCAATGTCAGTCCCTTGCTCGTTGTTCGCCGCGCTTTGCGCGCGCGCCAGATCAAGCTGCGCCTGCGCAACGGCCACGCCGCGGCGCGCTTCATCGAGTCGCGCTTCGCTGACAAAACCCTTCGCCACCAGGTCCACCGTGCGTGCCAGTTCGGCTTGCGCGGCCACGAGCACGGAAGCCGCTTGCGTCACCCCGGCTTGCGCGCTGCTGCGCCCGGTGCTGCGCAGCCCCTGCAGGCGCGCCGCGGCCTGGCGCTCGCTCGCTTGCGCCTGCGCGAGCGCGGCCTGAAGCTCATCGCTCTCCAGGCGCACCAGCACGTCGCCCTTGCGCACGAGGGCGCCCTCAGTCACGCTGACTTGGCGCACGCGTCCGGTGACCGTGCTGCCCACATCGACGCGTGACGCCGTTTCGACGCGCGCGGAGAACTGCAGCGTGCGAACCAGCGGCGCCATCTTCACGCTGACGGCGGGTGCCACCGGTGTGCGCGTGAACCACCATGCAAGCGCAGCCACGAGCAACACGCACAGCGCGGCCAACACAAGCACAGTGCGGCGGGACATGCTTTTGATTCCCATGCCCATGCCCACGCTGGCGCTCACTCCACCCCCGGCGGCAGCGCGTGCCACACCTTGGCGCTGCGCGCCTGGGCCTGGCCATGCTCGAACAGTGCCTGCGCATACGCCGGGTCGTACCACTCGGCCCACGGCGCGGTGAAGGAATCGGCTATCCACGCCGCCTGAAAGCTCGCGCCGTCGCGCAGCGCGCGCAGGTAGATTGTGTGCAGGTCACCGATGCCCAGCGACTGCGACATCTGCGCCATCGCATGTTCGCCCAGGCCCAGCAGCTCGGGGTGCATCACCATGTATTCAGAGCGCACCCGGCCGTTGCGCACGACGTAGAACGCGATGCTGCCGTCGGTGCCCAGCACCCGCGTCGCGGCGTCCCAGTCGAAGTTCGGCGGCGCGATGAACACCTGGCGCATGATGCTGCCGTCCACATGCATCTCGTTGTAGCGCTGGCCGTCGGCTTGCACGTCGAAGTACACGGGGGGCAGCAGGATCGGCACCGACGCCGAGGCGAGCAGCACGCGCTGAATGAGGGGCAGGGCGTCGGCGCCGCCGCTGCTGGCGATGGCGCCGATGTCCCAGATCACCTGCCGGCCGGCATAGATGTGCGACGTGCCGACGTAGAGCCGCCGCCCGGCGCGGTGCTCGGTGGCCACCTCTTGCATCAGGCGCGCATCGAAGTGTTTTTCGATCAACGCTTGCAGCGGCTTGGAAGACGCCATCGCGTCGCCGAACAAGGCGATCCAGCGCGGCCGCGGAGAAATGATGTCCTGTCCGGCGACGCCGGTGAACAAGCGGCGCAGCACGTCGTCGTAGCGCGGCCCGAGAAAGGCAAACGGCGCGGCCAGGGCACCGATGCTCACTCCCGTGACGACATGAAAGCGCGGCCGCGTGCCCGTTTCGCTCCAGCCCGCCAACAGCCCGGCGCCGAAGGTGCCGTTGGACGCGCCGCCGGAGAGCGCGAGCACATTCAGCGGACCGCCTTTGCCAACCGCTTCGCGCCGTGGCGACGCATGGTTGCGCGCCGGGCCTGCCGGTGCGCCAGCCTCACCCCACTGCCGTATCGCTGTGAAGCCGCTCACTTGGGCGGCATCGAGCTGCGTTGCCGGAATCGGCGGGAGCGAGGGTTTGTCGGTGCAAGCGCTGACGATGGCGAGCGCCAGGCAGCATAAGCACAGGGTCGTGTTTCGGGTCAGCGTTCGCATGGTCTTGCGCGGTGCTCGAAGTGCGGCAGCGCTTCACGCGGCCTTGTCGAGACCCGACGCCCCATAAGTCCAGTTCCAGTTCGCGACCTCGGGCATGTCAACGCCATGCTGCTCGATGTATTGCCCATGCTCGACCAGCTTGTCGCGCACGCGCTGGCGGATGTAGGGGCGCACGTTCGCGAGGGACTCCACGCGCTCGGCGACCGCGGCGACCAGGTGAAACCGATCGAGATCGTTGCGCACCACCATGTCGAACGGCGTGCTCGTCGTGCCTTCTTCCTTGTAGCCGCGCACATGCAGATTGCCATGGTTCGTGCGCCGGTAGGTCAGGCGGTGGATCAGCCATGGATAGCCGTGGTAGGCAAAGATGATTGGCCGGTCGGTGGTGAACAGCGCGTCGAAGTCGCGGTTCGACAAGCCGTGCGGGTGCTCTTCGCTGGGCTGCAGCGTCAACAGGTCCACCACGTTGATGACGCGCACTTTCAACTCCGGCAACCACTGGCGCAGCAGGTCCACCGCGGCGAGCGTCTCCAGCGTGGGCACATCGCCGGCGCAGGCCAGCACCACATCGGGCGCGGCTCCGAAGTCATTGCTCGCCCACTCCCAGATGCCGATGCCGGCCGAGCAGTGTTTGACCGCCTGGTCCATGGACAACCAGACCTGCTGCGATTGTTTGCCCGCGACGATCACGTTGACGAGGTCGCGGCTGCGCAGCACCTGATCCGTGACGACGAGCAGCGTGTTCGCGTCGGGCGGCAGGTAAACACGAATCACGTCGGCCTTCTTGTTCACCACATGGTCGATGAAGCCCGGGTCCTGGTGCGAAAACCCGTTGTGGTCTTGGCGCCAGACATGCGAGGTGAGCAGGTAGTTGAGCGATGCGATGGGGCGGCGCCACGGGATTTCCTTGGCTGTCACCTTGAGCCACTTCGCGTGCTGGTTGAACATCGAGTCGATGATGTGGATGAACGCTTCGTAGCACGAGAAAAAACCGTGGCGCCCGGTGAGCAGATAGCCCTCGAGCCAGCCCTGGCAGGTGTGCTCGGAGAGAATTTCCATGACGCGGCCATCGGGTGCGAGGTGATCGTCGCCGGGCAGGGTTTGCGCCATCCACGCGCGGTTCGTCACTTCGAACAGCGCGCCCCAGCGGTTTGACGCCAGCTCGTCCGGGCTCACCAGGCGGAAGTTGGCGTGGGCTGCGTTGAGTTTCATCACGTCGCGCAACAGCGAACCCATCACGCGCGTCGCTTCAGCGAATGCACCACCGGGCTGGGTGATCACCACCGCGTAGTCGCGGAAGTCGGGCAGGCGCAGGTCTTTCAGCAGCAACCCGCCGTTCGCGTGCGCATTGCTGCCCATGCGGCGGTTGGCCTTCGGCGCGAGTGCGCGCAGTTCGGGCCGCAAGGTGCCGTTCACATCGAACAGTTCGCCCGGCCGGTAGCTTTGCAACCATTCTTCGAGCAAACGCAGATGATCGGGTTTGCTCGAC
>JANOLJ010000375.1:0-9622 GCA_031419715.1 Burkholderiales bacterium | reverse complement strand
GAAGCTGGAAGACACCCTGGACGTGACGCTGTTCGTGCGCGGCAAGCACCCCCTGCGTGCGACGCCGATCGGCGAGCGCATCATCGAGCACGCGCGGACCGTATTGTCGGTGGTGGATCAGATCAAGGAGACGGCCCGCCGCTGCAAAGATCCGATGAGCGGGCCGCTGCGTCTGGGCGTCATCCCGACGCTCGGGCCTTACCTGTTTCCGCAGCTGCTGCCGGAGATCCGCGCCCGGTTCCCCGACCTCACCATCTACCTGCGCGAGGACTTGACAGAGCACCTGCTCGAGCGCCTGCGGCGGGGCCGACTCGACGCGCTGCTGCTGGCCTTGCCAGTGCACGGCACCGACCTCGAGACCATGGATCTGTTCAGCGAGTCGTTCGTCGTCGCGCTGCCGCGCGGGCACCGGCTGGCGGGGCTGCGCCAGATCGCACCGACGGATCTGGCGAGCGAAAACCTGCTGCTGCTTGAAGACGGGCACTGCATGCGCAACCAGGCGCTCGCAATCTGCGCCGAGCATGACACCGCGAGGCGCGAGGAACTTAAGGCGACAAGCATCGAGACCTTGCTCCAGATGGTGGGCCAAGGGGTCGGCTGCACCCTGCTTCCGCAGCTGGCGTCTCTGCCGGGCGCCGGATCGTTGCGCGACGGCGAGGTGCTGATCCGGCCCTTCGCGCCACCGCGGCCGCAGCGCACGATCGGCCTCGTATGGCGGCACCAGTTCCCGCGCCAAACGACGTTGCGTAAGCTCGGCGAGCTGATCCGCGACCGGCAGGCGCAGGAGATTCGCACCCCGACTGAGAAGTACGCCGATCGCCCGGTGCCACTTCTTGATCCGCTTGGCAGCGCACACGGCAGCCGCGCCGCCGCATGAACGCGGTCCGCTCGTCGTGTATCGGTGTGGCGCTGGCCTGCCTTGTTGCCACGGCGCACGCCTGCAAGGCCGGCGCCACCAAGGTCCTGGTTCAGGTCAGGGTCGAGGCCACTACCAGCGCTGCCGCCGCGGTGCACAAACACTGATCTGCCCAAGCGGGCCTGGAGACGCGATGCATCAACCGGCAGTATCTATACAAGTGATTGGACGGCGCGGGCAGACTCCGCGACCATCGGGTGCTACGGGAGCGCGTCCAAGCTGGCGCACCGGGAAGCCTTGGGGTGGGTGTCGAATTCGGTTGCGGTGCATCGAGTCCAGGTCAACGCGCGGCCCCGTGCCGGCGCAATGCAGGAGTGGGCGTTGAAAATGAAGGTCTTTGGTACGTTCGCGCTCCTTGGCGCAGTGGCCCTGGCGATTGGTGTGGGCGTCGCCGTGTCGGCACAGAAAGAAACCAGCGCCACAGCGAAGAAGTCGTTCTTCGAGTTTTCAGCCGCGACCGGAAACATTGCGCCTATTGCAGGCAGCCCGCCCGTCGACGCGCGGTTGTTGAAGCACGGTGAGTGGGTCTTCCGCGGCATGTGCATCGGCTGCCACGGCGTCAAGGGCGATGGCAACGGCGGCGTGTGGACCCTGGGCGACAAATACGCGCAGGGGCATAAGCTGCCGCGCCAGCCGCGTGACTTCACCGCGGCCGTCTTCAAGATCCGCTCGACACCGAGCGGCTCGCTGCCCACCGACAACGACTTGTTCAGCTCGATTTCACGCGGGCTGGTGGCCGACCAAGCCATGCCGTCTTTCAAGTTCCTGCCCGAGCGCGACCGCTGGGCGGTGGTGGCCTACATCAAGAGCCTGTCCAAGCGCTGGGTGGAGGAGAAGGACTACCAGCAACCGGCGGTCGAGGTGGGTGAGCCGCCGCTGCCCGACGCGGCTGCGCTGGTGGCGGGCAAGGAGGTGTACGCCAAGATGCAGTGCTCCAAGTGCCACGGGCCCACCGGGCTGGGCGATGGCCCGTCGGCGCCTGAACTCACGGACGACAACGGCCTGCCGATCAAGCCGCGCGATTTCGGCGACGCCGCGCAATATGTCGGCGCCAGCGACCCGCGTGGCGTGTACCAAACCTTCACCACCGGCATCGACGGCACGCCGATGCCGTCGTTTGCCGACTTTCTCAAGGAAGATCAGCGCTGGCAACTTGTCTGGTACGTGATGTCGTTCCGAGGCGATTGGAACCTGGAAAAAGTCCGCAACGAAGTGCAGCTCGCCCGCACCGCGAAGGCCGCGCCGGCTGGCACCGGAACGCGCAAATGACGCTACCCGTTTCGGCGGCAGGGCGCAGTAGCGTGATCGTCGCATCATGCATCGTCGTCGCGGGCGCGTTGGCCTATGCCGCCGCGATGCAGCGCAAACCCGTCGTCGACATGAAGGTTGCCGCGGCCGACGCCTCCGCGCCGATCGACCTTGCGCGCCTGCATGCCGGGGCCGACCCGGTATCGATGGAACAGGGTCGTGTCTATTACGTCCAGCTTTGTCTGGACTGCCACGGTTCGCGCGGCGACGGACGCGGCGAGTGGGCTTATCGCGTGACGCCGCGCCCGGCCAACCTGACGAGCCCGAAGACACGGGCCCGCAGCGATGCGCAGTTGTTCGAGTTCATCAGCGAACCGCAGCCGGGCACGCCGATGATCGGTTGGAAAAAGCAGCTGTCGGAGAGTCAACGCAGGCAGCTCGTGAGCTACGTCCGCCATCTCGGCACCATTACCGGATCGGGGAGCCGCCATTAGCCGCATCAGTGAACTCCCGCGCCGGCAAGGGCCCGGTGAAGACGACGCCCTGGCGCCGGGCGCAGCCGACGCCACCTCCGGCCGCATGCCGCTGGTGGTGCGGTTCATCGTCGTCTCGGTGACCAACCTGCTCATCGGCACGGTGCTCGGCGTGATGCAAACCTTTCCGGGTTTCGGCCAATGGCTGCGCGCGGCGGGCGCGGCGGGCCACCTGATCGACCCGCTGGCACACGCCCACATCAACCTCGTCGGCGGCGTCACGATGGGGATGATGGGGCTGTTCTATTACGTGCTGCCGCGCCTTCTGTCACGGCCCGTTTACAGCGCCACCTTGTCGGAGGTGTCGTTCTGGTTGTCGACGATCGGCGTGGGCATTTTCTTCACCTCGCTCGTGATCCTGGGCGTGATCGAGGGCAACATGGTCCATGCCGGAATGACTTATCCGCAGGCACTCGAGGCGGTCGGCCCGATCCACCACATCCTGATCATCACCGGGGCGATGCTGATGGGCTTCGGCTACTGGACTTTCATCGCCAACGTCTACCTGACTGTCTTCAAGAAACGCGGAGGCTGAGCCAAACATGCATCGACTCATCAACATCCTTTACAGCGGCTTCATCGTCGGCGTCGGCCTGGGCACCGTGTTCCAGCTCGCCTTCCTGCCGCTGCTGGGCATGCGCTACCACGACGAGTGGACCGGACTGCTGGTCTGGGGCTTCGCCATCAGCATGGGCACGGGCGTGCTGTCGGCCATCAGCTTTGCCTACATGAACTCGATGATGGTCCGGCAGGGCAAATAGCCTATCACGACAACGACAGCGGCAACAACGACCATGAACGAGGACTCCCCATGATCGCGGAATATCTGAGAAACAACGACTACGAAGAAGGAACGGCCGCCAAACACTTCTTCTTCTCCGCCATCGTGATGCTCAACATCGGCGTGCTGATGGCGCTGGGCACGTCGCTGCGGCTGGCCTGGCCCGACATCCTGCCCAACGACATTGCCTGGCTGCACTTCGGTCGCATCCGGCCGGTGCATGTGCACTTCGTGATCTTCGGCTGGATCTCGATGGCCTTCGCCGGGGCGATGTGCTACATGACGCCGGCGCTGTGCAAGAGCCGGCTGTGGAGCGAGAGGCTGGGAGTGTGGAACTGCTGGGCCTGGAACCTCGGCATGGTGGCGATCTTCTTCACGCTGATCAACGGCCTGACGACCGGGCGCGAATACCAGGACCTGATCTGGCCGCTCGACATCTACGTCATCACGTTCATCTTCCTGCCGCTGGCGGTGAACATCTGGATGACCTTGCTCACGCGCAAGGCCGAAGGCATGTACGTGACGCTGTGGTTCTTCGGTGCGGCGCTGCTGTTCATCATCCTGTCGTACTTCATCGGCGCGATTCCCGACTTCTTCCCGGTCACCGGCCTGGCCGAGGCCTACATGACTTGGTGGCACGCGCACAACATCCTGGGCCTGTGGATCACGCCGGTGTCGGCGGCGATCGCCTACTACATCATTCCCAAGGTCTCGGGCAATACGTTGTACAGCCACAAGATCGGCCACCTGCATTTCTGGTCGATCGTCGCCTTCTACTCCACACCCGGCGCGCACCACCTGATGGGCGCACCGATCCCCGAATGGCTGAAGTCCTTCGCCTCGGTGTCGGGCGTGCTGATCATGATTCCGGCGCTGGCTTTCGTCGTCAACATGCTGATGACGATGAAGGACAAGTGGTGGATGTTCACCAAGAGCATTCCGCTGCAATGGGCGCTGACCGGCGTGCTGTTCGCGATCCCGCTGAACATCCAGGGTGCTTTCCAGCAAACCCGGGCCTTGAACTGGTACATCCACGGCTCGCACTGGATCGTCGCGCACGCCCACCTGGCGCTGCTGGGCTTTTCCAGCTTCATTGAAATCGGCGCCATCTACTACGGTCTGCCCAAGCTGCTCAAGCGCGAGCTGTATAGCGAAAGGCTGGCGCGGATCCACTTCTGGATGATGTCGATCGGCTTCCTCGGTTTCTGGGCGGTGCTCACCGCCGCCGGACTCGTGCAGGGCGCTGCGAAGGTCTATGAGATCCCCTACATCCAGTCGGTGGTCGCGACCCATCCGTACATGGTGGGGCGGGTGATCTTTGGCGCGATGATCATCTTCGCGCAGCCCATCTTCCTGTACAACATGTACATGACCGCCAGATACGGCAAGAAGATCGTGCCCGCCACGCCGCAACGGCCGCTTACTGCCAACACCAGCGCCGCCGCCGCGGCAGCCTGACCCCACGCACCGAGGGCACATGATGATTCCGAAATACGTCATCGGCACGGTCATGGTGGTCTTGACCATCTTCTCGTCGATCGCGATCACGGTCGTGGCGGGCTCCACCTACATGAGCCAGATCCCGCCGACCGAACTCGCGAAGCAAAACCAAAAAATCTGGGGCCATACCGGCTGGTCGATCCGCGACCCCTGGATGAAGGGCGAAAACGCCGCGTCTCCAGCTGGCAAGGGCAAGACGATCTTCATCCGCGAGGGCTGCACCTGGTGCCATACCCTGTTGCCCGAGCAGACCCAGGACTGGACCTACTTCGGCGCGCCGCCCGTGGCCGGCGACGTGCAAGGCGAGTCGCCCAGCCTTTTCGGCTCGGACCGCAAGGCACCCGACCTGTTGCACATCGCCAGCCGCAACCGCGTGAAAGCATGGCACTATGTGCATCACCGCAATCCGCGCGCCGTGACACCCGACTCGATCATGCCGGCGTTCGAATACCTGACCGATGACGAGCTGGACGCGCTCGTCGCGTTCCTCGAAAGCCTCAAATGAAGCAAGCCACGGAGCATGCCGCGCCGACCGAAGCATCCGCGCAGCACAACGAGCTGGAAGACAAAGGCCTGGTGTTCGGCCGCTTCTCCGATGAAGACTTCGACGGCATCATCGAAGGCAACGGCAAGATCCCCTGGTGGCTGGTGCTGATCGTCGCGGTGACGATCTTCCAGGCGTTCCTCTGGACCATGCCCTGGCCCGGTTTCGGCCAGCGCTACGACACCGTCACCACCACCTTCGTCAGCGCCACCGAGACCCAGCCGTTCTGGGACTGGGGCTACTATCTGGTGATGCTGCAAATCGTCGTCGTGATGAGCGGCATCTCATGCATCGTCTGGATCATCAACTGGAAGAAGCACCGGGAAAGCGAAGAGAAGAAAGCGCACGGCGAGAAGGGCTGAGGCGGGGCGACGAAGCGCGATCTTCCGATGGACGTCAGCCATCAGATCTCGACCCTCATCTTCGCGCTGATCGTCATCGGCGTCATCGTGTACTTGGTCATGTCCGCCTACGTCGTCGGTCCGATCGCGCAGCTCAAGCAGGGCGAGAAAGTCATCCTGACGGTGGGCCTGGTGGGCATCGCCGGGGTCATTCTCTACGCCGGCGCCGAGCTGCTCTATCGCTTCGTTTTCTGACGGACAAGCAAGCGGTGCGCCGTGGCGACGGCGAGTTCGAAGGATCAACGGCAGGGCGGATGCAGTGAGCTTGAAGCGAGGGGAAAAGGTGATGTTCGCGCTGGCCGGGCTGGTGGCCGTGGCCGCGGTCGGCAAGGGCGTGATGCAGTTTCGCTCCGACGCCCCGCCCCGGGTGCGCGACCACTATGAGTGGACCGAAGCCGGCTTGAAAGGCAAGGCCCTGTACGGATCGCTCGGCTGCAACAACTGCCACCGCGCCATGGGTGTGGGCGAGGTGGGCCATGCGCCGGTGCTCGACGGCGAAGGCACGCGCCGAACCCGCGAGTGGCTGCAGCGCTACTTCAACAACCCCTTGTCGGTGGTGCCCGGCAGCGCGCATGACGGCCACCTCGGCCCGGACTTTCGCGTCATGGCCGAGCCGCAGCGTGTGTTGCTGATCGAGTTTCTGTTCGGGCTCAAGGCCGGGCCTGATTCGCCCAACTACCCCTGGCCGCCGAGCAATGCGCCGGCCAAGCGTTCCTAAGCGCGAGTTCCCAAGCGCAACAGACCCCACTTTCAGGAGCAGACCATGGGCGGCAACGCAGTCATTCCGTACATCTGGGCCGCGACCGGCCTGGTGATGCTGGTCGTGATCGTCGTCATGATCTATTGGGCGCAAGCCCACGGGCAGTTCGATGAGAGCATCAAGGACCAGATCTTCAGCGACGGCGACGACGATCGCTATGGCTCTCCCGAGCGTCCGGCCGGTGGCTCACGCAGATGACGCTGCGAGCCGGTGAGTGGTTCGTCGTCGCCGGCGCGCTGTTGATCGGCGCGTTTGCCGCGCTCGTCGGTACGCTGATCTATCTGAAACCACCGCCCGCGGTGTATGGGTATGCCGACAGCGCCGCGGCACAGCAGGGCGAGGCGATCTACCGGCGCGAGAGTTGCCGCGACTGCCATCAAGTCTTCGGCAACGGCTCGAAGTCCGGGCCGCGTCTCGATGGCGTGGGCGTGCGGCGCTCGGCGAGCTGGTTGCAAGCGTACCTGCTGGACCCGCGTCCGGGCGCGGGCAACAAACCCTATCGCGTCAGCATGCCCTCTTACGCCCGACTGAACGCGAAAGACCGGGACGCGCTGGTCGCCTACCTGCTGGCACTGAACTCCCCTGGCGCCCCGGATGCCGCAAGCCCGGTGGCGCAGCGAAGTTCGCTTCAGTAGGATTGGTACTTCTTGTCCTTCTCGTACAAGCCCGTTCCAATGCAGGCCCAAGGCACGATCGCCAAAGCGACGCAACCGCCAATGCCGAAAATGAACAGTGCCACCTTGGTTGCGAAATCGAGCTCGATCATGTGTGCCTTTGAAGTTGCGTGCCAATGCCTCACTGGAGTTTAGCCATGTCCCCCTCAATGTCAATCGTGCGGCACGCCATTCGCTTCGCGGTATTTTCGATCGCGGCCACGCTGCTGACCTCGTGCGGCCAGCATGGCATGGCGCCGAAACTGAAAGTCGGCGACACCGTACCGGCAAGCAGCAACCGGGTGCTGAAGCCCGGCCAGGACTGGCGCGAAGTCACGACGATGGACACCCGCGTCAGGCTCTACCGCTGGCGCATCGCCGACCTGGTTGAACAGCGTAAACCGTTCATCGTCGTGTTCGGCACGCCGCAGCACTGCAGCATGTGCGTCGACCAGATCAGTCGCGTCGCGATGGCGGAAGAAAAATACGGCGAACGCTTCGCCTTCGTTCATGTTGACGGCTACAAAGACGACGCCATCTGGACCGCCTGGGGCGTGAAGGGCGAGCCCTGGACCTTTGTCGTCGACACGCGTGCCAAGGTGCGCAAGATTTTCCCGGGCCAGACCGAGCCCTCGCTGCTCGAAGATCAGATCAAAGTCCTGCTTGCGGAGGCGGCGTGAGCGCGCAGCGCGCAGGTCGCCTGATGAGCCGGCGTCGTGCATGCCTCGCCGCCGCGGCGGCAGGTGCCGCGGCGACGCCGGCATGGGCGCAGTACGCCAGCGGCTACACCTACGTGAAGATGTCGCTGGGCTTGCCGTGGGCCTTGTACTTCGTGTTCCTGGCAGGTGTGTTGCTTCCCTTCGTCGTCATGATCGTGCTAGCCTGGCGCAGCGCCGCGCGCGCTGCGCCTGAACTGACGAGCGCGACGAGCGCGAAGAACGGCGGCGCGGTTGGCGAGCCCACCGAGGGCGGCCCATGAACCGGTTTCTGCGTTACGTGCTGCCGGTGCTCGTGGTCGTCGTTCTCGCCATCGTGGCGCTGTTTGTCTACAACGCGTTCGAAGTCATGCACCTGATGGAAACCGAGAAGCGCGCCGGCCCGACGATCCTGAGCCGCTGACGATGCGCGGCGGAGTTCGCTTGAGGCGGTACCCCTCAGGGCGCGCCCAGCGCCACAGCCAGCGTCGCGCCGGGCACCAGATCGATCGTGCGGGTCGTCTTGCCGCTCGCAGCCGTCCAGACGTGCAGCTGGTAGCGGCCAGGGGGAACGTCACGCAAGGCGACTTCGCCGGATGCGCGAAACACCGCATGGTGCGGGTTGTCCGGCACGAACACCGCGGCACGCATCCAGGCATGCAGATCGCAACGCACCTCAAACAGCCCGGAACGCCCCAGCACCCGCATGACCGGCACGCCCTGCACCGGCAGCGCCACGTTGAAAAGCGTTCGACCGCCGTCGAAGACATGGGTGTTGTGCGCGATCGAATCGGCGTTGCCCATCTCCACACGCACCGCCGGCCGCGCCACCTGGAATGCCGGCTCGAAGACGCTGCCCACACTCGTCAGTCGCGCCGTGGCCTGCACGCCCTGCCCGAGCTTCGGATCGTCGGCGCCCGGCGCGTCGAGGAAGACGAGCAGGGGCGGCGACTCGACACGCGCCACACGCAACAGCAGCGTCGCGCGTTCCACGGGCGGACGCGCGTGCGATTCGGCGCGCACAGCTTGGCGCTCGCGCCATGGCCCCACAGCGGCGTAGGCCGCAACGCCCAGTGCCAGCGCCAACAGTCCGAGCATCAATGGCATGCGGCGTCGGGCCGTGCCACCCTCCATCCCTTCAGGCACGGTCGCCCGTTCTCGGTGAAGGCGTTGGCGCAGCAGCAGGACCAGCAGGCGAAACATCGTGGTGCGGATTCTAGGAGCCTGTCGCACTTCAGAACAGGCGCGCGCCAACAGGTTCTTAGGGTGGTTCCCTGATGGACCGTGCCGCACCGCCGCTGCCGCAGGCTCCGCCCTATTTGCCGCAAGGCAATGAGTGCGAGATCTTCGAATCCGCCTTTCGCCAGCGCCTTCCCCTGCTGCTGAAGGGCCCCACCGGCTGCGGCAAGACGCGCTTCGTGCGCCACATGGCCGCGCGCCTGGGCAAGGCGCTGTTCACCGTGTCGTGCCACGACGAACTTTCGGCCGCCGATCTGGTCGGGCGCTACCTGCTGGTCGGCGGGCAGACCGTCTGGCAGGACGGGCCGCTGACCCGCGCGGTGCGCGAAGGCGCCATCTGCTACCTCGACGA
>JANOLJ010000374.1:0-3544 GCA_031419715.1 Burkholderiales bacterium | reverse complement strand
GCGCAGCGCTCGATCTCGCGAAACAGCGGCAGTGCAAAGTCGCCCGGGATGCCGAAGACCTCCGTCGCACCGCGCTTGGCCAGCGCGTGCAGCAGGCGCTGCGTCAGGGTGATCGTCGTCATGCGGTCTTCATGCGGTGGGGTGCGTCTGCGGTGCCGGCATTCTCGGCAGCGGCTGCTTGCCGCGCTTGACCGGGATCAATGCAGCGCGATGGCACGCACTGCGCAGCGCCGAACACGGTCCATGCGATAGTGCCGGCCTTGCGCTGGCTGGTATTGATGGGCGTCCAGACATGAAGAAAGTCAAAGATGCGGTGATTGAAGTTCACGGCATCACGGTGTCCGTGCTCTCTGACCAGGATGGCGACTACATCTCGCTCACCGACATGCTCAAGGCGAAGGACGGAGAATTTTTCATCTCCGACTGGCTGCGCAACCGCAACACCGTGGAGTTTCTTGGCATCTGGGAGTCGGTGTTCAACCCCGATTTCAATCATGGCGAATTCGCCACAATTAGAAGCCAAGCCGGCCTGAACAGCTACAAGCTGAGCGTCAAGGAATGGGTCGCAAAGACCAACGCCATCGGCCTGAGGGCCACGGCCGGCCGCTACGGCGGCACCTTCGCTCACCCGGACATCGCTTTCGAGTTCGGGATGTGGATCAGCCCCGAGTTCAAGATCTACCTGGTCAAGGAATTCCGCCGCCTCAAAGAGGACGAAAACCGCCGCCTTTCGCTGGCGTGGAATCTCAACCGCACCCTGTCCAAACTCAACTACCGCATCCACACCGACGCCATCAAGGCCCACCTCATCCCGCCGCAGGTCACGCCGGCCCAGGCCACGATGACCTACGCCAGCGAGGCGGACCTGCTCAATGTCGCCCTCTTTGGCCAGACCGCGAAGCAGTGGCGCGACGCCAACCCGGGGCTCAATGGCAATATGCGCGACCACGCCAACATCGAAGGCATGAACGCCGAATTGATCCATATGCAGCTGCCGCAAGGCGACAGGCTCAAGCGGCTGAATCAGATCGCCATTCGCCAGATGAAGACATTGACGGCGCACCCGGCAGCGCAGCGCCTGGATTCACCCAAGGCTGGCGGCAAGTGATGAGCGTGGCGTTGAAGTCGGGCTACAAGCGCACGCTGTTGACGGTTGGCGACCTTGTCATGCCATTGCGGGGCCCGCGGCGACATGCCGGAAGCGCTCAAGAAGAGCCCCGGCCTGCGGGCGCGCCGCCGAGCAGCTTCGTCAGCAAATCGCGCACGCTGCGAATCTCGGCGCCGAACGGCAGCTCGCCGCGCCCGGTGAAGAACAGGCCGTGCTTCACGTCGCCGCGCAGCGCCGCGGCGAGCTGGTTGTCGATGCAGAACTGGCCCCAGCCGGGCAGGCCGTCGCGCAGCCCGCATTGCGCCAGGCAGTCGAACGCCTTGGTGCAGCGCTTCTTCGCGTGCGCCACCGCCTGCAGGCGCGGCAGGGCTTTCAGGTAGTTGAGCAGCCAGGGCGTGGCCACCGCGCGCGCGGGCAGGCCGGCGACGCTGGTGAACTCGATCTTGTTTTCTTCGCGCGCGCTGGCGAGCACGCGCTTGAACTCGGGGTGCGCGTCGCCCTCGATCGTCACCGCGAAGGGGGTGCCCAATTGCACCGCCGCCGCGCCGAGTGCCTGCAGGCGCACGATGTCGGCATGAGTGCGCACGCCGCCGGCCACGATCAACGGCACATCGCGCTCGATGCCGGTCGCGCGCAGGAACGCCTGCACCTGCGGCAGCACGTTCTCGAAATCAAAGCGCGGATCGTCCAGGTCGGCGATCTTCGCCGCGCCCAGGTGCCCGCCGGCATAGCGCGGGTGCTCGATGACGATGGCGTCGGGCAGGCGCTTCTTGCGCTCCCACTTCTTCACGAGCAATTGCACGCCGCGCGCGTCTGACAATATCGGCACGAGGGCGGTGTGCGGATGGTCTTGCGCCAGGTCGGGCAAATCGAGCGGCAATCCGGCGCCGACGACGATGGCGTCGATGCCGCACTCGAGCGCGCGCTTCACCGAAGGCGCGTACTCGGCGACCGCGCGCATCACGTTGATGGCCAGCAGGCCCTGGCCCTGGGCGAGTTCTTGCGCCGCGCGGATTTCGCGTTCCAGCGCCTCCAGGTTCGCCGCGTTGATCGCGTCTTTCGCGGCCGGGCCGACGCCCAGGTTGCTCGTGCGCTGCATCAGGTCGGGGTGGTGGCGGCGCAGGTCGACCGACGAAATCGTGCCCACCGCACCGAGCGCGGCCACGCTGCCGGCCAGGCGATGCGCCGACACGCCCACACCCATGCCGCCTTGCACGATGGGCAACAGCAGCTTGCCGCCCAGGCGCAGCGGCGTCACGCCGCCGCGTTGCAGCAGCGCCATCATTGCGGCGGCGGCGGGGCCCGGGGTGCGGGCAGCATCGGTAGCGTCGGTAGTGTCGGAAACGGTGAGCATCGTCAGGCAACGCGCAAGCACGCCGCACAGTGGCAACCAGTGCACGCTAGCGAGATGCCGAAGCCATGTGTTGATCTCCATCAAACGCGGTGCCACGCGTGCTGCCATCGCGGCACGCGCGAACGCAGCGCCAGAACAGAATGGAACACCAGCCCATGGACTTCGAGCCCACCCCCCGCGCCCTGGAGTTGCGCCTGCGCCTGCAGCGCTTCATGGCCGACCTGGTGCTGCCCTCGCTGCCCGACTGGCAGCGCTACGCCGACGCGGGTGTCTACCCGCTCGACGTGATCGAGCCGTTGAAGGTGCAGGCGCAAGCCCTCGGCCTGTGGAACCTGTTCCTGCCGGGGCTGCGCGAAGACCAGCCGGGAACGCGACTGAGCCACGCCGACTACGCGCCGCTCGCGGAAACGATGGGCCGCGTACCGTGGGCGGCCGAGGTCTTCAACTGCAGCGCGCCCGACAGCGGCAACATCGAGCTGCTGCAACTCTTCGCCGACGCGGCGCAGACCGAGCGCTGGTTGAACCCGCTGCTGCGCGGCGAGATTCGCTCCTGCTTCGCGATGAGCGAGCCCGATGTCGCGTCGAGCGACCCGACGCAACTGCGCACCCGCATCGCGCGCGACGGCGACAGCCTCGTCATCAACGGCCGCAAGTGGTTCATCACCGGCGCCGCGCATCCGAACTGCAGGCTGATCGTGCTGATGGGGCGCGATGACAGCGGGGGCGAAGCAGCGGAGGCGAGCGATTCGCACCGTCACCACTCCATCGTGCTGCTGCCGCTTGCGACGCCGGGCGTGACGATCGAGCGCAACATCCCGGTGATGGACCACCAGGCGCTGGACGGCCACTGCGAAATCGTGCTGCGCAATGTGCGCGTGCCGCTCGATCATCTTCTCGGCGCGGCGGGTGCCGGGTTTTCGATGGCGCAGGCCAGGCTCGGCCCCGGCCGCGTGCACCACGCGATGCGCTCGATCGGCCAGTGCGAACTCGCGCTCGAGCTGATGTGCGAGCGCGCCCTCGAGCGCAGCACGTTCAACGTGCGCATTGCCGACCACGCGAACGTGCAGGACTGGATTGCGCTG
>JANOLJ010000373.1:0-9077 GCA_031419715.1 Burkholderiales bacterium | reverse complement strand
CCACCGCCGCCCTGTTTCAACCTCCGGCAGCATGCCACGCTGTGCGATATCTGCACGCAACGAGCAACGAAGGTCAGCAACGGGCGGATGCCGGACCGGCATTTCTATGCGATCAAATGCGAATTGGTATCAGCCGAGCCGCGCCCGATGCTTTGCCACTTGCGCCAGCACCTGCGCGGGCGCAGTGCCGCCGAGGGTGTTGCGCGCATCGAGCGAGCCGCGCAATGTGAGCACCTGGTACACGTCGGCGTCAATCGTGGCATGGAAGCTGCGCAACTCTTCCAGCGGCAGTTCGCTCAAGCCCACGCCGCGCTGCTGCGCCTGCTTCACCGCCGCGGCGACGATCTCATGCGCATCGCGAAACGGCAGGCCCTTCTTCACCAAATAGTCGGCCAGGTCGGTCGCGGTGGCGTAGCCTTTCGCGGCGGCGCGCTCCATCGCCTCACTCTTGACGCGCAGGCCGCCCAGCATGTCAGCGACGATGCGCAGCGTGTCGCGCAGCGTGTCCACGCTGTCGAACAGCGGTTCCTTGTCTTCCTGGTTGTCTTTGTTATAGGCCAGCGGCTGGCCTTTCATCAGCGTCAGCAGCGCCATCAGGTGCCCGATCACGCGGCCGCTTTTTCCCCGCGCGAGTTCAGCCACATCGGGGTTTTTCTTCTGCGGCATGATCGAACTGCCGGTGCAATAGCGATCCGCGAGTTCGATGAAGCCGAAGTTCTGGCTCATCCACAGCACCAACTCTTCGGCCAGGCGTGACACATGCACCATGCACAGCGCTGCCGCCGAGGTGAACTCGATCGCGAAGTCACGGTCGCTCACGGCGTCCAGGCTGTTCTGGCAGACGCAGGCACGGCCTTCGCCGTCCACCATGCCCAGCGTGCGCGCGACGCGCTCGCGGTCCAGCGGGTAGCTCGTGCCGGCCAGCGCGGCGGCGCCCAATGGCAGCTGGTTCGTGCGCGCGCGCACCTCGCTCATGCGCTGCGCATCGCGCGCGAACATCTCCACATAGGCGAGCATGTGGTGGCCAAAGCTCACCGGCTGCGCCACTTGCAGATGGGTGAAGCCGGGCATGACGGTTTGCGCATTCGCCGCCGCCACGTCGACCAGCGCGCGCTGCAAGGCGACGAGCAGGGTGCTCAGGCCGTCGATCTCGCCGCGCAGCCACAGCCGCACGTCGGTCGCGACCTGGTCGTTACGGGATCGGCCAGTGTGCAAGCGTTTGCCGGCGTCACCCACCAGTTGCGTCAGGCGCGCCTCAATGTTCAGGTGCACGTCTTCGAGTTCGAGCTTCCACTCGAAGCGCCCGGCATCGATGTCCTGGCTGATCTGCGTCAGGCCACGCTGAATCGCTTCATGGTCGGCCGTGCTGATGATGCCCACATGTGCCAGCATCTCGGCATGCGCCAGGCTGCCGGCAATGTCAGCGCGCGCGAGACGCTGGTCGAAGCCGACGCTGGCGGTGTAGCGCTGCACCAGCTCGCTCATCGGCTCGGAAAAAAGCGCCGACCACGCCTGGGACTTGCGCTCGAGTGGGTTGCTGACCATGATGAGTGTGAGGGATGACGCAGTCGAGCCCATGGTGGGTGCGCCGGAGTTGGAGACAATGGCGCTCGCTTCACATTTTGCATGCCGCGCGCCGCGCTGATTCTATCGAGCCGCCTGGGCTCGATGGCTGGTACGACGCGGCGCCCCTCCAGGCCCACGCTCCGCTACCTTGCACACTTTGGCTGACCCTGTCGCACTGAAGACCGATGTCCCGACGACCCCGGCGTCGTCGGGCTTCGGCTCGTCGATGTTCGGGCCAGCACAGCCGCAGGCCGCTGCGAGCGAGAACTCGCTGTTCGATGTATGCCATGTCGGCGTGGTGTTGCGCGCCCTGTTGTTCGTGCATGGTGTCGTCGCAGTCGCATTGAGTTTCCAGGCGCCTGGGCTGCAATCGTGGGTGCTCCAGTTGGCCGCGGCGTCGGCGGCCACACTGCCTGCCGTGCTGCTGTGGCTGCTGTTGACCTGTGCATTCAAGCGCCGCCTCACGGCATTGCCCGACGCGGCGCAGTGGATCGCCGTGGCCGCCATGGGTGCGCTGTGTGCGGTGGTCGGGGCCTGGTTGGCGAGTCTTCCGGGGCCCGATGTGATCGCGGCACCGAACCTGTACGCACCGGCGCTGGCCGGCGCGGGCATTTCCGCCGTGATGTTCCATTGGTTGCGCATGCGCGCGCAAGCGCTGCTGCCGGTGCAAACGGCAGCGCGGCTGGCGGAACTGCAGTCGCGTATCCGCCCGCACTTTCTGTTCAACACGCTGAACACGGCGTTGGCGCTGGTGCGCCTGGACCCGGCGCGCGCCGAAGGCGTGCTCGAAGACCTGGCGGAGCTGTTTCGCGTGGCGCTGTCGGAAAACGGCCAGGCGGTGACGCTGCACGAAGAAGTGGAGCTTGCCAGGCGCTACCTGGCCATCGAACAGATTCGCTTCGGCAGCCGCATGCAGGTGCACTGGGAGCTTGATGATGAAGCCGCTAGCGCCCGCGTGCCGCCGCTGCTGTTGCAGCCCTTGGTGGAAAACGCGGTGCGCCACGGCATCGAGCCGGCGGCGCAGGGCGGCACGATACGTGTGCGCACGCGGGTGCGCATGGGGCGCGCCGAGGTTCTGATTCTCAACAACATCCCGGCCGAGGCGTCGGTGCCGGGCAACGGCATGGCGCTGGGCAACGTGCGCGAGCGCCTGCGCCTGATGCACGATGTGGCGGCACAGTTCGACGCGCGGCGCGAGGGCGATGTGTTCCGCGTGCAGATTCTGGTGCCGCTATGACGCTGCAGGGCGCACCAGGCACGCCAGGCACGCCAGGCACGCCATCGGCGCCGTTGCGGGTGCTGCTCGTGGACGATGAAGAACTCGCGCGGCTGCGCCTGCGCAGCCTGGTCGAAGAGTGCCGCGAACCCTCGGCGGTCGTCGTTGGCGAAGCGTCGAACACCGCGCAGGCACTGGTGTGGCTGGCCGCGCATACCTGTGACGTGATCCTGCTCGACATCCACATGCCCGGGCGCGACGGCACCCAGCTTGCCGCCGAGCTGCGCGTCTTGCCGAATGCGCCCGACGTGGTGTTCGTCACCGCGCACCCCGAACATGCACTCAAGGCGTTCGATCTCGCGGCCGTGGACTATCTGACCAAACCCGTCAAGCGCGAACGGCTCAATGGCGCGCTGCGCCGCGTCGCGACGCAGTTGGCACCGGCTCCTGGCGCGGCGGCGCCCGCCGAAGACAACGCCGCGGCGATCGTCGTCAGCGATCGCGGCCGCGTGGTGCGCGTGCCTCTGGTCGAGATTCTCTACTTCAAGGCCGAACTCAAATACGTGACGCTGCGCACCGCGGCGCGCAGCTATGTGATCGACGACCCGTTGTCGGACCTGGAAACACGCGTCGGCGAACGGTTTCTGCGCGTGCACCGCAACGCCCTGGTGGCCCGCCCGGCCGTGCGCGCGCTGGAACGACGCACCCTTCCAGGCACGACCGAGGAAGAAGCCGGCGAGAGCTGGGCGGTGTGCGTGGCGCCGGTGGACGAGTGGCTCGCCGTGTCACGCCGCCAGGTGGCCGCGGTGCGCGAAGCGCTGGTCGCCGCGGGGCGGTAGCGGGCCCCCTTTGCTCCGGCCCCATCGGCAGTTTAGGCATGCGCCGGACCTGGCACGGTGAACATTGTGACCAGAGGGTGCCCAAGTGCCGGCAGCGGGAATTCAGAGAGATACAGAGTAGTTGCTTCTCGAAGATTGGCGATGGCTTCTTCAACCGTCTCGCCTTGGGTAGTAGTGCCCGTCTCAGGATTCAAGGCAATAAAACCACCTTCTTCAGCATGTGTGAGAACGGCTGTGAGTTCCATGGCGCACCCCGGATGATTGGCTAGGCGTGATTATCCCTCCGACCGGCTTCTGGTGATGCCCCGCGTGGAGCTAACCGGGCGACGACGGCGGGGCGTCTTGGCCGCGCGGTGAGGCCTACCCCGTGTTGCGCAACCCCGCAGCAATGCCGTTGATCGAAATGTGAATGCCGCGCTCCACGCGTTCCCGGCCCGAATCTGCCGCGCCGGTTTGGCGCCTGCGACGCATCAATTCGACTTGCAGGTGGTTCAGCGGGTCGAGGTAGGGGAATCGGTGTTCGATGGAGCGCGCCAGCGCCGGGTTTGAGGCCAAGCGATGCCGTTCGCCGGTGATCGCGGCGAGCGCGTCCTGGGTGCGCTGCCACTCGGTCTGGATGTGGCCGAAGATGCGTTTGCCCAGGCGCTTGTCCTCCACAAGATCGACATAGCGCGCGGCGATGCCCAGGTCGCACTTGGCGAGCACCATGTCCAGGTTCGACAACAGCGTGCGAAAGAACGGCCAGGACTTGTGCATGCGCCGCAGCAGTGCCAGGCGCTGTGTAGATGAAGCACCGCGCGCGGTGTCTGAGCGCCCCAAGGCCGCCGCCGCGCGGCGACCGTCCCCCATGGGGATCAAGGAAAGTGGCAGAGCCACATTTCCTTGAGAGCCGCCGAGGAAGGCCTCGATCGCAGTGCCAAAGCCATACCAGCCCGGCAGCGCCACGCGGCACTGGCCCCAACTGAAGCTCCACGGTATCGCGCGCAGGTCTTCGATCGCCGGGCGTGCCTTGGCGTGGCGCGCCGCCGGCCGCGAGCCGATGTTGAGTTCGGTAATTTCGCGGATCGGCGTCGCGCTGAAAAAGTAGTCGGTGAACCCCGGGGTCTCGTAGACGAGCTTGCGGTAAGCGGCTTGGCTGGCAGCGCTGATTTCTTGCGCCGCCTCATGAAAACTCTTCGGTGCGCTTTTTGTCGGGTGCAGCAGGGTGGCCTCGAGCGTGGCGGCGACGAGCGTTTCCAGGTTGCGCCGGCCGATCTCGGGGTGGGCGTATTTCGACGCGATCACTTCGCCTTGTTCGGTCAGGCGGATCTGGCCGTTCACCGTGCCCGGCGGCTGCGCCAGGATGGCCTGGTAGCTCGGGCCACCGCCGCGCCCGACGGTGCCGCCCCGGCCATGGAACAGGCGCAGCGTGATGCCGTGTGCGGCGCCTAATTCTCCGAACAACTGGACGAGCGAAATCTCGGCGCGGTACAGCTCCCAGTTGCTGGTGAACATGCCACCGTCTTTGTTGCTGTCGCTGTAGCCGAGCATGATGTCCTGCTCGCCGCCCGAGGCCTGGATCATCGCGGCGATGCCGGGCAGGGCGTAGAACTCGCGCATGATCTGTGCTGCGCGTTGCAGGTCGCCTATCGTTTCGAACAGCGGCGAGACGATCAGGTCGGCCACCGCGCCTGCGGCGTCCGGCCCGGCGGCGCCGTCCAGCCTGCCACGCAGCAAGCCGACTTCCTTGAACAGCAGCAGCACCTCCAGCAGGTCGCTCACCTGCTCGGTGTGCGAAATGATGTAGTGGCGCAGCGCGTCGCGGCCGTAGCGTTGCAGAAGCTCGCGCGCGGCCTCGAACACGGCGAGTTCGCCGCGCGTGTGTTCGCTGTAGTTCACCGAGATCACGCGCAGCGGCCGGGCCTCGTTCAGCTCGCGCAGCAGCAGTGTGCGGCGCGCCGCTTCATCGAGCGCGCTGTAGTCGGGCTCGATGCGCGCGACGCGCAGCAACTCCGCGACCACGGCCTCGTGCTTGTCGGAGCTTTGGCGCAGGTCCAGCGTGGCGAGGTGAAAGCCGAACACCTGCACGGCGCGCAGCAACGGGTGCAGGCGCACGGCGGCCAGCGCCTGCGCGTGGTGCGAGCGCAGCGATTCGTCGATGACGCCCAGGTCGTCGAGCAACTGCCGCGCGCTGTCATACGGCCCTTGCGCCGCCACCGCATGGCGCAGCGCCTCGGTGCCGGTGAGCTGGTGCAGCGTCGCGGCCAGGCGCGCGTACACGCCAATCAGCGCGCGCCGGTAGGGCTCGTCCTGGCGGTGCGGGTTGACGTCGGTCGAGCGTTCGGCGAGCGCCTGCAATTGCGGCGTGACGGCGCAAAGCGTCCCGGAAATCGACAGTTCGGCACCGAGTTCGTGCACCTGCACCAGGTAGTGGCGCAGCGCGGTTTCGCTTTGCCGGGACATCGCGGCGCGCAGGGTTTCGGCGGTGACGAAGGGGTTGCCGTCGCGGTCTCCGCCGATCCAGTGGCCCATGCGAAAAAAGCTCGCCACGGGCCAGCCGGGCAGCGCCTGTTCGATCTCGGCATACAGGCGTGGAATCTGGCTCAGGAACGTCGAGTGGTAATAGCTGAGCGCGTTTTCAATCTCATCGGCCACGCTCAGCTTTGCCGTGCGCAGCATGCGCGTTTGCCAGAGTTGGGTGATGCGCGCTCGCAGCAGCGCATCGTTCAACGCGCGCTCGCGCTCGGTGAGGGCGCGCTCGCGTTGCTCCACCAGCTGCGAGATCGCGCGCTCGGCGTCGAGAATGCTCTTGCGCTGCACTTCCGTGGGGTGCGCGGTCAGCACCGGCGAGATGTAGGCGTGCTCGAGCACGGCGGCGATCTGCGCCGCGCCCACGCCGCGCCGCGCCAGCCGCTCGAACGCAAACGCCAGCGAGCCCTCCTGAATGTCGCCCTGGCGCTCATGGTGTTCGCGGCGGCGCACCTGGTGCCGGTCTTCGGCGATGTTGGCCAGGTGTGAGAAGTAGCTGAAGGCGCGAATCACGCTCACCGTCTGGTCGCCCGAGAGGTTTTTCAGCAAGCGGTCGAGCGCGCGGCCAGCGGAGGCGTCGCGCTTCAATCGATACGCCACCGAGAGCTTGCGCACCCGCTCGATCAGCTCAAACGCTGCGCCGCCCTCCTGTTCGCGGATCACTTCGCCGAGCACGCGGCCGAGCAGGCGGATGTCATCGACGAGTGGCTGATTCTTTTGGCGCGCGGCGCTGGTGGCGTCGCGGCGGGCTCGCGCGGCGCGCGTCGTGGGAGTAGGGGTCAAAGCACACTCGCAGGCAGTTGGAGGGAAGGGACAACGCGCGATACGCAAGGGATGCTAGCAACTTCCTTGCCGATGCGAACCCGCGAGCGCCGCGGCGTGTGGCCGCGCGGCACGGCCCGGGGCGATGCCATGGATTGGCCTGCTAGCATTGCGCCATGGTCCCTCACCTAGTGATCGCCACGCGCGAGAGCCGGCTTGCGCTGTGGCAGGCCGAGCATGTGCGCGATCTTTTGCTCGCACGCCTGGGTCTGCATGCCGAACTGCTGGGCATGACGACGCGCGGCGACCAGATCTTGGACCGCAGCCTGTCCAAGGTGGGCGGCAAGGGCCTGTTCGTGAAGGAACTCGAAGCCGCGCTGGAAGCAGGGCAGGCGCAGTTGGCCGTGCATTCGCTGAAAGACGTGCCGATGGACCTGCCTCCCGGCTTCGAGCTGGCCGCGGTGCTGGAGCGCGAAGACCCACGCGACGCTTTTGTGTCGAACCACTACCCGGACCTCGACGCACTGCCGCACGGGGCGGTGGTGGGCACATCGAGCCTGCGCCGCGTGGTGCAGCTCGGCGCGCTGCGCCCGGACCTGAGTGTGCAGCCGCTGCGCGGCAACCTCGACACGCGCCTGAAGAAGCTCGACGCGGGCGACTACGACGCGATCGTGCTTGCGGCGGCAGGTTTGAAGCGCTTGGGCCTGGCGAGCCGCATCCGCGCCTGCTTCGAGACCGGGCAGATGCTGCCGTGCGCGGGCCAAGGCGCGCTCGGCCTGGAGCGGCGCAGCGATGCCGCCGCACTGGGGGCGCAATTGGCGGAGTTGACGCACCGCCCGACCTGGCTCGCTGTGCAGGCCGAACGTGCGGTGTCCAGGGTCCTGGGCGGCAGTTGCAGCGTGCCGCTCGCGGCCCACGCCACCTGGTCTGCCGGCACGCTCGAGTTGCGCGCGGCGCTGGGTCATGCGCAAAATCCACACGCCCCGTTGCTGCGCGGCAAGGTGCGTGGCGCCGTCTCCGACGACGCGGGCGCGTTGGCCCTGGGCAGCGAAGTCGCGCAGCGACTGCGCGACCAGGGCGCCGATGCCTACTTGGCGGCGGCCTAGGAATCGTCCGCGCACGACGCCGCCCTGTTCTGGAACCGCCCGACGTGAAGGTGCTGATCACACGCCCGGCCGACCAGTCCGCCCTATGGGTCGAACGCCTGCGCGCCATGGACATCGACGCCGTGGCCCTGCCACTCATCCACATCCAGCCTGTCGCCGAGCCGCTGGCCGTGGTGCTGGCGTGGTCGCGCATCAATCAATTGCGGCTGGTGGTGTTTGTGAGCCCGAACGCGGTGGAGCGCTTTTTTGCGTTGAAGCCGGCCGGGCTGCGCTGGCCACCGGGCCTGGGTGTCGCGTCCACCGGGCCGGGCACCACGCGCGCCTTGCGGGAACAGGGCGTGCCCGCGCCGCGCATCGCCGAGCCCGCGGCCGACTCGCCGCAGTTCGATTCCGAGTCGCTCTGGGAGCGCCTGCAAGGCAGCGACTGGCGTGATGCGAAAGTGTTGATCGTGCGCGGCGACGGGGGTCGCGAGTGGCTGGCCGAGCAGTTGCGCGGCCAGGGCGCTAAAGTCACCACGGTCACCGCCTATCACCGCGCCGCGCCGTCGTTCACCCCGCCGCAACTGGCCCTGTTGGCGCAAGCTCTGGCCGAGCCGCAGACCCATCTGTGGCTGTTCAGCAGTTCCGAAGCGGTGTCGCATCTGGCGGATGCGTTGAGCAATGTCGACCTGTCGCGCGCCTGGGCCCTCGTCACCCATCCCCGCATCGGCGCGCGCGCTCAGGAGGTCGGCTTCGGTAACGTCGTCAAGACGCGTCCCTCGATCGCGGCCGTCGCCGCGTGCATCAGGTTGACCATGGACAGCGCGGCCTGAAACTCACCATGAACCCCAACGAACCCGCCACACCCCTTGCCGCCAGCGCGCCTGGCGCGGCGACGCGCGACATGGCACCCCACGCACCGGGTACGCCCGATTCGACCCCTGCGACTGATACGCCTGATGCGCCTGATGCGCCCCCTAAGCCCGATACGCCCACCACGCCCACCACGCCCGGCCCGCCGGCCGAGCCGCGCCAGCGGCGTCGCGCCCTGTGGCGCTGGCCGACACCGGGCACGGGGCTGGCGCTGCTGCTGGGCGTTGC
>JANOLJ010000372.1:0-1951 GCA_031419715.1 Burkholderiales bacterium | reverse complement strand
GGTGTTGCCGGTCGCGAGGGCCGGCGCAATGCCGCGGCCGGCCTGATTCACCGGACCGTTCCAGGGCAGGATGACCGCGATCACGCCGAACGGCTCGTGGCGGGTGTACGAGTGATAGCCGGCGCCGAGGTCGATGACGTCGCCCAGGCCCTTGTTGACGAGCCCGGCGTAGTACTCGAAGTACAGCGCGCCTGTCTCGATATCACCCAGCGAATTGGCCTTCGAACGGCCCGTCTCGCGCTGGTCGATGCCGGCAAGCCGTTCGCTGTGCTCGCGAAGTTTCTGTGCGATCGCCCACAGGATGCGCCCGCGCTCGATAGGCCGGCGGTCGCGCCACGCCGGCCAGGCGGCAGCGGCGCCAGTCACGGCGGCGTGGACGTCGGCGGCATTGCCACGAGCCACGCGGTACGACGGTTTTGCAGTGCGCGGATCGAACTCGCTGAGGTAGACGCCACCGGCAGGAGGCACGGTGCGGCCGTCGATGTAGTGGTTCCAATGCGGGTCGTTCATCTTGAGTTCCTCAGTACATTGATTGGGGCATGACTGGGCCAGGCAATGACCCGAGCAACTGGGTAGGGCAGCGCAAGACCAGAAACGCATGATTTCACACCGTGGGGTGCAGCGTCTCATTTCGCCGCAGTGCGAGTGATCGGTGCCGCGGGTGCAAAGTGCACCCTGATCCCAAAGGCGGAGCCTGTACATTCTTGCTGAAAGTGATGCGACCCAGGGGCGATGG
The DNA here is from genome assembly GCA_031419715.1 of Burkholderiales bacterium. Taxonomy (GTDB): domain Bacteria; phylum Pseudomonadota; class Gammaproteobacteria; order Burkholderiales; family Burkholderiaceae_C; genus JAEMQF01. The sequence continues at coordinate 1,215 of JANOLJ010000372.1, read as the reverse complement.
GTGGCGACAGCTCAAATACGCCGTCGCCATGACACGGAAGATGATAGACATGCACAACCGTCGGCACGCGTTATCTGCGGTGCCGCGCACGGAGACAGACCATGACACTGGGAGCGATCGGACGGCTGCGCGAACTGTTGGAACTTCACGGCTTGACAGACGCCCTGCCCCGCCTCGACATCGAGAACAACGGTGGCCCCGCCGGCTGCCGTTTACCCGTGGAAGAAGACGCCGCTGCGGCCGTGGCGGCTACCGCTGCAGCGGCCGACCGCGTCTGGCAGTTGCGCGGCGGCGCACCCCAGCAGATCCGGGTGTCGACCCTGCATGCGGGCGCAAGTCTCGCGAGCTTTCAGCATCTCCGGCTCGACGGCGAGCCGCTGGGCGGATCGCCCGCGGACAACAACCCCCTCGTGGACTTCTACCGCAGCCGCGACGGCCGCTGGTTCTTCGTACATGGCGTGCTCGAGCATCTGGCCGTCGGGACCGAGCAGGTGCTGGGGCTGCGCGAACGCAGCGCGGAGGCGGTGCGAACCGCAGTTGCGCGGTGGGATGCGCAGGCTCTGGAGGACGAACTGGCTCGCGCCGGCATGTGCGGCGCGTACGCGCGCAGCGCAGACGAATGGCACGCCCATCCGCAGGGGCAGATGCTCTCGTCCGAGCCCTGCGTACAGGTGCGCCGCATTGGCGACGCGCCGCCGCAGCCCTTTGCGCCGGGCGAGCGACCGCTCTCGGGCATTCGCGTCGTCGACATGACGCGCATCATTGCCGGCCCCACCGCCTCGCGCACGCTGGCGGAGCACGGCGCTGACGTGCTGAACATCAGCGCGCATCGGGTACCCAGCATGCGAACCTTCGTCATGGACACCGGCCACGGCAAGCGAAGTGCGACGCTGGACATCGACGTGCCGGCTGACCTCGAACGCCTGCTGGCTCTGGTGCGAGAGGGCGACGAGCTGGTACAGGGCTATCGCAGCGGCGCGCTTGCGCGCCGTGGGCTGTCGCCCGAGCGCCTGGCGGCGCAGCGCCCAGGCATCGTCTACGTCTCGGTGAGCTGCTACGGCCATGAAGGCCCCTGGGCGCAGCGACCCGGCTGGGACCAGCTCGGCGCGGTTGCAACCGGGCTGGCGATGCGCCAGGGCAGCCCGGAGCGGCCGCAGTTGCTGCCCGGGGTGGCGGCGCTCGACTACACCACTGGGTACCTGGCCGCGTATGGGG
>JANOLJ010000371.1:0-3670 GCA_031419715.1 Burkholderiales bacterium | reverse complement strand
CCTGCAGCCGCGCGAGTTCTGCGTCCTCGAATACCTGGCGCGCAATGCCGGACGCGTGGTCTCGAAGACGATGATCATCGAGCGCGTGTGGGACTACAACTTCGACCCGCAGACCAACGTCGTCGAGTCGCGCATCTGCCGCCTGCGCGACAAGGTGGACAAGGGCTTCGCCACGCCGCTCATCCACACCGTGCGCGGCATGGGTTATGTCCTTCGCGAAACTCCCTAGGCCACGCCGCTCGCTCGCGCTGCGCCTGACGCTGTGGTACGCGGTCATCTTCGCGGCCACCTCGGTGCTGGCCTTCAGCGGCGCCTATGCGCTGATTGCGGGGGCCTTCACCGAGCGCACCGACGAGGAACTGCGGCAGGACCTGGACGAGTATGCGACTCGGTGGCGTCAGAACGGGATCGCCGGCGTCACCAAGGAGATGGTGCTCGATACGCAGGGTGAAGACGCGCGCAAGTCCTACTTCCGCCTGTGGGGGAGCGACGGACGCCAACTCGCTGCCACCGACCTGCAGGCCTGGCCCGAACTGGCACGCGGCTCGCCGTGGCTGGATGCTGGGTTGGGCCAGGAACCTCTGTTCAAGACGCGCCAGCGGGAGTTGGCGGCCGCCGCCCCGGTGCGCACGCTGGTCGGCAGCATCGGGCCGGGTGTCTGGCTCGAGATCGGGCGTTCGCTCGAAGACGAGCAAGGCCTGCTGCGCGAAGTCCTGCGCGGCTTCGTGCTCAGCCTTGCCGGCGTGCTGTTGCTCGGCATCCCGATCGGATGGTTCATGGCCCGGCGTGCACTGCAGGGCGTGATGGCAGTGACCCAGACCGCGCAGCAAATCGCCGACGGCGACTTCGAGCGGCGCGTGCCAGTGAGCACGGCGGGCGACGAGCTCGACCAACTCGCCCGCACCTTCAATGTGATGCTTGACCGCATTCAGGCACTCATCATCGGCGTGCGCGAGATGGCCGACAACCTGGCGCATGACCTGCGCAGCCCGCTGGCGCGCATCCGCGCCTGTGCCGAGATCAGCTTGGCGAACCGGGAAACGAGTGCCGAGCCCAACGCCTGGGCCGTCGACACGATCGAAGAGTGTGATCGACTGCTGGAGATGCTCAACACCACGCTCGACATCGCCGAAGCCGAGTCCGGGGCCGCACGCTTGAATCTCGGCCCCATCGACCTGACCGAGATGCTGCTGACGGCCCGAGAGTTGTTCCAGCCGGCGGCTGAAGATCGCCACATCGGCATTGTGGCGAAGCTGCCCGGGCCGTGTTGGATCGCGGGCGACCGGCAGCGCCTGCAACGCGTTGTCAGCAATCTGCTGGACAACGCATTGAATTACACCGCAGCGGGCGGCGAGGTCCGCATCACGCTGCGCGAACAGGCAAGTCAGGTGCTGCTGAGCATCGAGGACACAGGGGTGGGCATCGCCGCCCACGACCTGCCGCACATTTTCCAGCGCTTTTACCGTTGCGACGCGAGCCGCTCAGGGCCGGGCATCGGCCTCGGGCTGAGCCTGGCGCTGGCCTTTGTGCGCGCGCATGGTGGCGACATCACCGTCACCAGCGTGCCAGGACAGGGCAGCCGATTCATCGTCGCCCTGCCACGGCCCGCGCCGCTTGCCACGCCGCGAGAAGCCGGTGGCGTGCCGATGCTTGCCGGCGCGACATAGGGCGCCACCGGCCGCGCGTGATGCGCGCCAGCGCGCGGCGCCCGCAACGCGCGCAGCAACTGGGTCGCGGGCGACAGCGGGCCGCAGCGGCGCACATTGCGAAGTGCTCATGGTTGGGTCATCTGGTGCTCAGGTCGGCTGCTTAGCCTCATCGTGCCCGGCGTCAATGCCTGTCGCTGTGGCCCAGGGGTCATCCAAACCATTCACAGACCGGAGAACCGAAATGCACATCACCAATCGACGCCGGGCCATCGTCGCGGTGGCCACCGCTCCCTTGCTGGCGGCGGCTACCTCGTCCACCGAGGCCACCGAATCCGAGGACGACGTCCGCGACCGTGGCGCACCGCTGGTCGCGCTCAAGGACGCGCGGCTGAAGATCGAATTCAATGCCACCGACCGCGATGTCGGCGTGCAGCTTTTCATCGATGCCGATCCCTGGAAATCGATGGACGTGTACGACCCCTGGGGGCGCCTGGTACTCCGGGCCACGGCGCGTGGCTCGGTGGCCAAGCAAGGCGGCACCGAGCTGTTTCTGGAAAGCGGCGAGCCCAGCCTCGACGATGTGCCGTTGAATGTCTTCCTGGCTCGCTTTCCGCCAGGCCAGTACCGCATCAAGGGTCAAGGCATCAATGGCGAGAGGCTGGTCGGCAGCGCGAAGTTCACGCACAACATCCCCGCCGGCCCGGTGCTGCTGTTTCCGGCCGAGGATGCCTTGGTCGACCCGAACAGCCTGGTGCTCGCATGGCAAGCGGTGGGCCCGGCCAACGGCAGCCCGATCATCGGCTACCAAGTGCTGGTGGTGAAACCGAACACGGGCCTGCGCGGGCTGCCGAAGATCATTCTCGACGTGATGATGCCGCCCGGCGCCAGCAGCATGGCCGTGCCGCCAGGATTTCTGCTGCGCAAATCGGCCTACGAGTGGGAGGTGCTGGCGATCGAGGAGGGCGGCAACCAGACGCTGACGGTGGGACATTTTCGAACGCCTGCGTGAAACGCTTCCACGCCGACCTGCAGATGGACGCTTCGGGCATGGGCCAGCCCGGACAGAAAAGGGGACAGAAAAGTGGACGCTTCCCTTAATCCGGCCGATCCCCCAGAATGTCAATGCAAGCCAGGTAAAAGGTTTGCGTCCCCTTTTTGCGTTTGGCCCCTTTTTGGCAGGTTAAAGGGTAGCGTCCCCTTTTTGGCGGTGAAGGTCTTCGAGCTGTACAAGTGGTTTCCTGACATTCTTTCATGCATGAATGCTCGACCACTAGAGTGAGAATTCACGAGGAAAAACCGAGTGCTTTGCTAAGCTGGATGCGAAGGCAGGGCTAGGGTCTTCCTCAAGGGGATTTCACGGCGCCCGCGACCACCCAGTTCTCGATCGGCGTCTTGCCTTCGCGTGGCATCGTCGCGGTGGCGTCGAGCTTGTCGCCGCGCACGGTGCCGCGCCAGACCAGCTTGCCGTACTTCGGACTCTCAGTTTCGGCCTCGAAGGTGAACCCGTCGCCTTGCACCGAGGCACGGTAAGGCGCGTCGCCGTAGCCGTAACGGTCACAGGCCGACGAGCGGAAACGGCCGCCCTGGAAGGTGAGCGTGTCGGCGTCGCCCGAGGTCTTGCCGCGCTGGATGAAAACACCGTCGAAGCGCCGCCCATCCAGCGCAGTGCCCTGCGCGAACGCAGGCAGTGCAACGGACAACGCAGCGAACGCCAGGGCAGCCTGCAGTAGCGGGCGGCGGGTCATCGACAGGGACTGGGGCATCGTTTGGGTGTGCATGTTGATCTCCAAAAATGGGTGGGGTGTGGACAAAAGGCTTCGCACCGGCGTCACTCAAACAGGTCACCGACCACCCACACACGGTCGAAGTCGGCCGCGGCTTCGCGCTGGATCTTGCGCACCGTCTCGGCGTCCGCGGCTTCGTACTCGCAGACCATGCGCATGCGGTCGGCAGAGACGACGCTGCGCTTCCAGGTGACGTCGTAGATCGCGAGACAGGGGCGCTCGCGATCAGCGACAAGC
>JANOLJ010000370.1:0-23202 GCA_031419715.1 Burkholderiales bacterium | reverse complement strand
TGGGCGTGCTTGCCGCGCTCGTCGCCACGCTGATCGGCACCGTGCTCGGCGCCCTGGGCGGCTTTTTCGGCGGCAAGCTGGGCGACCTGCTGGAGTGGGTCTACAACGTGTTCACGTCGATCCCCGGGATCTTGCTCATCTTTACTTTCGCGGCGGTGCTGAACCGCGCTGACGCCATCGTCCCCAAAGGCGTGTGGAGCATCGTCATCATCCTCGGCCTGACGGGCTGGACCGGCATCTACCGCTTGGTGCGCGCCGAGTTCATGAAACACGCGGTGCGCGAATACGTGCGCGCGGCGGAGGCGATCGGCGCGAGCACGTTCTCGCGCATGTTTCGCCACATCCTGCCCAACGTGAGCCATGTGGCGCTGGTGCAGTTGTCGATCCATGCGGTGGGCTTCATCAAGGCCGAGGTGATCTTGTCGTACCTGGGCCTGGGCGTCGCGGTGGACCAGGTGAGCTGGGGCACGATGCTTGCCGAGGCGCAAAGCGAACTGATCCTCGGCCATTGGTGGCAGCTTGCCGCGGCCACACTCTTCATGGCGGTCTTCGTCACCGCGTTTTCGCTGTTCACCGACGCGCTGCGCGACGCGCTCGACCCGAAGCTGCGCGGGCTGGAATAGGCGGGCACTCCACGATGCTGCTCACGATCAAAGACCTGCGCGTCGCATTTCGCCTGGGGAAGACGGCCGGCGTGATGCAGCGCGTGCAGGCCGTCGGGCGCGGCGATATGGGCGTGAGTTTCGAGCTGCCCGAGAACAGCACGATTGCGCTGGTGGGCGAATCGGGCTCGGGCAAGAGCGTTTCCGCGATGGCGATCCTGAACCTGCTGCCTGACAACGCCGAGCGCCAGGGCGCGATCACGTTCCAGGGCCGTGACATGCTGGGCTTGAGCGTGCCCGAGCTGCAGCGCCTGCGCGGCAAGGAAATCGCCTGCGTGTTCCAGGATCCATTGACCTCGCTGAACCCGGTGTTCAGCGTCGGCGAGCAAATTGGCGAGCCGCTCATCAAACACCTGGGCCTGAGCCGGCGCGCGGCGCTGGATCGCGCCGAAGCGCTGCTCGTTGAAGTCGGCCTGCCCGAGCCGAAACGGCGCCTGCGTTCCTACCCGCATGAACTGTCGGGGGGCCAGCAGCAGCGCGTCATGCTCGCGATCGCGATTTCATGCGAGCCGAAATTGCTGATCGCCGATGAACCGACGACGGCGCTCGACGTGACGATCCAGCGCCAGATCATGGAGTTGCTGGCCACGCTCAAGCAGAAGCACCGCATGAGCATGCTCTTCATCAGCCACGATCTCGGCGTGGTGGGCGAAATCGCCGACCATGTGGTCGTGATGCGCGAAGGCACGGTGCGCGAGCAAGGGCCGGTGGCGCAAATCTTCAGCGCGCCGCGCGATCCCTACACCCAGGCATTGCTCGCATGCCGGCCGACGCTGGAGCAGCGCAGCGCGCGGCTCATGGTGATCGACGATCACATCGACGGCGCCTACTCCGCCGCGCACGTCGGCGCGGCGGTGCCGGCCAAAGGCGCGGAGGCGCCGGTGGTCATAGCGGCGACGAACCTGAGCAAGAGCTTCTGGCTGCGCAGCGGCGTCTTCGGCCGCAAGGAATTCAAGGCGGTGAAGAGCGCGAGCTTCACGCTCAAGCGCGGCCATACGCTGGGCATCGTCGGCGAATCGGGTTCGGGCAAGACGACACTTGGCCTGGCGTTGCTGCGCCTGCATGAGGTCAACGGTGGGCCGCAGCAGGGCCGCGCCATGTTCGACGGCCGGGATCTGCTGGCCCTGGGCAAGGCCGACATGCTGGCGATGCGCAAACGCTTGCAGGTCGTCTTCCAGAACCCATATGCGTCACTGAATCCCCGCTTTACCGTGATGCAGACCTTGGTCGAGCCGATGCTCATCCACGGCATCGGCACGGGCGCCGCGGACCGCGAAGCGCGCACACGCGCCCTGCTCGCCAAGGTCGGTCTGCCGGAAAGTGCCCTTCACAAGTACCCGCATGAATTTTCCGGCGGCCAGCGCCAGCGCATTGCCATCGCACGCTGCCTGACGCTCAACCCCGAAGTACTGGTGCTCGACGAAGCCGTGAGCGCGCTCGATGTGTCGGTGCAGGCGCAAGTGCTCAACTTGCTGAAAGACCTGCAAGACGAACTCGGCCTGTCCTACATCTTCATCAGCCACGACCTCGCCGTGGTGCGCTTCATGGCCGACGAGGTGATGGTGATGAAAGATGGCGAGGTGGTCGAGCAGGCCAGCGTCGAACAAATCCTCGACGCGCCGCGTGAGGACTACACGCGGCGTTTGCTGGGCGCCATCCCGCGCGGGTACCGGGCGGCTGCATAGGCCGTCGCGCGGGGATCACCCGGCTGCGTGACCGTTCACGCGGGGGCCAACCGGTTGCCCGCGCGCACCTGACGCATCGTGTCGATCCGACCGACGCTGCCCGTCGCCCCGGCTTAACGCGGCGAAAGCCAACGTGCCGCGTTTTGACACTCGCCAACGCTGCTCGCGGCGAAACTGCTCACTCCGCGCGCCGTGCGGCTCGCGCAGCCCAGCGGCACGAAGCTTGCATCGCTGAATCGCAAGGGCGGCAGAAGTGCCGCGCCGATGACCGGCCCGATCAAACGATTCAGGACGCCGCCATGACCGCCAAACGCCTTGCCCCGCACGTTGAACCGTCGTCCAGCCAGAATTCCGGACTGAGTTGGCGACGCGCCGGGGCTTCGGCGCAGGTGTCGGCACAGGCCCCGTCGCGAGGTGCGGCGCGTCTGGCGCGCTGGCTGCGGCGCGCTGCGCTGTACTTCGGTTTCGTGAAGAGGCGGCGCGCGCCGACGCCGTTCGGCGTCAGCGAATACGGCGTCGGCTCGACCGGCTGACGCTGGTCAGGCGCCGAGCGCCAACTGCACGGTCAAGCACGAAGCAGGTTGGCTGCGGTCGTCGGCGTCGGTGACCAGAGTCAGCTCCAGCGTTTGCGCGTCGGCAAGCACTGTCGCCGCGACGCCTTCCACTTTCCACCGCCCGGCCAGGCGATGCAGCGCGCGCAAGCGGCCATCGGCGGCAACGATGCCGATGGCAGTGCCGACGCAAACGCCGTCGTGATAACTGTCGTGCGTCGCCTCGGCGACGGCGCTGAACAGCCACTGCCCGGCGGGCAGCGCATTGGCGTCGGTGAAACCGAGCGCGACGTCGTCGATCGCGCCGAGGTCGTAGTCCACAGTGTCGCGCGCCAGCGGTACTGCGCCGCCCCCGCCCTGTAGCCAGCGCCAGACCTCAAGCCAGGCGAAACGCAGGCAGGCGTTGCGCGGCTGGCTTTGGTTGGCGCGATGCAAGAGCAACAAGTCATCGCCGCGCAGCACGGCGCCTTCGATGTTCAGGTCGCCAAGGTCAGATTGCAATGGCGCATAGAGCGCCGCCATGTCGATCAGGCGCGGCTCGGTGAGTTCGCCGCGCGCATCGAAGGCCAGGATCACACCGTGGCAACGGTTCGCTCGCGAGCCCGAGCCCAGCGCAAGCAAGCCGCCGTGGAGCAGCTCGCTGGAGGGCGGCAACTCCAGCAGTGTTTCCAGGTCGGGCTTTGCGGCTTTGCGCGCCTTCGGCGCATCGGGTAACTCGCCATCGAACATCCGCACCCAATGCCCGGTGGCTGAGGCAGCGTCGATCACGGCGAGTTGATGTTCATCGTCAGCGATGACGTACAGGCGCCCCTGGCGTTGCACCAGGCCTCTCGCGGCGCTCAGCAGGTGGCCGGGCGCCGCGCTGGCGCCGCCGACGCGCAATTCGTTGCGAGAGCGGACTTGCAGCACGCTGTGCAACATGGTGGTTCCGTCGGTCTCGGTCTTGCGCATTCGGCCTTCACGCGGCGAGCTTGGCCAGGCTTTGCACCGTCTTCAAACAGGCCAACGCGGCCTCGCGGCCCTTCACGACGAAGTGCTCGCCAAAAAATCCGCGGTGCTCGTCGTGCTCATGAAAATTCTTCGGCGTGAGCACGGCGGAAATCACCGGCACGCCGGTGTCGAGCTGCACCCGCATCAGGCCGGCGATCACCGCCTCGGCGACGAACTCGTGGCGGTAGATGCCGCCATCGACGACAAGCGCACACGCCACGACCGCCGCATAGCGCCCGCTGCGCGCCAGTTGCAGCGCGTGCAGCGGGATCTCGAAAGCACCGGGCACGTCGAACACATCAACATGGTGCGGCGTGTTGCTGTCCTGCGCGATCTCGGCCAGGAAACTGTCGCAGGCGCGCTGCACGATGGGCGCGTGCCACTGCCCCCGGATCAGCGCGAAGCGCAGCGGCGGCGCTGCGTCGGGTGGCGCGCGCATGGCGTCACTGAGAGTGCCCCCAGGAGTTGCCGCCGCCCTTGGAAGGCGCTGAGCGGATGAGGTTTGCAGTGCTTGATTCATGGTGTTCCTTGCAGAGGAAGAGTTGCCAGAATCAGGGCGCACGCGCACAAGCACCCTCACCTCCATGCGAAAGTGCAGGCACCCGAACCACGCGCTCTCTTTCATCCGGACTGTGACCGTCGGCTTCGGATTGACACCGAATCTGCTGACCCCGACTCGCGAAGTGCGAACCAGGCGCTCGCGGGCTTGTGCGCTGCATCGCTGCACCGCCATCACCGCCGGTGGGGAGTTTCGCCCCGCCCTGAGAACGCTGCTGCGGGCATTGTGGCCCGCAGCACGCCGATGATAGAGCGAGTCAGCGCCCGAAGTAACCCATCGCGGCGTCGCGCCGCGCGGCTTGCGCGTCGCGGCGCGCGGCTTCTCCGAAGCCACCGCCGCCGGGCGTGGACACGCAAATCACATCGCCGGCAGTGATCGCGATGTCCTGGTCCTTCGACAAATGCTCGGGCACATACGTCACCCCGCCACGGATGATGTGGACCTTGTTCAGGCCACCGCTGCCGCCGCCCATCGCCCCGGGCGGGCCGACGCGGCCATGGTCCATGACCATCGATACGCGTGCCTCGCCGCGGCGCAGCTTGATGCGGTAGTTCACGCCGAAGCCACCACGGAACTCGCCCGCGCCGCCCGAACCTTCATGCAACGAATACTCCTCGAACAGAACAGGGTAAAGCTGCTCCATGATCTCGATCGGCGTTGTCTTGGAAATGCCTATCGTCGAGCAGCCGTTGCTGATGCCGTCGCCCGCCGGGCTGCCGCCATAGCCGCCGCCGGAGATCACATACATCACATAGGCACGGCTCTTCAGCGGATCGAAGCCGCCGATGCCCAGGTTTCCGCTAGTCCCCGCAGGCGCGCCGAACAATTGATCGGGAATCGCCTGACTGAGCGCCGCGAACACCGCTTCGGCGATGCGCTGGCTCACCTCGGCGGCGCAGCCCGACACCGGGCGTGGATAGCGCGCATACAGGAACGTGCCTTCGGGCTCGACGATGTGCAGCGGCACGAACGTTCCGGCGTTGATCGCAACCTCCGGGAACACATGCTTCACCGCGAGATAGATGGAGGACTTGGTGGTGGCAATCACGCTGTTCATCGGGCCCTTGCACGGCGGGGACGAGCCGCTCATGTCGAAGCTGAGCTGCGCGTGCTCGGTGCCACCCGACTTGGTGATGCGCATGGCGATCTTCAATGGCTCGTTCACCACGCCGTCGGAATCGACAAACGCCTCGCCTTCGTAGACGCCGTCGGGAATCGTCGCGACGCGCTCGCGCATCTGCTTTGCAGCGCGCGCCTTCAGCTCGACGATCGCCGCGCTCACCGTCGAGGCGCCATAGCGGTCCAGCAAGGCCGTGAGGCGCTTCTCGCCGGTGCTCAGCGCCGCGGCCTGAGCCTTGATGTCCCCAATGCGCTGATCCGCGATCCGGATGTTCGACAGAATGATCGACAGAATCTCATCATCAAGCACACCGCGCTTGTAGAGCTTGACCGGCGGCAGCCGCAGCCCCTCTTGTTCCGCCTCGGTGGCGCTGGCCGAAAACCCGCCCGGCACCATGCCGCCGGTGTCGGGCCAATGGCCGGTGTTGGCGAGCCAGCACCAAAGCTCACCCCGGTAGAAAAACGGCTGCACGAACTTCACATCCATCAGGTGCGTGCCGCCGAGGTAGGGGTCGTTGACGATGAACATGTCGCCCGGGTGCAGCGCGATCTTGCGCCGCGCCACATGTTCGATCACCGCCTGCACCGTGAACTGCATCGTGCCCACGAACACCGGCAAGCCGAGTTCGCCCTGCGCGATCAGCTCGCCCGTGTCGCGGTGGTAAATGCCATCACTGCGATCCAGCGCCTCGGCGATCACCGGGCTGAAGGCGCTGCGCACGAACGCCAGGTCCATCTCATTGCAGACCTGCTGCAGGCCGTTTTGCAGGACGGACAGGGTGATGGGGTCGATGGTCATGATGTCTGTCCTTCCACCGTCACGATCAGGTTGCCGATGCCATCCATCTGAACGCGATTGCCTGGTTCAAGGACGATCGTGCAATCAAGCTGCTCAACGATCGCCGGCCCGTCGAATTCACAGCCCGTCGGCAGATGCTCGCGCGCATAGAGCGGCGTCTCCACCCAGCCCGAAGACTCGAACCACACCGGCCGCTGGCTGCGCTGCGCCTCGCGCAACGTCGCGCGTGGCTGTGCCGTGGTGATCGATACCAGCGCCACGCCCCTGCGCTTGCCGATCACGGCAGTGTGCAGATTCACGAGCACCGGCTTGATCTCGACCAGCTCGACGCCGAAGCGCTGCCAGTAGGCGGCTTCGAACAGTTTGCGCAGCTCGGGCAGGCTGATGCGTGGGTCGGAAATCGCCACCGGCAATACATGGCTCTGGCCCTGGAACTGCATGTCGACGCGGTGCACGGTGACGATGGCTTCGACCTTCGCCCGCTCGCGTTCGATGCGCTCGCGCCCTAGGCGCACCTGGGCCTCGAACGCCTTGGCGATCTGCCCCTCGGCCAATGCGTCGAGCGGCAGATTGATCGTTGCCACGAAGTCATGCCGCAGATCGGCGACGACGCAGCCCAGCGCATTCGTCAGGCCCGGCCGCGCCGGAATCAGCACCTTGGGAATGCCGAGTTCGCGTGCGAGAGCCACCGCGTGCAGCGGCCCGGCGCCGCCGAAGGCGAACAGGGCAAAGTCACGCGGGTCGCGGCCGCGCGACAGGCTGACCATGCGCACCGCGCCGGCCATCTTGTCGTTGGCGACGCGCAATACCGCGGCAGCGGCGGCGACCACGCCCAGGCCGAGCGGCGTGCCGATCTGTGCCAGCAGCGCCGTGTGCAGCGTCGCCATGTCCACAGGCCGGTCCACCGCGAGCAGCCGCGCCGGGTCCAGGCGCCCCAGCACCAGGTTCGCGTCGGTGATCGTGATCTGCGTGCCGCCGCGCCCGTAGCACATCGGCCCCGGCGTCGCACCCGCGCTTTGCGGGCCGACGCGCAACATGCCCGAAGCATCGACGCTCGCCAGCGACCCGCCGCCCGCGCCGATGGTGTGCACATCGACCATCGGCACATGGATCGGCATCGCATACTCAAGCTCGAGCTCGCTCGACACTTCCGGCAGCCCACCCAGCACCAGCGCCACGTCGGTCGACGTGCCACCCATGTCGTAGCTGACGATGTTGGTGAATGTTCCAAGCGCGCCACCCGGCGTACCACCCGGCCCACCACCCGGCCCACCCCCCGCCTGCATCGCGGTGGCCGCCGCCGCGATCACACCCGACGCCGGCCCGGACATCACCGTGTTCACCGCATGCTCGGCAACGATGCTCGCCGCCACCGTTCCGCCGTTGCCTTGCATCACCAGCAGTTCGCGCGTGAAGCCGCGCTTCGCCAGCTCGGTCTGCAGCCGCGCGATGTAGCGGTGCAGCACCGGCTGGATCGATGCGTTCACCGCCGCGGTGACGCCGCGCTCGTACTCGCGGTACTCGGCGACGATGGCATGGCCGGCGGTGACATGCGGATTCGGCCAGAGCGAGCGCACGATCCGCGCCGCGCGCGCTTCATGCACCGGGTAGATGTAGCTGTGCAGGAAGTGAATGACAACGCTCTCGGCGCCGGCGGCGAGCAGCTCGCGCGCCGCCGTCTCGACCTGGGCTTCATCGAGCGGTGTGATCACCAGGCCCTGCGCATCGACACGCTCATCCACTTCCAATCGCAGCGAGCGCTCGATCAACGGCGTGAAGCGGCCCTTCAACCCATAAGGCGTGGGCCGCGTGCGGCGGCCGAGTTCGAGCACATCGCGAAAACCGCGCGTCGTGATGAGCCCGACGCGCGCCGTGCGCCGCTCCAGCATCGCATTCGTCGTCGTCGTCGTGCCATGCACGATCGCATCCAAGGTCGCCGCATCGACCTGGGCCGCATCCAACGCCGCGATCACGCCGAACGCCTGGTTCTCGACAGTCGTTGGCACCTTCGCCAGGCGCACCTCGCCGGTCGCGTCGTCAACAAAGATCAGGTCGGTGAAGGTGCCGCCGACGTCGATGCCTGCGATGCGGGTCATGGATGTGTCTCCCGCTTGCTTTGCGCACCGCTCGGCGCGTGGGTTGCCTCGGGCACGTGGAATTTCTGCTTACGGCCCATTGCTGACCTTCGTTGCTTGCTGCGTGCAGATGTCGAGCAGCGTGACAGGCCGGAACCGTGGCAGGCTGAACGCACGCCCACGTAACAATCTCGGCTCGCTGCTCGCACACCCACGGATGGCTTCGGGGCGAAGGCCGGAAAGCCTGGAGACCCTGCGACGAGCAGCTTCATTGCAAAGGCCTCATACGCTGAGATAGGTGCGCTGCACCATGTCGTTAGCCATCAATTCCTCTATCGTGCCGGTGAATTGCACCTGGCCTTTCTCCAACACGACCGCCCGGTCGCTCACCAGGCGCGCGAAGTGGATGTTTTGCTCCGACAGCAGGATCGACAAACCCTGAGCCTTGAGCGACACCATCATCTGTGCCAACTGTTCCACGATCAGCGGCGCCACGCCTTCGGAAGGTTCGTCGAGCAGGATCAACTGCGGGTTGCCCATCAGCGTGCGCGCGATCGTCAGCATCTGCTGCTCGCCGCCGCTGGTGCGCCCGCCCGGGCGATCGAGCATCGTGGCCAGGTTCGGGAACAGGGCGGTGAGCTTGTCGATCGTCCATGTCGGCGCGCCGGCGCGCGGTGGCTGGCGCCCCACTTCCAGGTTCTCGCGCACGCTGAGATCCGTGAAGATGCGCCGGTCCTCCGGCACCCAGCCCATGCCGAGCTGGCTGATGCTGTGCGAGGCCTGCGCCGAGATGTCGCGCCCCTCGAAGCTCACGCGGCCGCTGCGCCGCGCCAGCAGACCCATGATCGCCTTCATCGTCGTCGACTTGCCCGCGCCGTTGCGCCCCATCAGCGCCACGCACTCGCCCGCGCCGACGTTCAAGGACACGTCGAACAAGATTTGCGCCTTGCCGTACCAGGCGCACAGTTGCCGCACGTCAAGCATGGGCGGTCGGCGGATGCGTCGCCGCAAAGGTGGAACCCATGCCGAAGTAAACCTCGCGCACCCGCGGGTCATCGCGCACCGCGGCCGGCGGGCCGCCCGCGATCAACTCGCCGCGTGCCAACACGATCAAGCGATCGGCGTGAGCGAACACCACGTCCATGCTGTGCTCGGTGAACAGCACGCCAATGCCCTGCTCGTGCGCCAGCGCGCGCGTCAGCTCCATCAACTGGTGCCGCTCGCGCGGCGCCATGCCGGCGGTGGGCTCGTCCATCAACAGCAGGCGCGGCTGGTTCGCCAGCGCCAGGGCGAGTTCGACGCGCTTCACGTCGCCATACGCCAGCACGCTCATCGCGCGTTCGGCCTGCGCCGCCATGCCCACGCGTTCCAGCAACGCCAGCGCTTCATCGTGGAACTGCGCGCGTGCGCTGCGCCAGAAACGCAAGATGTGCCCGGCGTGCGAGAGCAGCGCAAGCTGCACGTTTTCCACCACCGTCAGCGAGGCAAACGTTTCGGCAATTTGAAACGTGCGCCCCACACCGAGGCGCCAGATCGCGCTCGGCGTGCGGCCAATCAACTCCGTGCCATCCAGCCGCACCGAACCCGCGTCGGGCGCGAGCTGGCCGTTGACGATGTTGAAGCAGGTCGACTTGCCGGCACCGTTCGGGCCGATCAGTGCCAGCATCTCGCCCGGCGCGAGCGCGAAGCTCACGTCGTGCACGGCGCGCAGGCCGCCAAAGGCCTTGCTCAGGCCTTGCACGGTGAGCAGCGGCGATGCCGGCATGGACGTTGTCGTTGTGGAAGGGACCACGCTCAGTGTCGCTTCCTCAAGACGCATAGTGGCGCAACATGGTTCGCCAGTGATGGTCCTGCGTCGTGCGGATCACTTTCGACCCGCCAGTTCCTACAACGCGAAGGCGGCTTGCGCGCGGTAGTCTTCAATGTCTACCGATCTGCGAGCCATGATGTCGTCGTACAGCCGCTGCATGGTGGGCGGCGACACACCTTTGTCGAGGAATCGGAACGAGGACAGTGCGACGTACTCAGGCACGGCTTCAAACGCCATCCAGCGGCGGCCCTCACTTTCAGCGACTTGGCCAGTTGTGTTCGAGCCACTAAAGATGTCAACGACGACATCGTTTGGCTGCGTGAGCATACGAATGAAGAATTCGGGCAACCTCGCTGGGAAGCGCGCAGGATGACCGCTGCCACCAATGGCTTTGCAGCCCGCGAGGTATGCCCCATTCGACTCGGAGTTTGGTATTTGAAGCAGGTTCGAAGCGATCGCGCCGCCGTTGTCCTTGCCAAAACTAGCCCCGATGTCATGGCCAGAAGGCCGAAGCTTCGGCGTGTAATACCGCGCTGGGTCCTCGAGAAGCTTCTTCATGCGGTCGCTATACGGCACCAGCACTTTCGTAATGTCGGCCTTTGGCCACTCGGTCTTGCTAAGCCACCACACAGTGTTGACTGAGTCCTTGACTCGCATCTTGCGCTTGTTCACCCATTCGATAGGGCTTGGTAGCTTGGACGGGTTGAACCAGTAGAAGTCTTCAGCCAGGAAGAAGCCCACCTCATCAACCAACCGAATCAAAACGCGGAAGTTATATAGGCTGCGCGCGGGCACGCCCTTCATGTAGGCGCCGCCGAAGTCCACGACGAAGCTGCCGTCAGGCTTCAATTTCGCATGCACGAGGCGCGCGAAGTCCAAAAACCAGTCGACGTATTCGTGTTGCTCCAGGTTGCCGTATTCCTTTTGGCGTTGAAGGGCGAACGGCGGGCTTGTGATGACTAGATTGATGCTGTCGTTTGGCAACGCCGCAAGCAGTTCACGCGAATCGCCGATAAACGCGGCCCCACTTGAGGTCTTGTAGGCTGCTGGCTGCTGGATCATCGATTTGCTACTTATAGTCTGTAGACTCAAAGTCTACATGAGCGCGATCATTGATCGCGTGATGAAACGACAAAAGTCAAGCGCTCGAAAGCGCTTTGCCAAGAAGCTGAGGGCCACCCGCGAAGAGCAAGGCCTCTCGCAAGAGGCTCTGGCAGATGCTGCTGGGCTACATCGCACTTACGTCGGCTCCGTTGAGCGCGGTGAGCGCAACATTTCTATAGACAACATCGAGCGCCTCGCAACCGCCCTCGATGTGAGCGCCGCCTCATTGCTTGAGGACTCTGCGCTATGACCATCGCCCCGCACGCCGATTTCGAAAAGCTGCGGACCTTGTGGCCTGCCATTGAAGCGTATCAGGCTCTCGCAGCGCAACACGGCATCTACGACATCTTTCAGGACAACGGCGGAAAGATTCTGCAAGTACTGCTGCTGCTCGACCTGAAGTGCCTTGTTCCCCGGGAGGGGAACGACGCTGTAGACAAGCATGGTCAAGAGTACGAGATGAAGTCGGTAAACATCGAACTGGCCAGAAGTTTTTCGACGCACCACCACATGAGCCCCGTGATCATTGCCAAGTACAGGAAGGTGCCGTGGATTTTCGCAATCTATCGCCACATCACGCTGGAATCCGTGTATCGAATGGAGGCTGACGGGATGGAACATTGGTACGCGAAGTGGGAGCAGAAGTGGCACGGTGATGGTGGCAAGGACATCAATAATCCGAAGATTCCAGTGACCTACATATCTCAGCACGGTCGGTTACTCTGGGGCGCAGCGCCAAGTCTTTTAGGCCGTCCTCGAGCCCCGCGAGTTTCAGTCGATGACTTGTAGGCCGGATCCTGTGCTGTGTTTGCGTACAGTAATCCATGTGACTTCAGTCGTCAACTGATATCTCGCGCGTCCTGCCGATTAGCAACTTCAACCGGTCGTACCCGTGCTCGATCAGATCGAACAGTTCGCCTGCGTCGCCCACCGACGCTCACGCCGGCTCCTTCAAGAAAATGCGGCGCAAGCCGCCGGCCACGCCCAGCGGAAAGAGCAGCACCAGCGCCAACATCGTCGCGCCGAGCAGGGCGCGCCAGTAGTCGGTCTGGCGCATCAGCGTGTCTTGCAGCCAGGTGAAAAGCGCCGCGCCGACCCAGGGGCCTGACAGCGTCTGCACACCGCCCAGCAACACCATCACCAGCCCATCGACCGACTTCGCCACGCCCAGCGTCTCGGGCGAAATCGTGCCCTTGGCGAAGGCGAACAGCGCACCGGCCACGCCCGCCACACTGCCGGCGATCACAAACGCCAACCATTGCAGGCGCGGTACGTCCAGGCCGATCGCGTGCGCGCGCAGCGGCGAATCGCGCCCGGCGCGTAAGCCCAGACCCAGCGGCGCGTGCAGCATTCGCGCCAGCAAGGCGCAGCCGCCTACCGTGAATGTGAGTGTGACGAGGTAGAGCGCGGTCTTGCTCGCCAGCCATGGCGCGGGCCAGATGCCCACCAACCCGTTGCTGCCGCCGGTCAGGCCATCCCACTGGAACACGACGGCCCAGACGATTTGCGCGAACGCCAGCGTCAACATCGCCAGGTACACGCCCGACAGGCGCACGCAGAACCAGCCGCACAGCACGGCGCCCAGCGTGGCGGCGAGCGGCGCGAGCAGCAGCGCCAGCTCCATCGGCAATGCCAGCGCCTTCAGGCACAGCGCGGCACCGTAGGCGCCCAGGCCAAAGTAGGCGGCGTGGCCGAATGAGTGCAGCCCCGCCGGGCCCATCACGAAATGCAGACTGGTGGCGAACAGCACCGCGATCAGCACGTCGATCATCAGCACCACCGCATACGGTGACGCGTTTTGCAGCAGCGGCACGAGCAACAACAGCAGCAAGCCCGCCAGACCGGCGATCTTCCATTGCCGCGGCAGTGCGCGCAGCGGCGCGTCGATCGCCGCGGCGCCGCGCACCGCGCCTTGGGGCTTGCCGAACAGGCCCCAAGGGCGCCAGATGAGCACGGCGGCCATCACCAAAAACTCGGCGACGAGTGTCAGCTTGCTCAACGGGAAAGGCGCGCCGAACAAATCGATCGAACCCGCCGCGATGCACGCCGCCTTGACGAAAGAAATCAACACCGCCGCGACAAACGCGCCAAACACCGAGCCCATGCCGCCGACGACGACGACGACAAAAGCCTCGCCGATCAGCGCCAGATCCAGGTGCAGGTTCGCCGGCTCGCGCGGCATTTGCAGCGCGCCGCCGAGCGCGGCGAGAAAGGTGCCCAGCGCGAACACGGAAGTGAACAGCCAGCGTTGGTTCACGCCGAGCGCCCCCACCATCTCGCGGTCTTGTGTTGCAGCGCGCACGAGCAGGCCCCAGCGTGTGCGCGTCAACAGCAGCCACAGGGCGGCCAGTACGACAGGGCCGACGAAGATCAGGAACACGTCGTAACTCGGCAGCGGCTTGCCCATCACCAGAATCGCGCCCTTCATGCCCGGCGCCTTCGGGCCGAGCAGGTCTTCCGGGCCCCACAGCGCGAGAGCGATGTCCTTGATGACGAGCACGAGCGCGAATGTCGCGAGCAACTGGAACAGCTCGGGCGCGCCGTAGATGCGGCGCAGCAGCCAGGTCTCGATCAGCGCACCGACGAGCGCGACGAGCAGCGCCGCGAGCAACACCGCGCCCCAGAAACCCAGGGCCGTATTGCCGAAGCGATCCACCAACGCCACTGCGCCGTAAAGCCCAAGCATGTAGAACGAACCATGCGCGAAGTTGACGATGCGCGTCACGCCGAAAATCAGCGACAGCCCGCTGCCCACGAGGAACAGCGCCGACGCGGCGGACAGGCCGGTGAGGAACTGCAGCAGGATCGAGGAAAGCGTCATCGGCTCCCCGACCCCGGCCCGAACCGCGCCATGTGTCTACGCAAGCCGATCAATCCGCCGGCCGCAGCTTCTTCGTCTCTTCGTCGCTCGGCAGCACCTTCAAGCCGTCGATGTAGACGTAATCCGTCATCACGCCCTTTGTGCCCTCCAACTTGGTGCGGCCCACAAAGGCGCCCATCGTGCTCTGGTGGTCGCTGGCGCGGTAGGTGATGCGACCCAGCGGGCTCATCAGGCTCAATCCGCGAAACGCCGTGATGAGCTTCTCCGTGTCCGTCGACTTCGCGCGTTTGATGCCTTCGGCAATCGACCAGATCGTCGCGTAACCCACCACCGAGCCGAGCTTCGGATATTCGTTGAACTTGCGGAAGTAAGCGAGGAAAAACTTCTTGTGCTCTTCCGTCGGGATGCCGTAATACGGGTAGCCGGTGACGATCCAGCCCACCGGCGCTTCTTCCTTCAGCGGCTCGATGTACTCCGGCTCGCCGGTGAGCAGGCTCACCACTTCGCGGCCCTTGAACAGCTCGCGCGTATGGCCTTCGCGCACGAACTTCGACAGATCGGCGCCGAACAGCACGTTGAAAATCGCGTCGGGCTTTGCGTCGGCCAGCGCCTGCGTCACCGCACCGGCATCGATGCGCCCCAGCGGCGTGGCCTGCTCGGCGATGAACTCCACGTCGGGCTGCGCCGCTTTCATCATCGTCTTGAACGTCGCCGCTGCCGACTGGCCGTATTCATAGTTCGGGTAGACGATCGCCCAGCGCTTTTTCTTCAGCTTCACCGCTTCGGGAACGAGCATCGCCGCCTGCATGTAGGTCGACGGCCGCAGGCGGAAAGTGTAGCGATTGCCGTTCGCCCAGGTGATCTTGTCCGACAGCGGCTCGGCGGCGAGGAAGAACACCTTGCGCTGTTTGGCGAAATCGGTCACGGCCAGGCCGATGTTCGAGAGGAAGGTTCCCGTGATCAGCACCACGCCTTCGCGCGACACCAGCTCTTCGGCCACACGCACCGCGTCACCCGGCGTCGCGTTGTCGTCGCGCGAGATCACTTGCAGCTTTTTGCCAAGCACGCCGCCCGCGGTGTTGACTTCCTCGACGGCGAGTTCCCAGCCCTTCTTGTAGGGCTCGAGGAACGCGGGTTGCGCCTTGTAGCTGTTCAGTTCGCCGATCTTGATCGTGTCTTGGGCGTGCGCGGTGGGGGTCAATAGCGCGAGCGCGGCAACGGTGGTCAGCAGGGGTTTGAACATGGCGGGGTCTCCTCGGTGAATGGAATGATGTGCGAGAACGGGGTCAGACGCTGATGTCGGCGCGCTGAATGCGATTCACGCCGGCCTTGACCATGCTCGCCCACGCGGCGGCCAGCGAGCCGTTCAGGTCGATGCCACGACACGCGTCTTCGATCACGCTGGCCTTGAAGCCGGCCTGGCGGGCGTCCAGCGCGGTCCAGGCGACGCAGAAATCAGTGGCGAGGCCGCACACGAACACTTCGTCCAGGCCGCGTGCGTTCAAGTAGCCCGCCAGTCCGGTGCTCGTGCAGCGATCCGCTTCGAGAAACGCCGAATAGCTGTCGATGCCGGCGTGAAACCCCTTGCGGATCACGAGTTGCGCGCGTGCCAAGTTCAGGCCTGCGTGCAGCTCGGCATCGCGTGAGCCCTGGATGCAGTGCTCGGGCCACAGCACTTGCGCTCCGTAGCTCAGCTCGATCGTCTGGTACGGCTCGCGGCCCGCGTGGCTCGATGCGAACGACGCATGGTCGGCGGGGTGCCAGTCTTGCGTCAGGACGATGTTGTTGAACGCCGGGGCGACGGCGTTGATGACGGGCACGACCTGCTCGCCGTTCGGCACCGGCAGGCCGCCACCGCTGCAAAAGCCGTTTTGCACGTCGACGACGATCAAGACACTGTGGCTGCCGGGTTTCATCGTGCCGCCGATCTCATCAACGCTGGCCGTCGAGCTTGGCGATCTGGTCGACGCGCAAACCGCCGACGCGCTCGTGCGGCCGCGGCCCGGTGGTCATCGCCAGCACGAGCAGCATTTCGTCGGTACGCGGCGCGTCGGGAATTCGCACTTCCACCGAATCGAAATGGCTGCGCACATAGGCGGCGACGCGGTGGTGGATCGGGATGTCGATGCAAGCGCCGGCCGCGCCGACCTTGGTGGTGGAAGGCACGATGGCGTGCGAGCCCTCCAGAAGTTCGCGCATGCCATAGCCGCCTGGCACATGCCACAGCGCGCCGTGCTCTAACTCGCCATTCAGGCCGATCATCGCGCCCTTGCCATAGGCCTGGATCGCCGCCGCGCCGCCGAGCGCGTCGATCAAGCGTTGTGCCAGCGCGCGGCCGAGCGGCTTGAGCGCTTCCATCATCGGCTGGATGTCCTGCACGTACTGGCCCGCATACGGGTTGCGCAGCACGGCGGCGATGCTGCCGCGTTGCAGCGGCGCCCTTGCGCGTGCGCCGCCGTCATGCCACACCTCTTCGATGCTGAGCACGCACTTGCGCACATTCACTTCAGGCAAGTTGGAGGTGGCGGCAAAGAACATGGTTCAGGCTCCGGCAAACGTCGCGCGTGAGGCGCGTTGTGCGAATGCCAGTATCGGGCTTGCCGCCGCGAGTTGCGTCGGGTGAAACACCTGAGCTTCGCAATGCCGAACCTGGCCTTGCAGACACAGCGCCGCGGCGACGATCCGGCCGGCGGCGATTTCGTGCTGCGCGAAATCCACCCCCGCCGCCAGTGCCCGCGCAACCTGCGCTGCCGCCAAAACGGGCACTTCAATCGTGGCGAGCAGATCGCCGAGGTCGCTGTCGTCGCGCAGCGTGTGGGCCGGTGCGCGGCCGATGCGCGGGTCTTCAACATTCACTGCGTTCGCGATCAGCGTCGCCGCCGCATCGGCTTGCGCGGCGGTGGCGGCCAGCACCGTCACGCTGTCGGCAATGCCCAGCGACAGGCTGCGGCCGCGCCAGCCCGAGGTCGCGATGCCGCGCACGCTGCTTGCCGCATCGACGCAGAACTGACCATCCAGGCCGTGGTCGGCATGCCGGGGGTCGATCACCAGGCCGATGTCGAACGATGCACCTGGCGCCAGATGCAGCGCGATGTCGCCGCCGTTGTTGACGAAAGCGCGGCGCACGCCGGGCCGATCGAAGTGGCCGATCAGCTCTTGCGCGACGCTACCCGCCACCGCCGCCATCGCGGTGATGAACTGGTCCTGGCGCGCATAGGGCAGGCACGCATCGACCATGCGCTGCGCGATACGGCCCCGAGGCGCCGCGCCGTGCAAGTCATCCCAGCGCAAGCCGGGGCCCACCCGGGCCAGGCCTTCAGCGGTGGCAAACCGGCAGCGGCCCTGCGCCAGGTTCGCGCGCAGCAGCGGCAGCTCCGCCACCAGCTCGGCGAGCGCACCCTCAAACCGCGCCCACGCAGCCTCAAGCGCGGCCGCCACGGCTTGGGCATCACCCTCGGCGCCGATCACACAGTCGATCGGCCCATGCTGAAAATGCCAGCGCGCAACGGGCAGCGCGCGACGTAGCGCCGCGCTCATGGCGTGCCCGGCGCGAGCGGCCACGGATTACCGGGCGCGGCGTCGATCAACTTGTACTCGCCCTGCGCGAGCAAGTCTTCAACGCGCCGCACCCGGTCCATGTGGCCGCCGAGCTGCTGGTAGTCGGCCAGCCGCATCGTGAATTCGATCGGCGACACGATAGCCGGCGTGGGCACGTAGCCGAAGCTGTTCGCCGGCATGCGCGCCACGTCCACCATCACCGTGATGCCGCCGCCCGGCCACACATAGACCGGCGCGCCGCCGCAGGTGACGTTGACGAGTTTGTCCTTGATCGATTGTGTCAAGCGCACCGGGTTGTCGGTGACGCCCGCGCGCAGCGACCCGCCGGCGCCCGCCACATAGAGCACGCTCGCCAAGGAGGGCTCGCAGTTCTCACCGATGCGCTGCACGACGCGCCGCACGGCGTCGGGCATCGGCGCGGGCCGAGGCACGAGCTTGTCGTCGAGCACGAAGTAGGCATGGTCTTCGCCGGTGGTGGACACCATTAGCAAGCGCAGCCCGGGGCGCGCGTGTTTCGGATCCCACTGCTCGATGATGGCCAGCGGCTCGGTGATGTCGGTACCGCCCCAACCCGAGCCCGGGTTCGCGACCTGGAAGTAGCGCCCAGGCGTGGACTTGCGCCCGCGCAGGCGCACGCCGGTGGCCGGCATGTCGAGGCACTTGCCGGCCTGGTGTTCGGAGAGCACGCCGGTGATGTGGTCGTCGATGACGATCACTTCATCGACATGGCCGAACCACTGTTGGGCGAAGATGCCTATCGTCGCCGAGCCGCAACCCACGCGCATGCGCTTCTCTTCCACGCCGTTCACGATGGGTGCCCGGTTCGCCTGCACCGTGAGCTTGGCGCCGCCATCGATCTCCAGATCCACGGCCTGCTGGTTGCCCAGCGCCATCATCATGTCGCAACTGATCTTGCCTTCGCGCTTCGAGCCGCCGGTCAGGTGGTGCACGCCGCCCAGCGCCAGGAACTGCGAGCCGTACTCGATGGTGGTCACATGGCCCACGGCTTCGCCCTGGTGGCGCACGGTGGCCTGCTGCGGGCCGAGGTAGCGATCGGTGTCGATCTTCACCTTGAAGCTGCAATAGCTGAAGATGCCCTCCGTCACCACCGTCACCATGTCCACGCCTTGCTGCGTTGATCCGATGATGAAAGGCGCGGGTTTGTAGTCGGGGTAGGTGGTGCCCGCGCCGATGCCGCTGACGAATACCGGTGCGTCATCGAGCAACTCGCCATTCCATCCCGCGTGGGCCGACTTCCATTCCACCAACTCCGCACCGGCGCGCTGCACCAGGTGCAGGTTGTCGAGCCGCGCGAGTTGGCCGTTCACGTTGCCATAGCGGTCGCACGCGCCGAGCTTGCCCGGGCTGATCTGGCACAGCACTGGACAGGCCTCGCAACGCACCTTGTTCGCCGCCATGCGCTCGGGGGCGCGGGAGTGGTCGAGGACGACGGGGCTTGGCGGCTCGATGCGCTGCCCGTCGGAGCGGGGGGCTATGGGTGAGTGCGACATCAAGAGCCCTCACCCCGGCCCTCTCCCGCGAGCGGGAGAGGGAGTGAAGTCCTGCCCCCTCTCCCGCTTGCGGGAGAGGGCGGGGGTGAGGGTGTGCGTTGCCGCGCCAGCAACGCCGCGCGAAGCCGGCTCGGGCTCGCCGGCACCTGCCCCATGCGCACGCCAATTGCGTGATGAATCGCATTCAGAATCGCCGGCGCGGTGGCCACCACCGCCGGCGCGCCCCCGCCCTTCGCGCCCCAGGGGCCGAACGGCTCCGGGTCTTCGATCAAATGCACCGTGATCGCGGGCACGTCGCCAAAGGTCGGGATCAGGTAGTCGTGCAGGTTGTCCGTTGCACCGTTGCGGTATTCCTCCATCAGCGCCATGCCGATGCCCTGCGCGATGCCGCCGTGTATCTGCCCCTCCACTTGGGTCGGGTTGATGGCGCGGCCGACATCGTGCGCGGCGTGGATGTGCAGCAGCTTGACCGTGCCGAGATCGATGTCGACTTCGAGTTCGGCAATCTGCGCGGCGAAGGCGTAGGTCGCGTAAGGCACGCCTTGGCCGTCGGCGTCCAGCGCTATCGTCGGTGGGTTGAAGTGGCCGCTGCCGGTGAACAGGTCGCCGCGCGCATCGCTTGCCACCGCGGTCAGGTCGAGCTGATGCAAGCCCGCGGCACTGCGCGCGCTCAACACCGTGCCCTCCAAGCCGAGCACCGCGGAAGCGTCGGCGCCGAGTGCCGCGAGCAGTTGGCGGCGCAAGTCCTCGCCCGCGAACTTGGCCGCATTGCCCGAGACGAAAGTCTGGCGCGACGCCGACGACTTGCCGGCGTCCAGCGTCAGGTCGGTGTCGCCCATCACTTGCGTCACGCAGCCCAGCGGCAAACCCACCGCGTCGGCAAACATTTGCGGCAGGATGGTCGCCGTGCCCTGGCCGATTTCCTGCGCGCCGTTGTAGAGCAGCAGCGTGGCGTGGCGCCCGCCTTGCGCGCCCGGTACCGCCGCGAGGCGCAAGCTGCCGCGCATCGTCGACGGGTTGGCGATCACCGTGTTGCCGATGCCGTACCACATGCAGGCGATGCCCGCGCCTCGGCGCAGCGCGGTCTGCACATGCAAGGCGCGCGCGTTGAACGCATCCGTGGCTGCGCGCGCCGCCTGCCACGCCGGGCGCAGCGCGTTCAGGCAGGCCTGCAGGCCCACACTCGCGGCGAGCCGCTGGCCGGTGCCGGTGCTGTCACCCGCGCGCAGGGCATTGCGGTGCCGAAACTCCAGCGCATCGATGCCGCAGGCGTGCGCGAGTTCGTCGATCAGCCGCTCGCCGATCAAGGTGGACTGCGGCACACCGAAGCCGCGGAACGCTCCGGCGACGCTGTTGTGCGTGAGCACGGCGCGCGTGAGTGCACGCTGGTGCGGCACGCGGTAGGGGCCAGCGGCGTGGATCGGCACGCGGTTCGCGACCGTCGGGCCCCATGACGAATAGGCGCCGGTGTTGAAGTCGGCTTCGAAGTCGTAGGCGGTCAAGACGCCGTGCGCGTCGCACGCCGCGCTCGCGTGCATACGCGCCGGATGGCGCTTCGTGCTTGAGCGCATCGATTCGGGCCGTGTGTAGACCAGGCGCACCGCACGCCGCAGTTTCATCGCGGCGACCGCGAGCAAAGGCTGCACCGACAAATCGAGCTTGCCGCCAAAACCACCGCCCATGGCAGAGGGCACGATGTGCACGCGTGTCGGCGCGATGCCCAGCACATGCGCGACTTCGTCGCGGTCCATGTAGGGTGTTTGCGTGCAGGCGAAGATGCGAATTCGCAGTGCGGCATCCGCGTTGCCGTTGCCGTTGGCGTCGGCGTCTGCGTCTGCGTCGGCATCGGCATCGGCATCGGCATCGGCCATCACGATCTCGGCATACCCCGCTTCGGGCTCGATGTAGGCGTGTTCCACATACGCGGTCTCGAAGCTCGCCTGCACGCGGTGGCCCGCTGCGCCGAGCGCGGCGTCCACGTCACCGCGCACCACGCGGCCGCGGCACAGCACATTGCCGGCGTGACGCGGCTGCACCAACTCGCCGAGCTGCGCGGCAGCCAGCGCCGCGTCGATGTCGCTCGCGGCGGGCAGCACCTGGTATTCGATCGGCAGTTCCGCGTCGGCCATTGCCTCCAGCGTTGCTGCGTCGCCGACCAGTGCCGCCACCGCCTCGCCAGCAAAGCGCACCACGCCGTCGGCCAGCACCGGCTGGTCGCGCAGGTCCGGGAAGATGGCGAACGCGTTGTTCGGCACGTCGGCCGCCGTGAGCACGTCCACCAGGCCCGGCCAGCGCTGGCGCAGCGCCGCGGTATCGCCGAGCGTGAAGCGCGCATGCGCGTGCGGCGAGCGCACGACGCGCATTGCCAGCGCATCCACAGGCCAGGTGTCCGCGCCATAGAGCGCGGCGCCGCGCAGCTTATCGGGCGCGTCGAGTCGCTGCACGCGTGCGCCGACCGCCTGGCCGGCGGCAACGCTGTGTGGCGCCACGTCGGCAACGAGGGGCGAGGCTCGCCCTACCGACAGCACGGCCTCGACGATCTTGCGGTAGCCCGTGCAGCGGCACAGCACGCCGCCGAGGGCGCTCAGCACCTCGGCTTCGCTGGGCTGCGGAAGGCGCAGCAACAAGGCCTGCGCGCTCATCAGCATGCCGGGCGTGCAGACGCCGCATTGCGCCGCGCCAAACTCGGCGAAGGCGCGCTGCAGTGGCGAGAGGCCGCCGTCGCTGCCATCGTCAAGCAGCGCCAGGCCCTCGACGGTGGTCACGCCGCGCCCTTCGCACTGGCCAAGCGCGACGATGCACGAGCACGCCTGTTGGTCGTCGATCAACACCGTGCACGCGCCGCAGTCGCCCGCGTGGCAGCCGATCTTCGTGCCGGTGAGGCCCAGGTCGTCGCGCAAGGCGTCGGACAGGCGCCGCAGCGGGTCGGCGTGGAGCGTCACCGCGCGGCGGTTCACGTGCAGCGTGATCCCTTGCGCCGCCTGCAACGGCGCGCCATCACGCGCCGTCACGCCGCCAGCTCCCGCAAGGCGCGTTGCAACAGCGTCGCGGTGGCGTCGAGCCGGTACTCGGCACTCGCGCGAACGTCGGTGATCGGTTGCAGTGGGCCTAAGTCGGTGGCGGTGACTGCCACGCCAACAAGTGCGGCGCGGGCCAATCCGAGCAGTTTTGCTTCCAGCAAGGGCAAGCGCTTCGCGCACGCCGCACAACTGCCGACGGCGGCTGCGGCCCAGTCGATGCGCCCGCGCGAATCGACATCGATCGCCAGCGTGAGCATCGTGATCGAAATCACCAGGTAGCGCCGGCTGCCGAGCTTGGCGAACACCGACCTGGCGTGCGCACCGCGCCGCGCCACCCAGATGCCGGTGAGCAGCTCGTCGGGCGCGAGCGCGGTGCGGCGATTGCCCAACACGAAATCCGCCACCGCCACTCGCCGCGTGCCGCGCGCCGATTGCAGCTCGACTTGCGCATCGAGCGCCAGCCAGACGGGCGTGCCGTCGGCCGCGGGCGAGGCATTGCACAGGTTGCCGCCGAGCGTCGCGGTATTCTGAATCTGCTCGCCGCCGACTTCGCGCGCCGCTTGTTTCAGCGCGTCGAACAGCGGCGGCATCGGCGCGCGCAGCACGTCGGTCCAGGTGGTGGTGGCGCCGAACCACCAGCCGTGTTCGTCGCCACGTATGCCGCGCAGCGCGTCGATGCGGGTCAAGTCCATCAAGGGCGTATCGATCGCGCGCCCGACGAACGCCGGGTACAGATCGGTGCCCCCGGCGAGCGGCCGGTGCGTGCCCAACGCCATGCGGCGCAGCGCTTCGGCGACGGTCGCGGGTTGCTCGAAGCGGGCAGCAGGCATCATTGCGGCTTCAATCTAGCATGATTGTGCTGACCCCCATGCCGATCCCCCGCACCGACAGCAACGCCCAGACCGTGACCACCGTGCGCCGCTGGGTCGATGCGGCGC
>JANOLJ010000369.1:0-2616 GCA_031419715.1 Burkholderiales bacterium | reverse complement strand
CTGGCCCGCAGTTCCTGTGGCTCGGGGACGAAGCCCATGAACGCGTCGATCTTGCCTTGCTCGAAGAGCCGCATCGACTCGGCCGGTTCATGGTTGATCCACGTCACGTCCTTGAGCGGGTTCATGCCTACCGAGGCGAGCATCGCCGCGACGAAGGTTTGGCGGCTGCTCTTCTCGGGAGCGGCCACTGATCTGCCCTTCAGATCCTTGAGGGAACGGATGGAAGTCTGCGCGAACAGCTCCCAGCAGCCGGTGTGGATGCCGCCGAGCACGACGATCGGCGCGCCGCGATCGAGGCTCTGCATGTACGCGACAGGATCGTCCTGGACGATATCGATCCTGCCCGCGGCGACGGCCTCATGCGGACCGTCGGCGAGCGGCACCTTGACGTACTCGACCTCGGTGAATCCTTCCGCCTTCAGCAACTCTTCGGCCACGTAGAGCGGGGCGAAACAGGTGATCGGGGCGTCCTGCAAACGGATTCGCCTCGTCTCCGGCGGCGGCTCTGCAGCCGCGAGCGCGGGCAAGGTGCTGGCCAGGCCGGCCGCCCCCGCTGCGTGGATGAAGTGGCGCCGGGTCCATTCGGTGGGGTGCATGGCTTGGCCTCCAGAATTCGACACATGGGGTGCGCGAGCAACGCGAGCGCTGCAAGGTTGGGCACACCGACACGAGACACTGTAGGCCTGCGCAATCGCGTTGTCGAGAAGAATGTTCGAGCGAGCGTGTGCGCTGCCGAGCTCGAGCGCACTCGGCCAAGCCCGAGTGGCGGCAACCCATCGGCGCGATCGCTATGATCCACCGCGTCATGGTCACACTTGGGAGAGTCGCAATGGGTGAGCCGCTGCGCAAACAATCCGTCGCCGAGTACCTTTTGCATGGGAAAGCGAACAAGCCGGCCGCAATGAGTTCTGGCGCGGGGAAGTGTTCGCCATGGTTGGCGGCAAGCGCGGACATGGGCGCGTCATCGCCAATCTCATGCGTCACCTGGGAGCCCACCTCGATGACACGCCGTGCCAGGTGTTCAGCGAGGGCATGAAGGTGCAGGTGGGTGAGGAAGCGGTGCTCTACCCCGATGTCTTCGTCACATGCGATCGCGAATTCAGCGCGGACCAGGCGGTCTTTACCGCGCCCGTGCTGGTGGTAGAAGTGCTTTCGCCTTCGACGCAGGCGTACGACCGCAGCAAGACGTTCGCGATCTATCGGCAACTGGCGTCGCTGCGCGAATACGCCTTGATCGATCCCGACTCACGTCGTGTGGAGGTGTTCAGAGCCGCGGAAGATGGTCACTGGAAGTTGTTCGACATGAGTGACGACGCGGACCTTGTCCTCGAAAGCATCGGCTGCAAGGTGGCGTTGCGTGACGTGTTCAAGGGCATGGAGAGCAAGTAGGCGCGATTGTCGGCGTGACCGGAAAGGCCGCAGTGGGCCGTCACGATCATGTCTTCATCTCCTTCTTAGCTGCTCGGCATAGCAGCCGCCGTGGATGCCGGCCAGCGCCACCGCCTGATGTCCCGCATCGAGCGCTGGCAAGATGGCGAAGATGTCGGTGATCGTGAAATCGTTGCGGCCGCTGCCAACCATGACGACGGCGGAATTGTCGATCGAGTCCTCGACAGATTCATACGGCACATAGTCGACTTGCTCAAATCCTTCAGCGCGAAGCAATTCTTCGGCGATCCACATCGGGCTGAGGCAGGCCACGTCGAACGGATAACGCGGCAACCGGATGCGCTTCGTCTCAGGCGGCGGTTCGCCCGCCGCCAGCGCAGGCAGCGCGGCGATGGCGCTGGCAACCGCGGCGACTTGCAAAACGTCGCGCCGCATCGGCGATGAAAAGTCGATCATGTCTTCATCTCCTTCTTGAGTTGCTCAAGCAGCCGCCAGTCCGTGCCTTACGAAATCAACTTCTGCGGCGCACTCTTTACCATGCCCGCTTCGCGCAGCCGCAGTGCATAGAAGCGCACCGTCTCCTCGGGGTTGTAGTCGCGCCAATGGCCGTAGGGAATTTCGCGCATCGCCTGGCGCGCGTACTCGGGCGAGGTCTGGAAGCCCTGGTCGAGGAATGCTTTTGCGCCGCGGTCGGGGTCGGTGGCGCAGATCTCGCTGGCCTTGATGATGGCGCGCAGCGCACGTCGCGTGGCGACCGGATGCTTCTGCGCGAACTCGCGATTCGCCGCGACCATGCAGCAAAAATACTGCGACCAAGGCCGGTCTTTCGCGCTGTTCAGCAGCACATGGCCAACCTTCTTCGCACGCAGTTCCTGCGGGTCGGGCGGAAAGCCGAGGAAGGCGTCGATTTTTCCCTCGGCCAGCACGCGCTTCGCCTCTTCCGGCGGGTGCCAGACCCAGTTGATGTCGCGCTGCGGGTCCAGCCCCACCGAGGTGGCGATGCTCGCGAGAAAGACATGCTGCGCGGAGTTCAGGTTAAGCACGGCGGCGGTCTTGCCCCGCAGGTCCGTGATCGTGCGAATGCGCTCGGTCGCGAACAGCTCGAAGCAACCCGGGTGTACGCCGGCAAGCAGCGTGATCGGCGAGCCTTCGTCGAGTGCGATCACCAGCGGCGCGGCGAAGTTCACGTTGATGTCGACCGTGCCCGCGCCGAGCGCCCGCGCGGCC
>JANOLJ010000368.1:0-16688 GCA_031419715.1 Burkholderiales bacterium | reverse complement strand
CACTCACCGCCTGGCAAGACCCGACGCACCTGCGCGCACTCAACGAGAACTCGTGGATCTACTACACCGAGTGGTTCTGGTACCTCGGCTGGTTCACGCACCGCTTCGAAGTTGGCGCGTCCACCTGGCTGGATGCGCGGCTCCAGCCCTGCGCCAAGGACGGCGCGGCATTCATGCGTGTGCTGCTGCGCAAGGTATGCACCACGGCGCAGGAGCGCAACCTGGCACGCACCATGCGCGCGGACTTCGGTGGCATCGATGACGACGTGCCGGCTGCTCCGCCCGCGCTGCCCGCGCTGCCGGACAGCATGCAGCGGCAGAATCGCACACTAGCCTGCGACGCAACCGCCTGACAACTCTTCACGGCTTTGGCCCGGCCCGGTTCTGCCGGGCGTGCAGCGCGTCACGCGCATCGGCCGATGTAGGAATTTGCCTGACAAATCGCGCAGGCGTAACGGGACTCAAGCGACGGATAAGGCCTGATGTTGCCCGCCAGTTCAGCGGCGCAGAATTCTCCTCACGTTGAAGCGAACAGCCAAGCACTGACGCTCAACCACTGTCCCTCCCCGCGGAGGGCCCATTGGATGCGCTAGAGGAAGCCCACATGAACTCCGAACAAATCCTGACTGAAATTCGCGAAGCGAATCTGTCGTACCTGATGCTCGCGCAAAACCTGATCCGCGCTGACCGTGAACAGGCGATGTATCGCCTGGGCGTGTCGGAAGAGGGCGCGCGCATGATCGAACTGCTGTCGCCCGCGCAGATGATGCGCATCTCCTCGGGCAATACGCTGTTGTGCCGCTTCCGCATGGATGACGAGCTCGTCTGGGGCCTGCTCACGAACCATGGCCGCACGGCAGCGAACGACACGACGAGCCGCCTGCACGCGAGCATCCTCATGGCTGGTCGCCACCACGAAGCTGCCTGAGCACGATATGCGCAACAAAAGCATCCTCACCGAAGCCACGCAAATCCAGCGTGCCATCACGCTCATCAACCTGGGCGCGCGGCTGCAGGTGCTGGAGTCGGAAACCGATCTGTCCTACGAGCGTCTGTTGCGCCTGTACAAAGAAGTGGCGGGCAAGTCGCCGAGCAAGGGCCAGTTGCCGTTTTCGACCGACTGGTTCATGACCTGGCAGCCCAATATCCACGCCTCGCTGTTCCTGAACATTCACGAGTACCTGAACAAGGTCGCCGAGATCGATGAGATCGACGCCGTCATCAAGGCGTATCAGCTCTATCAGGAACAGACCCGCGCGCAGGGCCTGGAAGAGTTGCTCTCGGTGACTCGCGCCTGGCGCCTCGTCAAGTTCGTCGATACCGGCATGCTGACGATGACCCAGTGCTCCAAGTGCGGCGGCAAGTTCGTGACGCACCCGCATGAAATTGCCAAACACTATGTCTGCGGTCTGTGCTGCCCGCCGGCGCGCGCTGGCAAAGGCAAAGTAGCCGGCGGAATCCGCATGCACTGAAGAGCGCCCCCACTTTCTCGTAGCAATCGGAATCACCGGCCACAGAGTTCAGGCGCACAATCCGCACCCCGGCCAGCGCGCACCGGCGCCGCGGGTTTTGAAAGGATGTGCTCCGATGAACGTCCTGCAACAGTTTTCGGGCGTGCGCGGCTCGCGCACAGCGCTCTCGGCGGCGGCCTGGTTCTGGCTGGCGCTTGGCAGCGTCGCCTCAGCCGCTGACTTCAAGGTACTGGTCAGCGTCGATCCGGCCGACAGCACGCGCGGTTTCATCAGCACGGCAGTCGCGGCGGCGGCGTTGTCGAAAACCGTCAACGCGAACGCTCGCGTGCTGCTGTCGAAAGACTTGAAAGACAGCATGCGCGCCACGCGCACCGGCGAGAACCAGGTCATCATCGGCAACGCGCACGTCATGGCGTCGGCGCTGAGCCATGGCTACGTTCTGGTCGCTGTGTCGGGTTCCAGCGCGCGGTACGCCCTGGTGGCGCGCAGCAGTGTGAAGCGAACCGCCGACCTGGCCGGCGTGCGCCTGTACCTGCCGCAGCAAGATTCGCTGCGCTCCTACGTCGGGCGTGCGCTGATCGAGCAGGGCGGAGCGTCGTTCAAAGCGTTCAAGCAAGTCGAGTACCAGAACACCAGCGGTGCCGGGCTGATCGCCATCGGCCTGGGCATGACGGATGCGACCGTGGCCGAGCTGTCCGAGGCGCAAGCGTGGATTCAGAGCAACCCCGGCAAGGCCACGATACTGGACATGAGCCAGGACGTGCCCGGAGGTTTCGGCATGGCGATTCACGCGTCGGTGGCGGCAGCTGATCGCGAGCGCATCGCGCGTCTGGCCGTGGAGCCGAATTCACCGCTGCTGAGCATCTCGGAGTTTCGCCATGCCGGCGCCGCGAGTGAAAAGGCCTATGCCTATGTGGCCGCTCTCGGCATCGTGACCCCGGAGAACTTGGCCGGTGCGCAAGTGGTGGCCGCCGAACAGGTGCGTGACATCCTGGCCAAGGGCGGCGTGGTGATTGCCGATACCCGCTCGGCGAAGGAATTCGCCGCTGAGCGCATCGCCCAGGCCGTGCACGCGCCCTATGGCGAGAAGAGTTTGAAAGAGCGCGACTACGACGTGACCCTGGACGATGTGTCCGCCATCGCGAAACTCGATCGCACCCGGCCCACGGTATTTTTGTGCAATGGCCCCGAGTGTTGGAAGTCGTACAAGGCGTCTCGCGAGGCGGTGAAGCTCGGATTCAAGACCGTGTACTGGTTCCGCGGCGGCATGCCCGAATGGCGAGCCCGCGGCCTGCCGGTGGTGCGAGCGGAAAGCGTGGCGGCGGCGACCAAGCCCTGAGGCTGAGACGGCCGCGACATGGTGCGCGCAGCGCTACTTGGGCGTGAGTTAAGCACGTGACCCATTCGCGCGCGGCGATGGTC
This sequence comes from Burkholderiales bacterium, assembly GCA_031419715.1. GTDB lineage: Bacteria > Pseudomonadota > Gammaproteobacteria > Burkholderiales > Burkholderiaceae_C > JAEMQF01. Next base: position 13,794 of record JANOLJ010000368.1, on the reverse strand, counting down.
ACGAGCGCTGAGGAGCGATCCACACGCGTGGCTCGGCGCAACAATTCAGGTGTCGCAAACCAATCCACGAGTACCTCATGAAAAACCGCTATTCGTTGCCGGCCGTCGTGGCAGTTTTGTTCGCGTTGATCACCTCGACCGGGGTTTTGTATGTCTTGTCGATCGTCCAGTCGCAGGTTGAAGAGTCGGTTCGGCGTAACTTCGTCGCGGCGGGTACCCTGGCGCGTATTCAATTGCACGGCGAACGCATGCGTCGCTTCGAGAAGGAAATGTTCATCTATGTCACCAATCCGAAGAAGCGCACGGAGTATGCCGCGACGTTCGACGCTTCGGCGCGTGACTTGCTGGTCGACCTGGACCTCGCACTGCAGCCCGCGGGACGTTCCTTCGATGACCCGCAGCGCAAGCGCATCGCGTCGTGGAAAGACGCCGCGCTTTTCTACATGCAGGAGTTTGACAAATTGGTCCGCCATGCAAACCGGCTCGATGACCCTCAGGCATTGGCGAGCGCCGAGTTGAAGAGCACCCTCGACTTCAATGGCGCCATCGGTTCCGGCAAGGACCGCTTTCGCGAACTCCTCAAGGGCGCCGAAGAAATGCGCCTGGCCAAAGAGAAGGCGTCAATGCAGATCGCAAGCGAAATCGACCGTGAGTTCGCGCTGTTGTTCGCCGCCGCGGCGGGTCTGGCTGCGCTGGCCTTGATCATCGCGCTGGGCTGGCCTGTTATCGAAAGAATGATCGGTGCCTTGGTCATTGGGCGCCGACCCGCCGGAGCCGGACTTGCCGCACCGACCCGCTCCTGAGATTCGCCACAATTTCACGCAAAGTGAATCCGCGGCATCGCGCAGCTCCTCCATGACGCAGGAGCTTGGCCGAAACTAGCAGCGACACCTCGGGTGTCACTTGTCTCCTCCTGGCACTTCAAAGTGCTTTCAAACGGGTCCTGATGGGCCCGTTTTTTTTGGTCGCGCCGCACGCCGTTACGGTGCCCGCACTCAAGTGGGTTCGCGCCAGGCCGATATCAGTGCTCAAGGCTCGCCAACACGGGCCAGGGACACGAGGCAAGAGCCACCACCATGCTTGTGATCATCGGCTACGTCGTCGCGCTGGGGTGCATCTTCGGCGCGTACATCATTCACGGCGGCAACATCGGCGTCATCGTCAAGGCGTTGCCCACCGAAATGATGGCCATCATGGGCGGCGCGCTCGGCGCGTTCGTCGTGAACAACCAGCCGAAGGTGCTCAAGGCCACGTTGGCCGCGATCCCGAAGTTGCTGAAGGGCTCCAAGTACTCGAAGGCGCGCTACATGGAGTTGATGGCGCTGCTCTACGACGTGCTGCAAAAGGCACGCAAGGAAGGGCTGATGTCGATCGAGGCCGACGTCGAGGAGCCGCACAACTCGCCGCTGTTCCAGAAGTACCCCACCGTCGGCAGTGATCACCATGTGGTGGAGTTCATCACCGACTATCTGCGCATGATGGTCTCGGGCAATCTGAACGCGCACGAGATCGAAAGCCTGATGGACAGCGAAATCGAAACGCACCACCACGAGGCGCATGGCCCGGTTGCGGCGATCGGGCGCTTGGCCGGTGCGCTGCCGGCGTTCGGCATCATCGCCGCGGTGCTGGGTGTTGTGAACACGATGGGGTCGGTGGGCCAACCACCGGCGATTCTGGGCGGAATGATCGGCTCGGCGCTCGTCGGCACGTTCCTGGGCATCTTGCTCGCTTACGCCGTCGTCGAGCCGCTGGGTGGCCTGCTTGAACAGAAGAACGACGAGAACGGCAAGGAGCTGCAGTGCATCAAGACGACGCTGCTGGCGAGCATGCAGGGCTATGCGCCGCAAGTGGCGGTGGAGTTCGGGCGCAAGGTGCTCTATTCAGCGGACCGCCCAACCTTCGCTGAACTCGAAGGTCATGTGAAAGGCAAGAAGTGATGGATGGTTGTCATGGCCGGTGACGCGAAAAAGCTCCAGCCGATCATCATCAAGCGCATCAAGAAGGCTGCGCATGGTGCGCACGGCGGCGCATGGAAGATTGCTTACGCCGACTTCGTGACGGCGATGATGGCGTTCTTCTTGCTGATGTGGCTGCTCGGTTCGGTGACCGACGGCGACAAGAAGGGCATTGCCGACTATTTCAATACGCCGCTCAAAGTGGCGCTGTTGCAAAGCGGTTCGGGCTCGGGCGACGCGTCGCACGTCGTCAAGGGCGGCGGCAAAGACTTCACACGCACCACCGGCCAAGTGAAGAATGGCGAGCTGCCCCCCGACACGAAGACGATCAATCTGGCCGCACTCAAGGCCGAGCAGCGGCGCCTGGAGATGGAACGGCTCAAGGGCCTGCGCGACAAGGTCGAAGACATTCTGGCGAACAACCCCAAGCTCGCGGCGATGAAGTCGCAGATTCGCCTGGACCTGATACGCGACGGTCTGCGCATCCAGATCGTCGATGAAAACGGCCGGCCCATGTTCGACAGCGGCAGCGCGCTGGTCAAGCCCTATATGCGCGACCTGCTCGCCGAACTCGGCAATGTGCTCGCCGAAGTGCCGAACCGGTTGACGCTGGAAGGCCACACCGATGCCAAGCCGTTCGGTGCGGGTGAGCGCGGCTACAGCAACTGGGAGTTGTCGAGTGACCGTGCGAACGCCTCGCGGCGCGAACTCATTCAGGGCGGCCTGCCCGAGGTGCGCGTGATGCGCGTGCAGGGCCTGGCGTCGATCTCGCCCTACGACCCCAAGGACCCGCAAAGCGCGGCAAACCGGCGCATCAGCATCATCGTGATGAATGCCGAGGCCGAGGCGCGGATCAGCGGCGCGGACCCGCCGATCGTCGATCTTTCCGCGGCCGCACAGCCTGCCGCCTCAACTTCCGCTGACGGCACCCGATAAGACTTACGTCAGCTTCAGCTTTGGCTGCGAGGACTCCCATGACCAACCCCACCGACCTCAAATTCCTGATCGTCGACGACTTCTCCACGATGCGCCGCATCGTGCGCGGTCTGCTCAAGGAAATGGGCTGCAACAACGCCGACGAAGCCGAAGACGGCGCCGTGGCATTGACGATGCTCAAGACGGCGAAGTACGACTTCGTCGTCTCCGACATCAACATGCCAAATATGAACGGCTTCGACCTGCTCAAGGCTGTCAAGGCCGATCCGGGCCTCAAGCATCTGCCGGTGCTGATGGTGACGGCCGAAGCGCGCAAGGAAGACGTCGTGCTGGCCGCGCAGACGGGCGCCGCTGGCTACATCGTCAGGCCCTTCACGAAAGCGACGCTGGAAGAAAAAGTCCAGAAGATCATGCAGAAACTCGCGGCGCCGGCCTGATTGTCTAGCCACGCGACAAGAAGGACATCCACATGAAGATGGACCCATATTTGACGCTCGCGCCGCAAGACGCCGCGGCATCGGCATCGCCCGAAGTGTTCAATCAGCTCGGCGCGATCACGCGGCTGCTGCACGACACGTTGAATCAGCTCGGCGTCATCCCGAAGCTGCAATCCGCCGCTGGCGGTTTGCCTGATGCGCGCAGTCGCCTGAGCTACATCGCGAAGAAAACCGGCGAAGCCGCGGACAAGTTATTGAACCTGGTGGAGATGGCCAAGGCCGAACAGGCCGGCATCGCCGCGGCGACGCGCAGCATGGCCAAGGCGATCGCTGCCGACCCGGTGCGCGCCATGGCCAGTGGTTCGGTGATGAATTTCGTTGGCGACGTGGAGGCGGCGACGGCGCGAGTGGACGCGCACCTCACCGACATCATGCTGTCGCAGGACTTTCATGACCTGACCGGTCAGGTGGTGGCCAAGGTGGTCGCACTGGCGGGTGACCTGGAAGACAGCCTGGTCAAGCTGCTCGTGCAGGCGGCGCCGCCCGAGCAGGCGCAGAAAGTGGATACATCGGCGCTGCAAGGACCGCAGCACAACGCGCAGGGCCGCACCGATGTCGTGACCAACCAAGGCGAGGTGGACGACTTGCTGGCAAGCCTCGGCTTCTAGCGCGGGACCGGCGGGACCATTTGCGCCGGTTTCTTGCCGGTCATCGACGCCTCAAGACAGAACCGAAATATTCAGAATCAAGCCCGTTGCCCCGCATGGCGCGGCCATTCGAACCCTGAGTTGGATCGACGATGCAGAACAAACTCAACACCTTGATCGCACCGGATGCCCCCGACGCTCATGCGCTGGAGCCGCGGGTCGCCACCGACTTGCAGGACCACCTGCTGTCGGTGACGAACGACCTGAATCATCTTCAGAGCATGCTCACCGACGCCTGCGAAACGCTGACGGAAGGCTTCATCGGCGCCACGCTGCAACTGCGCAGCCTGCAGGTCGTCAAGCCGGGGAACAGCGCCGCTATCGAGCGCGCCGTGCAGCACCTCGGCAAGGCCGCCAAGGCACTGCAGTTCCAGGACATGTCCACACAACTGATCGCGCATGCGAATCAGCGCCTGCGGCATTGCGCCGACCGGCTCGCACGCGACGCGTTCCCTGCCGACGAAGACGGTGAAGGCGAAATCGCGGAAGCGCCGAGGCGCCCAAACCCGGTGACTCAGGCCCAAACGGACACCGGCTTCGTCGAATTGTTCTGATCGGCTCAAGCCCAGGCCACCCGCAACCGAAAACCCGTCAGACCTCCCGGAGAAACCCATGCATTCGATCCTTGCCGTTGACGACTCTGCGTCCATGCGCCAGATGGTGTCGTTCACGCTGCAGAACGCAGGCTATGACGTGACGGAAGCCGTCGATGGCCAGGATGCGCTGGAAAAGGCGAGCCAACGCGACTTCGATCTCGTGCTCACCGACCAGAACATGCCGCGGCTGGACGGCATCGGCCTGACAAGGGCGCTGCGCGACCAGCCCAAGTTCAAGTCCACGCCGATCCTGATTCTCACCACCGAGTCGAGCAACGAGATGAAGCAGGCGGGGCGCAACGCCGGCGCCACGGGCTGGATGGTCAAGCCGTTCGATCCGGCCAAGTTGATCGAAGTGATCAAGAAAGTGGTGCGTTAGCGCCTTGGCGCAGCGGATCCCGGCGTGCGCCGGGATAACGACATTTCCGAGACAGGACAACCCGCATGAGCGAAACATCTGCATCGAGCCCCAGCGCCGACCCCGGCCTGGACCTGACCCAGTTCTATCAGGTCTTCTTCGAAGAGGCCGGTGAGAACCTTGAGCGCAAGGAGCAGCAGCTCCTGGAGATCGACATCGAGTCGGCCGACGACGAAGAGCTGAACTCCATCTTCCGCTGCGCGCACTCGGTCAAGGGCGGCGCCGCGACATTCGGCTTCAGCGATGTCGCCGAACTCACGCACCAGATGGAAACGCTGCTCGACAAGTTGCGCCGCCACGAGCTCGAGCCGAGCGCGGCGATGGTCGATGTGCTGCTCAAGTCGGGCGACGCGCTGAAAGCGCAGCTCGCACGGCATCAGGCAGGCGGCGCTGGCGACGTGGTCGATACCAGCGCGTTGCTGGTCAGCATTCGCGCGATGTCGGCGGGGCAGGCGGCGCCGGTGGGCGCATCTGCACCATCTTCCGGCAACGCCGGCAGTGCGCCTGCGGCGGATCCCGGCGTGCGCCGCGATGACAGCGCCTCAAGAGCGACCGCACCGGCCGCCGCGCCATTGGCCGACGGCAAGCGCGCGCTGGAACTGGTGGTCGGGCCGCTTGATTCCCCCGAGCTGGCGAACAACCTGGTCGAGCTGTTCAGCGAAATCGTCGACCTCGGAACGATCGAGCCGCTCGACGGTGGCCAAGCCGCCGACGGCATGCGCCGTTTCAAAGTCATCACGTCGAGCAGCGACAACGATCTGCTGGACCTGTTCACTTTTCATGTGGCGCGCGAGCAGGTCAAGCTGCTGCCGCTCGGCACCGGCTATGGTTTTCACGAAGGCGCGCCTGGCGCACCTGTGGAGCAACCGGCAAAGGCCGAAGACGCCAGCTATGGCCTGTTCGATGGCGCACCAGGTGCGCCGGGCACCGCCGACACAGCGCAAGTGCAAACGGCAGCCGCGTCCGGTGCCGCCGCGAGCGCGGCGAAGGCTTCTCCGGCCAAAGCCGCCGCGGCGAGCGCCGAAGCGGCAACGCTGCGCGTCTCGGTGGAAAAGGTAGACCAGCTCATCAACCTGGTCGGCGAACTTGTCATCACGCAGGCCATGCTGGCGCAGAACAGCGCGAAGATGGACCCGGGTCTTTACGCGCAGCTCGCCAAGGGCCTGGCCGACTTGGACCGCAATACGCGCGACTTGCAAGAGTCGGTGATGTCGATCCGCATGATCCCGATGTCGCTGGTGTTCAGCCGCTTCCCGCGCATGCTGCGCGATCTGGCGGCCAAACTCGGCAAGAAAGTGGACTTCGTCACCAAGGGCGAAGCGACGGAACTGGACAAGGGGCTGGTGGAAAAGATCACCGACCCGCTGACGCATCTGGTGCGAAATTCTTGCGACCACGGCATCGAGCTGCCGGCGGAGCGCCTGGCCAGGGGCAAGCCCGAAACCGGCACGTTGACGCTCGCTGCGTCACACCAGGGCGGCTCGATCGTGATCGAGGTGCGCGACGACGGCAAGGGCTTATCGCGCAAGAAACTCCTCGCGAAGGCGCGCGAGCGCGGCATCGATGCGCCCGACACGATGAGTGACACGGATGTCTGGAGCCTCATCTTCGCGCCCGGTTTCTCTACCGCTGAAGTCGTGACCGATGTGTCGGGCCGCGGCGTCGGCATGGACGTGGTGAAGAAGAACATCACGGCGCTGGGTGGCACGGTCGAGATCGAGTCTGCCGAAGGTTATGGCATGAGCGTCAAGGTGCGACTGCCGCTGACACTGGCCATCATGGACGGTATGAGTGTGGCGGTGGGCGATGAGGTCTACATCCTGCCGATCGCCTCGGTGCTCGAAACCTTCCAGGTCGAGCCGCAGCACATCAAGACGGTCGGCGGCAACGGCCGCGTCGTCGAAGTGCGCAACGAATACATGCCGGTGCTCGAACTCGAGCGCGTGTTCGACGTGCCGCGCCGCGACCCGGAAAGCGTGGCGGGGATCATGGTCGTCGTCGAAGCCGATTCGGGCCGCGTGGCGCTGCTCGTTGACGCACTGCTCGGCCAGCAACAGGTGGTGGTGAAGAACCTGGAATCGAACTACCGAAAGGTGCCCGACGTGTCCGGCGCCACCATCATGGGCGACGGGCGCGTGGCGCTGATCCTGGATGTCGGTTCCCTGGCGCGGCGCACGCGGCACTGAGCAAGAGAGACGATCGCTCTGACCGTCGTCCCGCCTTGCGGCGCCGAAGATGTGTCTGCGCATCGGTGAATCGCCTTAAACTGTAGCGACGCATCGGAACCAAACCCATGGGAATCATCGAACAGCCCGATCTGCTGGCGCGCCATCGCATCACGGTGGACCAGTTCTACCGCATGGCCGAGGCCGGCGTTTTGGCGCCCGACGCCCGGGTCGAGCTGATCGAGGGGGAGGTGATCGATATGGCACCGATGAACAGCCGTCACGCCGCAGCGGTGCGTGTCTTGAACCAGAGACTGCTTGTAGCGGTCGGCGAGCGGGCGCTGGTTTCCTGCCAATTGCCGCTGCGGCTGTCCGAGCGCTCCGAGCCCGAGCCGGATTTGATGTTGACGCAGCATCAAGTCGGCAGCTATCGGGACAGGCACCCTGGCGCAGCCGACGTCATGTTGCTCATTGAAGTGTCCGATTCCTCGTTGCGCTACGACCGTGGCATCAAACTGCCCCTGTACGCTCGCCACGGCGTGCCAGAAGTCTGGATTGTCGATCTGGAAAACAACCTGGTGCGCTTCTACCGCCGACCGGCGGGCGACGCCTATGCCGACATCACCGCCACCGAAACTCCGAGTCTGACCGCCGTGGCCGGCCTTGCCGATGTTTGGATCGACCTGACCGGCCTGCTGGCATAGCCCAACAAAGGCGATTCGGCGGGAACGATTGCAGCGTTCCGAGCGCCGTGGATCGGCTCTGTGCCTCACGTCATCGAGGATTGCCCGGTCCGGCTCGTCGGCCCTGACCTTGTGGCTAGGTGCGGTGGGGCTGCTTGGGGCTGCGCGCGCCGCGTCGCTCCACCGAAACCGCGCGACCAACTCACGCCGACCAAGAACTGCGCCGTCATCGTGCCTCTTTTCGGCTCAAGTTTTCGCCCTCGCTGCCGTAAATTGACCACAAGCGTTCCTTGATGAAATACCCCGCCCGGTCTACCCGGACCGCGGGGCACCCGAACCCCGAGAAAGGCATCCCCGTGAGCCTGCAAACTGCAACCTTGACTGGCGCCAGCAAGTCGCCCCATGACCCGGCGGGCACGTCGGCCGCGACGACGCTGCGCGAATTCCTCGCCTTCAAGCTCGGCGCCGAGGAATATGGCATCGACATCCTGCGCGTGCAGGAAATCCGTTCCTACGAAGAGCCGACGCGCCTGGCCAATTCACCGCCGTTCATTCGCGGTGTCGTGAACCTGCGCGGCGTGATCGTGCCGATCGTCGACATGCGGCTGAAGTTCAACCTGGAGCAGGTGAACTACGACAGCTTCACCGTCGTGATCGTGCTCAACATCGGTTCGCGCATCGTCGGCATGGTGGTGGACGCGGTGTCCGATGTGATCACGCTGACGCCCGAGCAACTTCGTCCGGTGCCAGCGTTCAACTCAAGCATCCAGGGTGAGCACCTGCTGGCGATCGGCGCGGTGGGTGAGCGCATGTTGATCCTGGTCGACATCGAAAAACTGATGTCGAGCCCGGAAATGGGTCTGGTCGAACAAACATTGCAGTAAGGCGTTTCGTCGCGAACGTACAAGGAAATTCACCATGAAATTCACGGACTTCAAGATTGGTACACGGCTCAGCTTCGCTTTCGGGCTGGTGGTGGTGATGTCGGTCGCTTCGGCAGGCCTGGCGCTCAAGGAGCTGGCGCTGGTCGAGCACAACCTGGAAGACATCGTCACCGACAACAACGTCAAGGTGAAGCTCAACAACGAAATGGCCGAATCAGTGCATGTCGTGTCGCGCGTCATGCGCACGATGGTGCTGCTGCACGACCCAGTCGCGGTTCAGACCGAAGAAGCGAAGCTCCTCAAGGCGCGCACCCACTACGACAAAGCATGGGACTCGCTGCAAAAGTTTCCGGCCAGCGAGACCGGCAAGGTGAATCGCGCCGCCATCGCCGCCGCGGCGGAAGTTTCGCGCGCGCTGAACAACAAGGTGATCGATCTGGCCCATGCCGGCAAGGACGATGCGGCCGTTGCGTTGCTGCTCAAGGAGGCCGGACCGGCCGCGCAAAAGTGGCAGGACGCTCTCGACGTGAACATTCAATTCCAGGAATCTCTCACCTAAAAGCAGTACGAAACGGCGGTGGGCGACTACAACCAGGCGCGCAATGTGCTGATCGGTGCGAATGCGCTGTGCGTTGCCTTGGCGGTGCTGTTTGGTTGGCTCATCACGCGTTCGATCACGGGGCCGATGAACCGTGCCATCGAGGCCACGTCGCGCGTTGCCGAGGGTGACCTGACAGTGGAGCTGACTGCCGACGGCAAGGACGAGACGGCGCAGTTGATCGGTGCGCTGGCGCACATGCGAGACAACCTCCAGCGCATCGTCGTGGGTGTGCGCAGCAACGCCGACAGCGTGGCCACGGCGAGCGCGCAGATCGCCTCTGGGAACATGGATCTCTCGAACCGCACCGAGCAGCAGGCGTCTTCACTCGAAGAGACCGCAGCGTCGATGGAAGAACTTTCATCGACCGTCAAGCAAAACTCCGACAACGCCAAACAGGCGAACCAGTTGGCGATGGGTGCCTCCACCGTGGCGATCAAGGGCGGCGAAGTCGTTGGCCAGGTGGTGGACACGATGAAGGGCATCAACGATTCGTCAAAGAAGATCGCCGACATCATCTCTGTGATTGACGGCATCGCCTTCCAGACGAACATCCTGGCGCTGAACGCCGCGGTCGAAGCGGCGCGCGCCGGCGAGCAGGGCCGCGGCTTCGCGGTCGTGGCATCCGAAGTGCGCAGCCTGGCGCAGCGCTCGGCCGAAGCGGCCAAGGAAATCAAGCAGCTGATCGGTGCGAGCGTCGAGCGCGTCGCGCAAGGCACGGCGCTGGTGGACCAGGCCGGAGTGACGATGAGCGAGATCGTCACGGCGATCAAGCGCGTCACCGACATCATGGGCGAGATCAGCAGCGCCAGCGTCGAGCAAAGCGCCGGTGTGGCGCAGGTGGGCGAGGCGATCACGCAGATGGACCAGGCGACGCAGCAGAACGCGGCGCTGGTGGAACAAAGCGCCGCGGCCGCCGAAAGCCTGAAGGGCCAGGCCAAACAACTCGTGCAAGCGGTGGCGGTGTTCAAGCTCAGCCAGGGCGAGCACCAGCAGTATGCGCAGGCGCCGGTGCTCGAAGCCAGCGTGCAGGTGCAGAGCCACGCGCAAGCTGAGCGGCGCGGGCCAAACCGGGCGAAGAACGTGTCGCGCCTGGGCGCCAAACCCGCGGCCGCGCAGAAGCCGGCTAAGCAACCCGAATACGCGACCGAGGCGCCGCGCAAGACGGGCACCGACGACGAGTGGACGAGTTTTTGAATGATTCCGAGCGCGGCACTCGCCCGAGCCCACCCGCTCCGACTTTCGAGCTGAAGCAAACCATGACTGCTGACTCGCGTGCGGTGGCTGTGACGTTGTCGCGTCCGCTCACCGCCTGGCGCATTGCCTGCGCGGTGGCGGCGTTTGCGCTGTGGCCGGCACTGGCCTGCGCCGCCGAGGCGCCGAGCGCGACGCCGTTTCGACCCGACGTCGCCGCTGGTTCGGCGCTTTCCGAGCCCGGCTGGCTCGATGTCGAATTCGGCGTGCAGCGCCTCGGGGGTACTGGCACGCCGCGGCGTGACAGCCTGCCTTACCTGGCCAAGATCGCCTTTTCCGAGGATTGGGGTGTGTCCCTCGGTGGCGAGGCGCTGGTCCGCACCGGCCCCAGCGGTGGGCCCAGCCTGCGCGGCGGCGGCGATACCGTGCTGACGCTCAAGCACCGCGCTGCCTCCGGCGACGATTCGGCTTTCGGCGTCGAAGCCGGCATCAAACTGCCTACCGCCAAGAATGGTCTGGGCAGCGGCAAGCGCGACTATTCGCTGCTCGGCATCTACAGCGCTGATCTGGACGGCGGCTGGCACATCGACGCCAACCTGGGCGCCGTGAGGCTTGGCGCTGCGGACCCCGGCCAAGGGCGCAATCAACTGCTGTGGGCGCTGGGCGCGTCGTATGCGCTGGGGCCGAAATGGAGCCTGGCGACTGACATTTCCGGCAGCGCACAGCGCGGCACCACCGCGGCCAGCCAATGGCTCGGTGCGGCGAGTTATTCGTGGAGCAAGCGCGTCGTGCTCGACTTTGGGTTGGCACGCGGCCTCTCCGATGCTGCCCCGAAGCGCAGCGTGTTCGCCGGCATGACCGTGCTGCTGGGCAAGCTGTTTTGAAGGCAAGCCATGCAAGGCCCAACTAGTTCACGCCGCGCATCGAAAAGAGCTGACTTGCGGAAGCGCCGCAGCTCAAGTTCGCACCCCTAGCGCCGTAAATTCACACACGCGATCCGCAGACAGATTGTCGCGATGTAGTTTGTGCCAACATGGTGCGAGCCGCACTGAGTTGCACTGCGAATGAAACTGAACGTCGCTGAACCCACGATGCAAACCAACCCCGCGAAGGTCGGGTTATTCACGCTCGCCGTCGAGCGCGCAGCGCAATGCGAATCGACAATCGTTTCGCATGCGCGAAGGGAGCTGCAATGACAAAACGCAAGACCCGCGACGACGACAACTTTCCTTCGACACTCGCGCTGCCGCTCGATTTGCTGCGCGACCGGAGCGATCCCTTCGAACCCGCACCGCAGCCGGCCGCGAAACCACGCGTACGTGCGCCGCTGACGCCGGAACTGATGGCGAAGTACTCGTTGGGCCCGCCGCGCGCGGTGGCGCCAAGCGCGGCCCCCGTGGCAGCGCGCAGGGCGCCCAGCTCAAGATTCGCGGCGCTCGAACCCGCGGCTCCACCCACCACGCCCGCGCGGAAAGCCTCGAACTCAAAGTTCGCCGCGCTCGAACCTTCCGCGCTGCCGCGCAAGACGACGAACTCCAAATTCGCCGCGCTCGAACCTGCCGCGGCTCCAGCGGCACCCGCGCGGAAGCGATCGACTTCGAAATTTGCCGCGTTGGACGAACCCGCTTCAGAAAGCGTTGCGCGTGCGCCTTGGGCTGCACCCGCGGCGGTACCGACGCAGGTGCCGGCAAAAAATGCGACCCCGGCTTCGGCCGATCTAGCAGGCACCCGGCAATCTGCCACCGCAGCCACCGCGGCCAGTGCGGCGGCAGCCGAGGCGAGTGAGGTTCCGGCGCTGCGCCTGGTCGTTCGGGGCTTCAGCGCCGTCGAACGCAGTCTGCTCGACGGTACCGTCAAGCTGTCGCAGCGCCGCACGCCGCGTCTGCAGTTGCTCGCCGACTCAGAAGTCGACGAGGCTGATGTGGTGATGATCAACGCGCTCGACGCGCGCGCCATGGAGTGGGCACAGCGCCAGCCGTCACTCGCCGGCAAGGCCGTGATCTGGGTCGACGGCAGACACGCGGCGCCCGGGCATACGCTGGCCAAGCGGCCGGTGCAATGGCCGATTCTGCCGATTCTGCTGGCGCGTGCGCTCGAGCAAGGCCCCGGAACGCAAGCCCGAAACGCTGCGCCCGCCGCCGTGGAGAGTGCAGCTGTCAGCGCCACCGCCAGTGTCGAGGCGGTGCTTGCGGCCGGATCGCCACGGCCGGTGCTCATCGTCGACGACAGCCTGGCAGTGCGCGCGCATCTGCGCTCACAGCTCGAAGCGCGCGGCTACCAAGTGAGCGAAGCAGAAAACGTGGAAGCCGCGATGCTGGCCATCTCCGGCACCGCCTTCGCCTGCGTGCTGATGGACGTGCTGATGCCCGGTGTGGACGGCTATGAAGGCTGCAAGCAGATCAAGGCCAAGCTGCGTGGCGCGGCCAAACTGCCGGTGATCATGTTGACGAGCAAGTCCTCACCGTTCGACCGCATTCGCGGAAAGATGGCGGGCTGCGACGCCTACCTCACCAAACCCGTGGAATCCAAGCAATTGCAGGAAACGCTGGCGCAGTACATGCCTCAGCCGGCGGGAGAAGCTGCGACGCAGCCCGCGGCGCAGAGCGCACCGCGAGCGGCGCGCCGCACACGGCCGGCACCGGTTCTGAGCGACGTTATCTAGACCCGAACACCCTTCCACCCTGTTTCACCCCACCACCCAGGAGACTTTATGGCACGCAACATCCTCATCGTCGACGACGACCCGACGCACCGCGCCCGCGCTGAAAAAGTGCTCAGCGCCAACGGCTATCAGGTCAGCACCGCGAACAACGGCGTCGAAGCCATCGCCGCCGTCAAGCGCATGAAGCCCGACGCGATTCTGATGGACGTCAACATGCCCGGCATGGATGGGTTTGCGACGACGCGCGCGCTCCGAAGCGACGGCGCGACGAAGAACATCCCGGTGGTGCTCGTGACGTCGAAAGGCCAGAAGGCTGACAAGGCCTGGGGCCAGATGCTTGGCGCCAAAGGGCACGTAACCAAGCCGTACACCGACGAGCAACTCCTCACGGAAGTGCAAGCGCTCTGATCCATTTCCCGCTAGGCCTGCCCGTTACCTGAAAAAACCGCTGGACATTTTTGACGACACCTTTTATCGTCGCGGATGGATGCACAGAACGAGATCAAGCGGACCTTAAAGCAGGACGACGCGATAGAAGCGATTCAACAGCTCTTGGCAG
>JANOLJ010000367.1:0-2078 GCA_031419715.1 Burkholderiales bacterium | reverse complement strand
GCGTGGTAGCCCGAATAGTCGTCGGTCGCGAGCGTACCGGTGAAGCCTTGCAACACGCGCCGCGGGTGTTCGCCCGCGCGGCTTGGCGTGAAGTCGAACAGCACCGCGCGTCCTTTGCCGTTGATCGCCACGAAGTTCGTCGTGCGGTACACCCACACATAGGCGCGCTTGGTCTTGCCCTTGCCCGGCGCGAGCAGCGCCACCGGTGTCTCGTCGGCGTGGATCACGCTGTGCTTGAGGATGTACTCGCGCAGCGCCTCGACCAGCGGTGTCAATCGCACGCCGCAGATGCCCACCCACTGCGCCATGCTCGAGCGTGGGATGTGCACGCCCGAGCGCGCGTAGATTTCGGTCTGCCGGTACAGCGGCAGGTGGTCGTCGTGTTTGGCGATGACGACTTGGGCGAGCAGCCCCGGCGCGGGGATGCCCTTGTCGATGATCTGCGCGGGCATCGGCGCCGCTGCAATCGTCTGGCAGCACGCGCAGGCGTATTTGCCGCGGATGTGGCGCAGCACGAAGAATTGCGCGGGCACGCAGTCGAGTTGCTCGCTGACCTCTTCGCCGATGCGCTTGAACGCTTGACCGCAGGCGCAGTGCGTCGCCTCGATCTCGTGGTGACGCTCGATGCGCGGCAGGCTCGCGGGCAGCGCCTGGCGGATCGCCTGGCGCTTCGGGGGCGAGGGGGTTGCCGGCGGCTTGATCTCGTCTTGGGCCGCCCGGTCTTCGAGCGCGGTGTCCAGCACGATGGCGTCGAACAGCACCGCCTGCGTGCTCGACTCCAGGCTCTCGCTGGAGGCGCCGAAGCGCCAGCGCTTCAGGCGCGCGATCTCGAAGTTCAGCGCCTCGTTTCGGGTCTTCTCGAACTTCAGCTCGCCTTGCATGCGCTCGATCAGACTGCGCGGCACCAGCACCGAATCGGCTGCGCTGTGGAGATCGAGTGTCTTTGCGTCTGAGTGAGCGTCTGCGTGTGGGTTGGAACCTTCGAGCATGGCCGAAAGTATCTCGCGCGCACGCGCGCGCGAGAAGCGGGACATTCATCAATAGACAAACGCGCCAATGTCGGGCTGCAATCTTGATCGAACGCGCGCGCATCACACCACCGTGATGGAGTGCGGCTCGCGCGCACCCAGGCGCTGCCAGGGCAGGCCCGCAACGAGCCAGTCGAACTGCTCGCGCGTGAGGTTGAGCGAGCCCGTGCCTGCGTCCTCGCGCGGCCAGGCAAAGCCGCCGGCCTGCAAGCGCCGCGTGCACAGCCACATTCCCGCGCCGTCGTAGACGAGCACCTTGAGCCGGTCGGCGCGGCGGTTGGCGAAGACGTAGGCGTGGTGCGCCTGCGCGCCCAGCGCGAAGCCGCGCACCACCTGGGCCAGCAGCTGGTCGATACCGCCGCGCAGGTCGCTCGCGCCCAGCGCGAGCCAGATGGTCTCGATGCGAATCATCGGCCGATCTCCCGCAGCAACGCGGCAAGCTCGCGGGTGTGCGCCACGGGCCAATGCAATTCGAGCCGCGTGGCCCCGGCGTTCAGCTCCACGCGTATCGATGTCGTCGCCAGCGCATTGGACGCCACGCGGGCGGCCACAAAGCCGCTGGGCTTGGGCGCTGCCGAGGGCGTGGCGCCGCCGCCGTCAAGCCGCGCTTGCCAGCGCGCCGCGTGGGCGCACCAACTGCCGAGCATGCCCAACGCCACGCCGTTGGCCTGCGCCCATGCCTTGGCCTTCAGGCCAGAGGCCCGATACGCCGCTACCCGCTCCAGGCAGCGCTGCATCTGCTGTCGATCCATGTTCACCTCGTCTCGTTGGTTGATTGCCGAGACGAGAGGTTCGCAGCTTCAACGGCGAGATGAAAGATGGGTTCGCGGAACGCTTACTGAGGATCAGCGCGGCTGCGACTTCGTCGATACCCGGAATGGTCTGGAGCAACTCGTGCGCCCAGGCATAGGGCTGCATCGCCGCGAGCAGATAGCGGTCGATGTCGGCGATGCTGCGCTGCAGCGTCTCGATGTGGGCATGAATGTGCCTCAGCACGAACAGGTGCCGTGCGCTGCAGAATCGCCTTCCAGACTGGCGCTGAGGTCTTCG
>JANOLJ010000366.1:0-13055 GCA_031419715.1 Burkholderiales bacterium | reverse complement strand
GGCGGCGCGGCTGCGCACTTACGCGCTGCCGGTGCCGGCGGAGCTGGCCGCCTACACCCGGCGCCTGTGGGCCAGCCCGGGTGTCGCCGACTGGGTGCGCGACGCGCTGGCCGAGCAGGAGTTTCTGGCCTTTGAGGAACCCTACCGCAGCGCGCCTTGAGCTGGCTGGCATGCGCGCTGCGGCGTCAACGCAGTGCGCACTGTTGGCGCACTGTTGGGTGAAGCGGCTCGGAGCCTGGGCGGTAGCAGGCTCCTGCGTTCCCGGTCAGTTCGCCGCGAAGCAGTAGAGCAAGCCGTCGCCGCCGGTGCCGCGCAGCGCGGTCTGGCTGCAGCCACCGCGCGACTGGTGCGATGAGTTCCATGACGTCGCCCAGGGGTCGGCCGTCGGGCCAACGCGGTCATGGTGGCCCACGACCGCCACGCCCTCGGCGCCGCTGCGCGTCCAGTTGCCGCAGGTCATGTCGGGGTCACCCGGCGCGTAGGCCGTGCCATCGGTGCGCGAGCCGGTCAGGATGTCATGCCGGTTCGGCGTATCACCGCGCCCCGCAATCACAGCACCCTTTTCGCTCAGCGCGGTCTGCTTCGTCACGTTGTTACCGGCGCCGTGCAGCGCATCGACATCGCGCGCGATCAGATCGCCCTTGGCGTTATGCCAGGGCCCTTTGCCGATGCGGTCGCGCGCGTTCACGGTGGCCGCGCCGTCCTTGCCCTGCGTGCTCAGATACGCGCGCCAGGTCTTGCTGCCCGCGCCGCCCGACCCGCCGAGTGCCTGGCAATGTTGGTCAGCGCCGGCCAGGCCGCCGAAATCGGCGCCCTTGCCCGGGCTGGTGCTCGTCACGAAGAAGCTCATGCCGCCGCCCGCGCCTGCTCCCCCCGCGCCCGGCGCTGAGGCGCACGACGCCACAATGACTGCCGCGGCGCCGGTCAGCGCGCGCAACATCCACCGACTTGAACTCTGCATGCTCGATCTCCTTGGTTTGGTGAGTTGAATTTTCAAACTGAGCGCCCGGGCCCGCCCGCCCCGGCTGGACTCAGTGCGGATCAGAACATGATCCGCCGGTGGCGCGCCACTGCGGGCTACCCGGGTCGCAACAATGCCGTCTGGGCCAAGCTATACGTTTGACGCACCGAGAATATTCCCGCTTGGTTTCTTGCTTGGCTTCCTGCTCAGTGGTTCGATCAGGGCTGGCGCTGCACCGATGGCGCTCGCACTTTCAGCTTTCAGCGTTCAGCCCTCCGCCTGGATCTTCCGCTCTTGGGCGAGCTGGGTCCAGCGCGCCAGGTCAACGCGGATGTACTGCGCAAACTGCGCCGGGCTCATCGGCATCGTCTCGACCGCCTCGGAGCTGAGTTTCTCCGTCATGTCGGGCGCCGCCAGGGTCTTGTTCAGCGTCTCGTTGAGCAGCGTCACCATGTCCTCGCGCATTCCCGCCGGGCCCACCGCGCCATACCACTGCACCGCGTCGAAGCCTTTGAAGCCAGACTCAATGAGCGTCGGCAAGTCCTTGAACAAGGGGTGGCGCGCCGTGCCGGTCACGGCCAGCGGCCGCACGCGCCCGGAGCGAATGTGCGGCATCGCCGCGGCCAGCCCCGGAAACATGGCTTGCGTCTGGCCGCCCAGGAAATCGTTGAACGCCGGGGCGATGCCACGGTACGGCACATGCACGATGAATCCGCCGATCGCCTGCTTGAACAGCTCCATCGTCAGGTGCGTCAACGAGCCCACGCCGGCCGAACCATAGTTGAGCTTGCCCGGGTTCGCGAGCACGTAGGCAATGAACTCCTTCAGATCTTTTGCCGCCAGCGCCGCCGGAACGACGAGCACGTTGGGCGTGCCGCCGATCATGCCGATGGCCGTGAAGTCCTTGATCGGGTCATAGCCGAGCTTGCGCGTCGCCGGGCTGGTGGCGTGGGTCGCCACATAACCCTGCATCAACGTGTAGCCGTCGGGCGCCGCCTTGGCCACCGTCATCGCCGCGATCGAGCCACCTCCACCCGCGATGTTTTCGACGATGAAACTCTGGCCGAGCTGGCGCGCCCAGCGTTCCGTGACGGTGCGGCCGATGAAGTCGTTGCCCCCGCCTGCCGCCACCGGCACGATGTAGCGTATGGGTTTGGAGGGATAGACCGGCTGCGCCCGCGCCGTCAATGGCGCCAGCCCGAACGACGGCGCGGCACAGAGCAGCAGACGACGCTTCATGAACGCTCCTCACGATCAACCGCGGAGACGCCGATTGTGAGGCCCCCGCGCAACGCCCGCGGCATGCGCTTCAAGCAGGGCGTCTACACCGGCTTGAGTGTCTTGACAAGCCGCTGCAAACCCTTCACTCTCGCGCCCCATGCTCACCGCTCAGTTGCCGACCGAACGCCGCCAGCGCACCCGCGCCGGCACGGCGTGCACGCTCGCGCAAAAACTGGTGGCGCGGGCGGCGGGGCGCGAGCGCGTGCTGCCCGGGGAAATCGTCACCTGCCAGGTTGATCTGGCGATGTTCCACGACTCCAGCGGGCCGCGTCGCCTGGCCCCCATGCTTCGGGAACTCGGCGCGACGGTGTGGGACAAGAACAAGGTCGTGCTCGTGAACGACCACCATGTGCCCGAGCTGAATGACGAGTCGCGCCGCATCGTGCGCATCGCGCGCGACTGGGCCGCCGAGCTGGAGTTGCCGCATGTGTATGACTCTATCGGCATCAGCCACGTCGTGGTGCCGCGGCAAGGGCACATCCGCCCGGGCATGTTTTGCGTCGGCGGCGATTCGCATTCAGCCACCGGCGGCGCGTTCGGCGCCTACATGTTCGGCGTGGGCGCGACGGAGATGCTCGGCGTCGTGACCACCGGCGAGATCTGGCTGACGGTACCGCACACGAAGTTCATGCGCTGGAGCGGGCGCCTGGGCCTGGGCGTGAGCGCGAAAGACATGGCCTTGGCGATGCTCGGCCGCTTCGGCCTGAATGGCGCGCGCTATGGCGCCATCGAATACTGCGGCGAGGCGGTGCGGGCCTTGAGCATGCCCGAGCGCATGACGCTGTGCAACATGAGCACCGAGCTGGGCGCGCAGACCGGGCTGATCGCGCCCGACCTCACCACCTATGCGTGGCTCTCCGCCAGAGGCAAACAAGACGTTGAAGTAGACCGCTGGGCGAGCGATGAAGACGCCGCCGGCACCTTCCACCATTTCGATGCCTCGACCCTCGCGCCACAGGTTGCGCTGCCGGGCAGCCCGGCGAACGTGCGCCCGGTCGATGACCTGGAGCCCACGCGCATCGACGTGGCCTACATCGGTGCGTGTACCGGCGCGAAGATCGACGACCTGCGCGCCGCCGCCCAGGTGCTTGCCGGGTTTCGCATCGCGGCCCATGTGAAGCTGCTCATCGCCCCGGCAAGCGAACACGACCGGCGCCTGGCCGAGCGCGACGGGATCATGCGGCGCCTGGTCGAAGCCGGCGCCACCGTGCTGCCCAGCACCTGCGGCGCCTGCGCTGGCCAGGGCCAGGCCATCCCCGAGGGCAGCACGGTGATTTCATCGACGGCGCGCAACTTCAAGGGCCGCATGGGCTCGACGAACACACGCGTCTTCCTCGCCTCGCCCTACACCGTGGCGGCCTCGGCATTGCGCGGCACGGTCTGCGATGCGCGGGAGATCCTCGGATGAGGGTCTGGAAACTCCCCGCCGACATCAACACCGACCAGATCGCGCCCGCGTCGACGTTGAACTTCGGCATCGAGGTCACGGCGCGCCACTGCCTGGAGCTGCTGCGGCCGGGATTCGCCAGCAAACTCGAGCGCGGCGATGTGATCGTCGCGGGCGACAACTTTGGCGTCGGCTCATCGCGCGAAGAGGCCGCTGCCGTGCTGGTGTACCTGGGCATCGCCGCAGTGATCGCGCCGTCGTTCGCGGGTCTCTATTTCCGCAACGCCTTCAACGTCGGCCTGCTGCTGCTGACCTGCCCGCAGGCCGGCCTGATTGACGACGGTGAGCCGATTGAATTTGATGCGCGCACCTCGCGGGTGACGCGCAGCAATGCCTTTGCACCGCACCAAACCTTGCCCTGCCAGCCTATCCCGGAATTCTTGCTCGACCGGGTGGAAGCCGGCGGCCTGCTGCCGGAGCTGAAAAAGCGCTTCGCGCAACGCTGAGCACGGCGCGCCCGCTACAGAAAGCGCGCGATGTCGGCTATGTCTTCCGGGAACAGTTGGCCGGCCTCGGCCATCAGCACCTTCGCGTCGCGCCCCAGCACCAGCAGCACCGGCAGGCCCTTCGGCCGGGGCATCACCTGCTCGATTTCGGGGCTCACCCAGGCGGACGCAAAGGCGTTGCCCGTGGCCCGCGCGTGGGCGACGGCGTCTTCGCGCTTCTTGTCTACAGCCAGCCCCAACATGCGCAGACCCGCGTCGCGCTTGGCGCGCCAGAGCCTGTCGAGCATCGGGCTTTGGATGGCGCAAAACGGGCACCAACTCGCCCACCAGTACAGCACAAGCACATGGTTGCGGTCGTGGACCGGGCGCAGGCGCGTGCCGTCGAGCAGCGTCACTTCATCGGGCACCTGAAAGATCTGGCCGACCGCGGGCAGCGGCGCCGCACCACCGCCCGCGGAGCGCGCGCGTGGCGCTTGCGCGAACGCCGGTCCGCCGCCGCAAGCGACCGCCGAGACTGCGCCAAGCGCACGCAGCGTTGAAAGCGCGATCAGCTCGCGGCGGGTGTGCATGGCGGCCCCGGCAGTGTGGACGAATCGATTCTATGCGCCGCCACTGATATTCGACGCGCCGCCGCCGCGCTTGCCGCTGGGGGCCAACGCACCACAGTGGTCGATGAAGTCTTGCGTCGCGCGACCGAGGCGTTTGTCGCGCCGCAGCACCATCGCCAGGCGACGCCGCGCAACCGGGAGCCGCGTGCGCAACGCCACCAGTTCCCCCCGCGCCAGGGCCTGCGCCACGGCGTGGCGCGACAGGCAGGCCAGGCCGGCGCCGGCCGCGGCCAGGCGCTTGATCGCCTCGGTGCTGCCTAGCTCAAAGCCCACATTCAGGCCACCCAGGTGTTCGATGAGCCAACTGTCGCTCGCCTGGCGCGTGCCCGAGCCATGCTCGCGCAGTATCCATGTGGCCTCGGCGAGTTGCGCCACGCTGGCGCGCGCGGCAGCGAGAGGATGACTCGGCGCCGCGACGATCACGAGTTCGTCGCTCAACCAGGAGCGCACCTGCAGGTCGGGGTGGGTTTGCGGCCCTTCGATGAAACCGACGTCGGCCTCCAAGCCCGCCACGGCGGCGATCACTTCGGTCGTGTTGGCGATCGCCAGACGCACCGCGCTGTGCGGATGTGACAAGCGCCACTTCGCCACCACGTCGGGCAGCAGGTACTCGCCGATCGTCAGGCTCGCCGCGACGCGCAGCGTGGCCGCGTGCTCGGCGTTGAACAGGCCCTGGATTTCGGCAGCGTGATCGAGCAGCGACGTCGCCGCGGGCAACAGCGCCCGGCCGTTCTCGTTGAGCATGAGGCGCCGGCCGACGCGGTCGAACAGTTGCACGCCCAGGCCCACCTCAAGTTCAGCCAGCGCGGCTGACGCCGCCGACTGCGAGCGCGCCACGCGCCCGGCGGCCAAACGCGTCGAGCCACTGCGCGCGATCGCGGCGAAGACTTCGAGTTGGCGCAACGACAGGCGCAAGCGCTGGTGCAGTTGCGGTAGCCACGACTGATCTGGTTTATCGATCACATTGAGCTGAATTCTCCGCTTTTTTCTTTCAGGCCCGCTGCGTAACATCGGCCGCACTCATGAAGACCCTGGTTCCTCCGCACGGCAGCGCCGAGTTGACACCCCTGCTGCTGACAGGAGGTGAACTCGAACGTGAGCGCCAGCGTTCGCTGACGCTGCCGCGTCTGCCGGTGAGTTCGCGCGAGCGCGGCGACATCATCATGCTGGGCATCGGCGGCTTCACGCCGCTCAGCGGCTTCATGTCGCACGCCGACTGGCGCGGCGTGTGCGACGACATGAAAACCGCGAGCGGTTTGTTCTGGCCGATACCCATCACCGTGTCGGCATTGCCCGCGGCGGCGGAGAAGATCGCCATCGGCCAGGAAGTCGCTCTGGTCGACGCGCTTGACGGCGAGCCCCTCGCCACGATGCGCGTGACGGAGAAGTACCGCATCGACAAAGCCCACGAATGCGTGCGCGTGTTCCGCACCATCGACCCGGCGCACCCCGGCGTGAAAATGGTGATGGAGCAGCCTGAAGTCAACTTGGCGGGTCCGATCAAGGTGCTGTCGCGCGGCGGCTTCCCCGAGAAGTACGGCGACTTGTTCATGACGCCGGCGCAGACGCGCAAGCTGTTCAGCTCGCTCGGTTGGTCGCGAATCGCCGCGTTCCAGACGCGCAACCCCATGCACCGCTCGCATGAGTACCTCGCCAAGGTGGCAATCGAGGTGTGCGACGGCGTGCTTGTGCATTCCCTGCTCGGTGCGCTCAAGCCCGGCGACATTCCAGCCGAGGTGCGCACCCAGGCGATCGCCGTATTGGCGAAGAACTACTTTGTGCCCTCGACGATCGTGCAGGCCGGCTACCCGCTGGACATGCGCTACGCCGGCCCGCGCGAAGCCTTGCTGCATGCCCTGTTCCGCCAGAACTACGGTTGCTCGCACCTCATCGTCGGACGCGACCACGCCGGCGTGGGCAGCTACTACGGCCCGTTCGAGGCACACCACATCTTCGACGAGATCCCCGAAGGCGCCTTGCAGACCCAGGCGCTGAAGATCGATGTGGCGTTCTGGTGCTACAAGTGCGGCGGCATGGCCTCGGGGCGCACCTGCCCGCATGACGACGCCGACAGGCTTCAGGTCAGCGGCACGCAGTTCCGCAAATCGCTGTCGGCGGGTGCCGACGTGCCGCCCGAATTCAGCCGGCCCGAGGTGGTTGAGATTTTGCGCGCCTACTACGCCGAGCTGGACGCGAAGCCGGTCGCTGCGGTGTAGCCGCTAACGGACAGGCAATGGCAGACAACTCGCCCACATCTCCCATGCGCGAGCCGCCGCCCACGCTGATCTGTACGGCTATACCTGCCGCCACGGCAGGCCGTGCTTGCGCCAGCCGCCCACCGTGCCCCGGTGGTGCTCGGTGTCGAGCTCGCCCTCGAAGCCTTCGAGCACGTTGCTCACATGGGTGAAGCCGTGTTTCTCAAGCTCGGCCCCGGCGTCGACGGAGCGTTTTCCGCTGCGGCAGATCAAGATGACCGGTCGGTCTTTGCGGCCAGCCATGCGCAGCACCTCGTCGGCGAAATGCGGGTTGACGTCGAACTCGGGCGCC
Organism: Burkholderiales bacterium; assembly: GCA_031419715.1. GTDB lineage: Bacteria > Pseudomonadota > Gammaproteobacteria > Burkholderiales > Burkholderiaceae_C > JAEMQF01. Next base: position 5,765 of record JANOLJ010000366.1, on the reverse strand, counting down.
GTGTTCCATTCGATGTTGATCGCATCGACGGGGTGGCCCACATAGAAGAACTCGATCTCGGTGCGGCAGTCGATCAACAGCGTGTTCGGGTTGCTGTTCAGCGCGTCGAGGGCTTGCTTGGGATGAAGGTGGTCCATGGTTCGCTCCTGGGGCGCATTCTCCCCGGGAGCACCCTGCTCGCGCAAGGAATCGATGTTCATATGGTCATGCCAGGCCGCAATATGGAACGGTTTCCCCGGAGCCTGGCCAGGAGGCGCGCTTGAAAGTCTGCATCGTCTCCGACAGCCATGACCGCGCCGAGCCGCTCGCGCAAGCCGTGCGCGAGGCCAAGGCACTGGGCGCGCAAGCCGTGATCCACTGCGGCGACCTGATCGGCGCGCAGTCGCTAAAGCCCGCACTCGCGCTGGGCCTGCCGGTGCACCTTATCCATGGCAACAACATCGGCGATGCGCAGGCGCTGCACAAGCTGGCGCGCGCCAGTGACAACATGCTCAGCTACCACGGCGCCGACGCACGCATCGAACTCGGCGGCCGGCGCGTCTTTGTCGTGCACTACGACGACTATGGCTACGCGATGGCCTGCACCGGCGACTGGGAGCTGGTGTGCTGCGGCCATTCGCACCGCGCCGAGGCGCGCCAGGTGGTGAGCGTGAAGGGCCACGATACCTGGCTCGTGAATCCCGGCACCGTGGCTGGCCTGGCCGCACCCGCGACCTGGGTGCTCGGCGACTTAAACGCAATGCGCTTCGAAGTGCGCGAGCTCGGACCCACGAAAAACCCGTGACAGAACGATCAAGGAGACAAGACCGATGTTTGCCAACAATCCCTTCGCCGCGCTGAGCGGGCTGTTGCCCGCTGGCGCCATGAAGACTTATCTCGTGCTGATGGTGCTGGCGGTGATCGCCGGCACCCTGTACGACATCGTCCACAAGGGCAGCGCCAAGTACTTTTTCGCCAGTATGCGCAAGTCCAGGGGCAAGGCGAAACGGCAGGTCGAAGGCGGCGAGGTGTTGGCGATCGCCGTGCAGACCGCCGTCGTGGACGTGCTCGCGTCCGGCGAGTTCTGCAACCCGCGGCGGCGCCTCGCGCATCTGTTGACGATGTATGGCTTCGTGATCTACGTGATCGCCACCGCGATCATGGTGTTCGGCTATCCGAGCGCCGCCACACCCACGCCCGCGCTTGTGCCCCAGCTCTGGTGGCTCGGCGGGCTGATGGTCTGCGTGGGCGGCTACTGGTTCTGGTTCTTCATCCGCGTCGACGTGGCCGCGGAAGGCGGCACGCCGTTGCGCCTGATGCGCGCCGATCTCTTTGTGCTGTCGCTGCTCGCCAGCGTCACGCTCGGCCTCATCTGGGCTTACCTTCAGGCCAGTGCCAGCGCGCTCTCCACCGTGTTCTTCGCTCTCTACATCCTCGCCACCAGCGTGCTGTTCGGATCGGTGGCGTGGTCCAAATTCGCGCACATGTTCTTCAAGCCCGCGGCGGCGTTCGAGAAACGACTTTCCAAGGCGAATGGCACGAACGCGAATCTGCCGACGCTGAGCCGCAACGACCCCGCGCAACGGGACAGACACTCGATGGAACTGTTGCGCGACGCCCCAATGGACATGGGGCTGGGCATCAAGCGCGAAGCACCGCACCACTACTAGAAAACTGCCCACAGCTTCCAGCCGAACACATCAAGGAGACCACCTTATGCCTACCTTTGTCTATATGACCAGGTGCGACGGATGCGGACATTGCGTCGACATCTGTCCCTCCGACATCATGCACATCGACAAGACCACGCGGCGCGCCTACAACATCGAGCCGAACATGTGCTGGGAGTGCTTCGCCTGCGTGAAGGCCTGCCCGCAAAACGCGATCGATGTGCGCGGCTATGCCGACTTCGCCCCGCTGGGACACAGCGTTCGCGTGCAACGCGACGAACAGAAAGGAACGATCGCCTGGAAGATCAAGTTCCGCAACGGCACGGAAAAAGACTTCCTGTCGCCCATCACCACCAAGCCCTGGGGACAGGCGATCCCCAAGCTCGCCGAGGTTCCCGGCCCGAGCAAGGAAATGCGCGATGGCGAGCTGCTTTACAGCGAGCCGAAATACATCCGCATGGATGAGGGCGGCCTGCGGTCGCTCGAAACCGCGGGTCTGAAGATGAAGATGGGGGTCTACTACTAATGGCTATCGAGACAATCATCGAAGACGGCATCGACGTTCTGGTTGTCGGTGCGGGTCTTGGCGGCACCGGTGCCGCCTGGGAGGCGAGGTTCTGGGGCCAGGACAAGAAGATCGTCATCGCCGAGAAGGCGAACATCGATCGCTCAGGCGCTGTCGCCCAGGGTCTGTACGCCATCAACTGCTACATGGGCACGCGCTGGGGCGAAAACAACCCGGAGGACCATGTGCGCTACGCGCGCATCGACCTGATGGGCATGGTGCGCGAAGACCTGCTGTTCGACATGGCGCGTCACGTCGACTCCACGGTGCATCAGTTCGAGGAGTGGGGCCTGCCCATCATGAAGGACCCGAAAACCGGGCGCTATCTGCGTGAAGGGCGCTGGCAGATCATGATTCACGGCGAGTCCTACAAGCCCATCGTGGCCGAGGCCGCAAAGAAGTCGGCGGACAAGGTCTTCAACCGCATCTGCGTCACCCACCTGCTGATGGACGACGCCAAGGAAAACCGCGTGGCCGGTGCCGTGGGGTTCAACGTGCGCACGGGCAACTACCACGTCTTCAAGTCCAAGACCGTGATCTGCGGCGCGGGCGGCGCCTCCAACATCTTCAAACCGCGCTCGGTGGGTGAAGGCTCCGGCCGGACCTGGTATGCGCCCTGGTCGTCCGGGTCGGCCTACGGCCTCATGATCGATGCCGGCGCGAAGATGACGCAGATGGAAAACCGCATCGTGCTGGCGCGCTTCAAGGACGGCTATGGGCCGGTGGGCGCCTATTTCCTGCACCTGAAGACCTATACGCAAAACGGTCTGGGCGAAGAGTACGAGTCGAAGTGGTTCCCCGAGCTGCAAAAACTGGTCGGCAAGGAGTACCTCGATCCGGAAGTTTCACACCTGACGCATCGGCCCATCCCGACGTGTCTGCGCAACCACGCGCTGATCAGCGAAGTGAATGCCGGCCGCGGCCCGATTCACATGATCACGATGAAGGCGTTCCAGGACCCTCATCTGGAAGAGGTGGGTTGGGAAAACTTTCTCGGCATGACCGTCGGCCAGGCGGTTTTGTGGGCCGCGACCGATGTGGACCCGAAGAACGAGAACCCTGAGTTGACGACCTCCGAGCCCTACGTGATGGGCTCGCACGCCACCGGTTCAGGGGCCTGGTGCTCCGGCCCCGAGGACCTGTCGCCTCCCGAGTATTTTTGGGGCTACAACCGCATGACGACGATCGAAGGCCTGTTCGGCGCCGGTGACGCGGTCGGCGGCACGCCGCACGCGTTTTCGTCGGGCTCGTTCACGGAAGGCCGCCTGGCCGCGAAGGCCGCCTGCAAGTACATCGACGACGGCAAGGGCGAAGGCATCGTCGTTTCCGCCGAGCAGATCGCGCGCCGCAAGGAGCAGATCTTCAAACCCATGGAGCACTACCGGGTCTACCGCAATGAGGTGGTGGCGGGCGACGTCAACCCGCACTACATCAACCCCAAGCAGGGCCTGGAGCGTCTGCAAAAGTTGATGGACGAATATTGCGGCGGAGTGACCGTCAGCTACATGACGAACGAGAAGCTGCTGAACATCGGCCTGAAGAAACTCAAGGTCATGGAGGAAGACCTGCAGAGTCTGGCCGCAAAAGACATTCACGAGTTGCTGCGTGCCTGGGAGTTGATGCACCGGCATCGCGCGGCCGAGTGCGTGACGCAGCACACGCTGTTCCGCAAGGAGACGCGTTGGCCGGGTTACTACTACCGGGGCGACGCGATGAAGCTGGACGACAAGGACTGGCATGTGCTGACGGTGTCGCGGCGCGACCCATTGAGCGGCGAATACACCATGGAGAAGGCACCTCTCTACCACCTGATCGGCGATGAGAAGTAGCAAGCTCCTCGGGAAGGCGCTTGCGGAGACCCGTGCGTGAACATCATTGACAAGACCGATGAAGAGGTTCTGGCCCTGGCCAAACCCCTGTGGCGCGACCTCGTCAAATATTCGAATGAAGGCAAGTACGGAGAGTTCGCCAGGAACTTTTCCAATTCCCTCGCACGTGCCATCGATCAGGTGGTGGCGGGCCACCAGTTCGCGAACAGCGAGCTGGCGAGGAATCTGTCTGACGAGGTCGACTCGCTGGGCATCATCCGCCGGGGCGAGCATGTGACGGTTCTCTATCGCCAGCGCAGCACCAAGAAGCCAGGCGAATGGCTTGGCAGAATGGTGCTCGGCTATGAAGATGGAAAGCTCAGGATTTTCGGCGCTTCCATCTTCTGAATTTCACCGGAACCCGACGTGAGCGAAGTCATTCGAGACGGCAAGTTTGTCGAGCTGACCTACAAGGTCACCGACAAGAGGCTGGGGCATGTGCTCACCCGGGTCGAGTTTCCGCTCGGCTACGTGCACGGGCACAATGAAATTCTGGCCCCGTCGATCCACATGCAGCTTGAGGGCAAGTCCGCTGGTGACGTCATCGAAGTGCCGCTCGACGGCAACCAGATCTTTGGCCCCAGAGACGAGTCGCTGGTTTTTTCTGATGACATCGAAAACGTCCCCGAGGAGTACCGGCAAGTCGGCACCTCCATCCTCATGGAAAGCGACAGCGGCCAGACCCGCAGCTTTCTCGTGACGCATCTGGACGACGAGAGATTGACGGTCGATGGCAACAACCCGCTGTGCGGCAGAGAGGTTGTCTTCACGCTCGAAATCCTGACCGTGCGCGACGCAACCGATGCTGAGACAAGAGCCGGCGGGGCAGTGAATGCGGGCGCCGACATCGACCCAGCGCTTTTGAGGCCCGTTTGAGCGACGCTGCTGAACGGCACCCAACGAACTTCGGGCATCATCGACTGCACTTGCAGTCTTCACTTCACAGCAAATTAGGTGACTTATGAGCGAGCAAAAACAGACTCCCACCAAGGTTCCTGACGGCGTGACGCGTTACCTGACCACGCGGCAGATGGCGCCCAACGAAAAGGGCTTCGTCGGTTTTGAGACCATCTGGAAACCGTTCCAGAAGGAAGCGCAGTACAAGACGCCGAAGAAGCCGTAGGCGCGTCGCGCTTGGGTCGCGAGTCGGGCCAGTGGACGATGCAGAAGGCGCCGATTCATCGCATCATCGACTGACGGCGCTGTGACCTCCGAGCCGCTCGGGATGACGGGCTCGATGTGCGACTGTGTCGCCGTGAAGGTTCGCCAGCGCACAGACACCTCTTTCGAGCAGGCACAGAATCGTCTGGCCACAGGGATCGGGCGCAGCGGTAACCGTGCAGTGATGCTGACCACCTTGCAATGGGTGCTGTGGCACTGCCCTGACTTTCCGCTCGCATTCCGCAGAGATTCGCATGCCCATCCAACTGGTAAAGCCCATTGCGGCTTTCTTTGCGGAAGACATGGGCGACAGCGGCGCGGTCGCTCGATGCTTCACCGAGAACGCTGTCGTGTCCGACGCGGGCCACAGCACCACCCCCATTCAACCTATTTTCCTCAGTTGACCGGCTGCGACTTGGCGCAAACGTAGACTTGGCGCGGGTTTGATCTCGACACGAGGAGGCACCCGATGGGTGAGCACAAATTGGCGCCGGTCAAGGCGGTGAACGTGGTGGCTGCGGC
>JANOLJ010000365.1:0-2407 GCA_031419715.1 Burkholderiales bacterium | reverse complement strand
CGTAGAACGTGCTCGCCTCGCGGCTCATTCCGGCGCGCCCTTGCTGGCGGCCGGCGACCGCTTCCACGCGTACCTCGGCCAGCTTCTCTGCGAGCAGGTCCCACTCATCTTGGTGTTTCTCGATCAGCGCGTCGACCTTTTCCGACAGGCGCTTGTAGAAGGCGGGGTCTTCGTCGTGGTGAACGGTGCAGTGCTTGCGCAGGGCGTGCTCCATCTCGCTCGCCTTGGCTCGGGGGTTGCCCTGGGCATGCGCCTGAAGCTGCTGCATGAAGTCTTCCGCCAGCAGTTCCACCGGGGGGACCATCGGGTTGATGCCCAGGCTCACGAGGTGCTCGTTGATCAGCGCTTTTACCTTCTCGCCGGCACCGGCGAGGTTCAGGCTGGAATCCTTGTAACGCTCCTTGGTGACATGCAGGATGTAGCCGAAGCGGCGCGCCGGCACCCGATAGGCTTGGCCTGACGAATGAGGCAGGATGATGTCCAGGCTGCCGAGAAACTTCTTCAAGTACACCTCGAAGTCCGCGCGTTGCCGCTCGTCGCCCAGTGCCGTTACCGCCCTGTCCACGACTTCGACTTGGGCCTGCTGCGTCGCGAGTTGCCCGGTCACGAAGGGCCGGATGTCGCGCACGCCGAGCGCGTCGAAATGCTGCAGCAGGCGCTGGTAGCGTTCGTCCAGCACCGGCAACTCGGTGTCGATGTTCTTCAGGCCCAGGGCGAGCTCTTGCTGCTCGTCTTCGCTGGCATACAGCGTCAGCGCTTCCGTCAAGTGATTCGCCAGACCGATGTAGTCCACCACGTAGCCGCGCTGCTTGCCCTTGTTCACGCGATTCGTTCGGGCAATCGCTTGAAGCAGCGTGTGCTCGCGCAGCCGCTTGTCCAGGTACATCACCTGCTCGATCGGTGCGTCGAAGCCTGTCAACAGCATGTCGCAGACGATGAGAAATGCAATGCCGGTGTGGGCCGAGTCCGGCTCATCGGGCTTGAAGGGCTTGCAGAAGTTTTCCACCGCCCTCATGCGCGCCGCCTGCTTGCGCGCGAGGGTGATGAAGGCCGCTTCGTTGGTTCCGTCGGAAGAAATGACCACCGCGGTTTTCAGGAACGCCAAGCGGCGAATCAGGTCGTTATTCGGCGTCGCCCTGGCCCGTTCCTGCGCCAGCCGCGCCTGGAGCGCCGTCTCGATGCCGCCTTGATAGCGCACACACGCCAGCTTGGAATGACACACCACCTGCGCCTTGAAGCCGTTGGGCAGGATGTGGTCGACATAGTGGTTCACCATGTCCAGCGCGATCGCGTCGATGCGCGCCTTGGCTTCCAGCAGGTCGCCGGTCGCACCGTACTTGCGTTTGATCGCTTCAATCTCTTCGCCGCTGCGGTCACGGAACAGGTCTTCGAACTTGGCGTCGAAGCCGGCCTTGTCGTTCAGCGCCGTGTCTGCCGTGCGCCCCTCGTAAAGGATTTGCAAGGTGGCGCCGTCATTCACCGCGTCCATCAAGCGATAGGTGTCGATGTAGTCGCCAAAGCGTTTCACCGTCTTCTTTTCGCCGTGGCGTTCGGTCAGCAGCGGGGTGCCGGTAAAGGCCAGGCGGGTCGCGTTCGGGAAGGCCTCGAACAGGTTGTTGCCGAGGTCCGAGCTTTGGGTGCGGTGCGCCTCGTCGAGCATCAGCACGATGCGCTCCGACGCATTCACTACGCGGAAGGTGGTGCCCGCCGGTATCGCGCGGTATGTGCCGAGCGCCTCGCTCATCGCGTTGCTCAACACCTCCTCGCGCTGCTGGAACTTGTGCACCATCACCATGCTCACGTCGGAGCTGTCGCTGGCCAGGTGCAGGCGCAAGGCCTGTTTGCTTTCGATGACGTGCACGCGCCCTCCGATCAAGCGGGCGGTTTCGCCCAATTGAACCTCCAGGTCCTGCCGATCGTTGACAAGAATGATCTTGTAGTCGTGCAGGTCATCGCTGGCTCGCAGCATGCGCGCCAGAAACACCATCGTCAGCGACTTGCCCGAGCCCTGCGTGTGCCAGACCACGCCGCTGCGCGCGTCGGCATCTCGGCCTTCGCGCATGCGTTGCAACACGCGCTTCGCCGCCCGGAACTGCTGGTAGCGGCCGACCACCTTGACCAGCGCGCCACTGTCGGTGGTCCTGAACACGGTGCAGGTGCGCATCACTTGCAGCAGGTTGGCGGGGGCCAGCAAGCCCGCCACCAGACGCTGTTGCGCGTTCAGGCCCTGCAAACCGGCGTCGTCCGCCGGGGACAGCGTCTTCCAGGCGAAGAAATGCTCCTCGGTGGAGCTGATGCTGCCGTAGTCGGCCTCCACCCCGCTGGTGCGCACGGCGAGCAGGTTGGCGTGGAAGAGCCGGGGCTCGCCTTCGCGCTGCCCACCCGTGGCGGCTTCGGTGCGTTGGCC
>JANOLJ010000364.1:0-2710 GCA_031419715.1 Burkholderiales bacterium | reverse complement strand
GGAACGATGGCCATCACGCAACCCGCGTCGTCTTCCACGATGACCGGTTTGGCGATCTGGTGCAGCGGCACATGCGCCACGCGCGCGGTCTGCGCGCTGGTGCGGCTGTGCGGGTGCGCGCAGATGTCGAAGCGCGCGCCTCGCTGCTCAAGGTAGTTGGCGAGAAGCGAGGACATTGTCATGGCGGCCTCCGTGTTGCGATTCGCGTGATGTTGCCGGGCAGCGGCTCGCGCCACCCTGCGCCCGCAGGCAGTGTGCTCCCGCGCGGCGGCACGCGCCAGTGCGCGCCATGGTCGCACCAGGGATATGCGCGCCGCCCGTCGGGGGCGTACGATCGCACAGGGCGTTTCCATCGGGGAGTGGCTGTGACCGAAGCGGAATTCGCAACGCTGCGCAGCGCGATGGTCGCGCAAATCGCGGCGCGCACGATCTTCCTGACCGGGTGGCTCGACAAGGCGGCGCTGAACCGGCGCGTCATGAGCGTCATGGCCGAAGTGCCGCGCCACGCGTTCGTGCGCGTCGAGCTTCAGCCGCTGGCCTACGCCGATACCCCCTTGCCCAGCGGCTGCGGCAAGACGATCTCGCAGCCGTTCATCGTCGCCCTGATGAAGGATCTGCTCGACCCGCAGCCGGGCGACGTGGTGCTGGAGGTCGGCACCGGGCTGGGTTACCAAACGGCGGTGCTGGCCGAACTCGTGACGCGCGTCTACAGCATCGAACTCATCGAAGAACTCGCACTCGATGCGCGCCGCCGCCTGGCGGGCCAGGGTTACCGCAATGTCGAGATGCGCAGCGGCGACGGCCGCGCCGGCTGGCCCGAACACGCGCCGTTCGACAAGATCATCGTCACGGCCGCACCCGAACGCGTGCCCGCGGCGCTGCTGAACCAGTTGAAGCCCGGCGGCAAGCTCGTAACCCCGGCCGGGCCGCCTGATGCGCAGCAACTCCTGCTCGTCGAAAAAGACCGCGACGGTGCCGTGTCGACTCGCGAAGTTCTGCCGGTGCGGTTTTCGCTGTTGGAGGACACCGCAGCGGTGGGATAGCCCCCCAGGCGGCGCGAACGCCGCCGCCTGGGGGGCGGTCATGACGCCATCAACACGCTTCGGCCGCCGGCACGGCCCTCGCTGGGATCTCCAGGTCAATGTCGAAACGCAGGCACTGCTGCGCGCTGCGCAGGGCAGCCTCGGCTTGCTCGGGCAGGTCAGCGCGGGCGAAGATGAAACCGAGGTAGCTCGCGCCGTCGGGCGGTGGCGCGATCACCTGGCCGGGCTGTGCCGTGATCGTCACGCTGGTGACTGCGGGGACCGACTGCGCGGCGGCCAGGCCTTCGACACCGCGGTAGATGCCGCGCTGCGGGATCGGGATCATCATCACCCCTGCGGCACCGGCAGCGTCCGCTTCCCGCGCGGGCACCACCGCGTCGCCCACCACCTGGCTCAGGATCAGCTGCTCGAGGTTCACACCCAGCGAATGCTTGAGCACGCGCCCACACAGGCCACCGATGGAGCGCGCCGCGATCTCCAGCAGCCAGACGCCTTCATCGTTGACGCGCATTTCGGCGTGTACCGGCCCGGTGGTGAGGCCGGCGACTCGGCAGGCGCGCGCCACTTCGTTGTGGATGCGCGTCTGCATCGCACCCGGCAGGCGCGACGGCGTGACGTAAAGCGTTTCCTCGAAGTAGGGGCCGTCCAGCGGGTCGGGTTTGTCGAACAGCGCCAGCAGCGTGAGCTCGCCGTCGCGCAAGTTCCCTTCGCACGCGTATTCGCGGCCGGGAATGAAGTCTTCGATGATCAGACCCAGCGCCGCCGCGTCACGGTCGGCGCGCCCCTGAATGGCGCGCACGCGCTGCACCGCGCGCAGCAGCGCTGGCGCATCGTCGGCGCGGATCACGCCCCGGCTGCCGGACAGGCGCCGTGCCTTCACGACCGCCGGAAACCTCACCTCGCCTGCCAGCGACTGCGGGTCGGCGTTGCTCGCCAGGTGATGGAAGCGCGGGCACAAGAAGCCGTTGTCGCGCAGCAGGCCGCGAAATCCGAGCTTGTCTCGACACACGCGCACGGCTGCCGCAGCGTTGCCTCTCAATCCGAGCTGCTGGGCCAGCAGCGCGGCGAGTTCGACGCCGGAATCGTCCACCGCCAACACGCCGTCCAGCGCACCGCCGAGTTCGCGCAGCACGGTCGCCGCGGCCTGCTCGGGTTGATCGAAATGCAGCGCCATGATCGGCGGCAGGCCCCAGGCGGGAGCGAGTTGGTGGCAGTAGTCGGCCGCGGCGACGATCTGGATGCCCAGGGTTTGCGCGGCCGCCATGAAGTCGTCGTTGCGGTAGCCGGTGGTAGGCAGCAGCAGCAGCACGCGCTTCATGGATCGGCGCCTTCAGAACCCTGGGCTGCGAAAGACGTGCGCAGGCACAGCTATTTCGATTGCGGCCGCTGCTCGAAAGGCGCGGCGCCCGCTTCGCGGCTTGCCCCGGCCGCTTTGAGGCGCTCCAGATATTGCTGCCTCAGCGAATCGCGGTTCGTGCCCAGCCAGAACAGATAGTCCCAGGAGTAGAGGCCCGTGCTGTGCCCGTCGGAGAACGTCGGCTGGACGGCGTAGTTGCCAACCGGCTCGAGCGCCGAGATCTCGACCTCGCGCTTGCCGACCTGCAGCACTTCCTGGCCGGGCCCGTGGCCGCGTACTTCAGCTGACGGCGAATACACGCGCAGCAGCT
>JANOLJ010000363.1:0-1581 GCA_031419715.1 Burkholderiales bacterium | reverse complement strand
GCGTGCGGCGCGTGCGGCCCCTGCCGCGTCTGGCACCCTTGCTCCTGCCACGGCAGGCGCCCCGGCCCCCGCCGCAGCCAGCGCCCTCGCGCAGGCAGGCGCCGATGACGCCGCACTGCAACAGGGTTTCGCGCGCTGGGTCGCGGCCTATCGCGCCAGCGCCAAGACAGCCGGCATCGACGAGGCGACGCTGCGCAATGCATTCGACGACGTGCGTTACCTGCCGCGCGTCATCGAGCTGGATCGCACTCAGCCCGAGCTGACACGCACGGTGTGGGATTACCTCGATCGCGCCGTGTCACCGCAGCGCGTGGCGCAAGGCCAGGACAAGCTGCTGAAGTTTCGCGCCGACGCCGACGCCGCGGCCGCGCGCCATCGCGTACCGCCCGACATTCTGGTTGCCATCTGGGGCCTGGAGAGCAACTATGGCGAGCATGTCGGCACCACGCCCGCGATCGACGCGCTCGCGACGCTGGGCTTCGAAGGTCGGCGCGAGGCCTGGGCGCGCGGCGAGTTGCTCGCGGCGTTGAAGATCTTGCGCAGCGGCGACATCACCCGAGCCAACATGCTTGGCTCATGGGCGGGCGCGATGGGGCAGACGCAGTTTCTGCCGTCGAGCTTCTTGGCCTATGCGCAAGATGCCGACGGCGACGGTCGGCGCGACATCTGGGGCAGCGTGGCCGATGTGATGGCCTCGACAGCGAACTTTCTGGCGCGCTCGGGGTGGCGCACCGGCCAGCCCTGGGGCGTTGAAGTTCGCTTGCCCGCCGGGTTCGACGCAGGCCAGGCCGATCTTGCGGTGCGCCGCTCCAGCGCCCAATGGGCGGCGACCGGCGTACGTGGCATCGACGCCGCGGCGCTGCCCGAGTTTGCCGAAGCGGCGATCCTGCTGCCCGCAGGGGCGCGCGGGCCGGCGTTTCTGGTCGGCCCGAACTTTCGCGCCATCCTGCGCTACAACAACTCGAACAGCTACGCGCTGGCGGTGGGTCTGCTCGCCCAACGGCTGATAAACCCGACGACCCCGACGACCCCGACGACCCCGACGAGCCCGACGAGCCCGACGACCTCGACAAGCGGCCTGGGCGTGCAGGCGCCCTGGCCGCGCGACCTGGCAGCGCTCACGCGCAGCCAGGTGCTGGCGCTCCAACAAGCGTTGAGCGACCGCGGCTTTGGCGGCGGCGAGGCTGACGGCATCGTGGGCGGGGCCACACGCAACAGCCTGCGCCGCTACCAGCGCAGCATCGGTGTCCCGGCCGATGGTTACCCCACGATCGAGCTGCTCGAGCGTTTGCACAAGCCATAGCTGCCGACGCTGCGGCACCCAGGCTGGCGCTGCCGGTCTGGCATCGGCCCGTGGCTGACTGTCGACGCGGTGCCGGTCTGCCGTCGTCGTGGCTGCAGGCCGACGGCGGCGTCCCCGTTCTCCGGCCCACGCTCGCGGGGCAACGTCGCAGCGTGCAACCGTCAGCCGCGTCAACACGGTTTCGCCCTGGATGCGTTGAGGACACCGCGAATGGTGCCTGCGCCCGGGGGCACCACCGCCGCCCTGTGTCAACCTCGGGTGGCATGCCACGCCGTGCC
>JANOLJ010000362.1:0-14625 GCA_031419715.1 Burkholderiales bacterium | reverse complement strand
GCCGAGATCGCGAACGCGATGCTCGGCAGCAGGCCGCCGAACCAGCCGTTGCCGATGTGGTACGGCAGGCTCACCGACGAGCAGCGCACGCGGATCGGGAACATTTCGACGAGCAACGCGGCGATCGGCCCGTAGACCATCGTGACGAACACGATCAGCAGGAACAGGATGGCGACGACGCGCCCGTGATCGATGCGAGCCGGGTCGGCGCGCGCCGGGTAACCCGCAGCCTCGAGCAGTTCGGTGAGCTTGTGCTGCGTCGCCGCGTCGTCGGCTGCAATTTCGACGCGCTGCGACCCGACGCTGACCACCGCCGCGCCACTGCCGGCGACAAAGGTGTAGCGCACCGCCCGGTCCGACAGGCGGCGCTTCGCGATGTCGCAGCCGCTGACGAGCGGCCGCAGGCCGCTCGGGTCAAACTGCCAAGCGCAGTCGGCCGGGTCTGCGGTGAGAACCACCGCGACCGACTGTTGCGCTTTCACCAGCGCCGGATTCGCGGCCACCGCCAGCGCGTCGAACAGCGGCAGGTAGGCGAGCGCGGCCAATGCGCAGCCGCTCAGGATGATGGGCTTGCGGCCGATTCGGTCTGACAGCGCGCCGAACACGACGAACAGCGGCGCGCCGAGTGCGAGCGCGACACACATCATCAAGCTCGCTGTCGTCGAATCGACCCTGAGTTGCAGCGTCAGGAAGAACAGCGCCTGGAACTGCCCGGTGTACCAGACGACGGCCTGCCCGGCGACCAGGCCGAACAACGCGATCAGCACCAGCCGCAGGTTGCGCCAGCGGCCGAACGCCTCTCGCAGCGGCGCGCGCGAGGTGCCACCCGCGCGCTTCAGGCGCAGGAACAGCGGCGACTCATGCAGGCTCAGCCGCACCCAGATGCCGATCACGAGCAGCAGGAACGAGAGCAGGAACGGCACGCGCCAACCCCACTCGAGGAACGCGGCTTCGCCGAGCGCAGCGCGCATGCCAACGATGACGAGCAGCGCCAGCATCAGGCCCAGGCTCGCCGTGGTCTGTATCCAGCCGGTGTAGTAGCCGCGCCGATGGGGCGGCGCATGTTCGGCAACAAACGTCACCACGCCGCCGTATTCGCCGCCGATCGCCAGGCCCTGCAGCAGGCGCAGCAGCACCAGGGCGAGCGGCGCGGCGATGCCCAGCGTATCGGCACCGGGCAGCAGACCCACCGCGAACGTGGCCGCGCCCATCAGCAACAGCGTGATGAGGAAGGTGTACTTGCGGCCGATCAGGTCGCCCAGGCGCCCGAACAGCAGCGCACCGATAGGGCGCACGACGAAGCCGGCGGCGAACGCGAGCAGCGTCAACACGAGCGCCGCGGATTCGCCTTGCGCGGAGAAGAAGTGCAGCGCCAACACCGGGCCGAGTACGCCGTAGAGGTAGAAGTCGTACCACTCGAACAACGCGCCCAGGCTCGACGCGACGATCACCTTGCGGTGTTCGGCGGGCATGGGTTCGGCTGGGGGGCGCGCGGGCATGCGCCATTCTCGCCGCGCATTCAACAACGGGGGCGATCTTGAATTCGGTGTCGCGCGCGGTGTATTATTCACTGTAATACAGCCAGCAGAAAGCCCTTCCATGCGCACGATCTCGATTCGTCTCGACGAGCACACCGACGCTTTGCTGAGCGCGTTTTGCGAGCGAAACAGCCTCACCCAGACTGGCGCGATCAAGGCCGCCATTGAACACCTGGCCGGCCGGCACAAGCCCACGCCTGCGGAGCTGGCTGCTGAGCTGGGCTTGATCGGCAGCTTCAAGAGCGCGCAAGGCGATCTGGCGCAGAACCACTCAAAGCGCGTGAAGGAAAAGTTGCGCGCCAAGCGTGCCCACGAGTCGATGCGACTGCCTGCCGAGCCCAAGGCGGCGAGCACCCGGCGCCGCGCCGCGGCAGCCTGAAGGCACCAGTGTGGCTGGAGCCCTGCGCCGCGTGATCGTGGATGCCGGCCCATTGATCGGCTGGTTCGACGCGCACGACCCCTACCACGCCATGGTGCACGGCTTTTTTCAAAGCTATGACGGCGAGCTGTTGAGCACGTGGCCGGTGTTGGGTGAGGTCTGTCACCTGCTGCCCGAGCGTTTGGTGGCCGACTTTCTGCGCTGGGTCGGGCGCGGCGGCATCACGGTGGTCGAGGTTCCGCCGTCAGCACTGGCCGGGCTGGCCGACCGCATTGACAAATACGCGGACCTGCCGATGGACCTCGCCGACGCATCGCTGATTTGGCTGGCCGAAACGTTGGGCGTGCTCGACGTGCTGACAATCGACCGCAACGATTTCGGCATCTACCGAACGGCGCGCGGACAGGCGCTGCGCAATGTGCTGTTCGAGCCGGCCCGCCCGGCGCCGTTGCGCAGGCGAATTGGCAAGCGAGTCGGCAAGCAAATCGGCAAGCGCTGACTGGAGACCGTTGCGCGTCATGGACTCCCGCAGAATCGCACGCCTTCGCACCAATACTGAACGACGTAGCTATTGCCCCCCGCTACGTCGCCCACCCAAGCGCAACGGCTGCACACCCTTGCGCAGAGCGCGCGTCGCGAACAGTCCCTGCTAGCAGATCAGGCGGACGGGGTGCATTGCGGAGCAAAGTAAAGGAGGAGGCAGCGGCCGAAGGCCGTTGCCGGGGGACATGAGCGCAGCAATGCTCCCCTTCCGCCTGATCCCGCGCCGATGCAGGCACGAATCAGCGAGCGCAACACAGAACGCCTGCAACGGGCCGATTGCCGACGGCATTTCCCATTGCATTGAACGCGAATCCGTACGAGAAGGAATTCTCGACGGGTACGATGCAGCATGCCCAACGCGTTCGACTTCTCGGCGTCGCCGTTCGACTGCCTGGCCGCCGACGAGCAGCGCCTGGTGCGCGACGCGGTGGACATCGCCTACTTCCGCGAGGGCGAAACGCTGCTCGACGCCGGCATCGAGCCAGTACACCTGTTCGTCATCATCAAGGGCCATGTCTCGCAGTACGACGTGGACGAACTCGTCGCCACCTTTGGGCCGAACGACAGCTTTGACGGCCGCTCCCTCGTCACCGGCCGCGCCAGCAGCCGCTTCGTCGCCGCCGAGGAAGTGGTTGCGTATCAACTGGCGAAGGCGGCGGTGAACGAACTGATTGCGAGCAACGCGACGTTCGGCGCGCTGCTGTTCTCCGACCTGTCGAACAAGCTCGGCGCGCTGGCGCAGCGCCACAGCCAGCGCGAGATGCAGGCGCTGACGATGTCGCGCGTCGCGCAGGCGTTTCTGCGCCCGGCGCACGAGGTCGACGGCGCGATGTCGATCGTCGGCGTGGCGAAACTGATGCAGACGGAACACACCAACTCGGTGCTGGTGCGCGACGGCGCGCGCCTGGGCATCTTCACCAACACCGGTTTGCAGCGCGCCGTGATCGACGGCCGCGCCCTCGCTGCGCTGCCGGTGCGCGACCTGGCGACCTTCAAGCTTGTCACGATCGCCCCCGACGCGCCGCTGTTCGATGCGCTCGCGCTGATGATCGAACACCAAGTGCACCGCCTTGTCGTCGCCGACGGGGATGGTGACAACAGGCACATCACCGGGCTGCTCGAACAGCTCGACCTGTTGAGTTTCCTGTCGAACCACTCCTACCTGATCACGGTGCAGATCGTGCGGGCGAACGACCTCGCACAGCTTCGCGCCGCTGCCGAGCAAGTGACGCGGCTCGTCGCGCTGCTCTATCGCGGTGGCACGCGAGTCGCCCAGATCGGCAAGCTTGTGCAGGCGCTGAACGCCAAGTTGTTCGAGCGCACCTGGCAGATGATCGCGCCGCCTGAATTGCTTGCCGACAGTTGCCTGTTCGTGATGGGCAGCGAAGGGCGCGGCGAACAGTTGCTCAAGACCGACCAGGACAACGGCCTGATCGTGCGCGACGGCTCTAGCGTGAGCGAGGCCGTGATCGCGCAGGCGACGCAGCGCTTTACCGAGGCGCTGCGCGACTTTGGCTACCCTGACTGCCCGGGCGGAATCATGCTCAGCAACCCGGCCTGGCGGCGTGGTGCAGCGGACTTTTCGCGCACCGTGCGCAACTGGCTGCTGCGGCCGGACCCGGAAGGCCTGATGGCGCTGGCGATCTTCATCGACGCGCACGCCGTGGCGGGCGACGCCACGCTGCTGGCCGGCGTGCGCGCCGAGGTCGACGCCCTCGTCTCCTCCAGCGACGCCCTGCTCGGCCGCTTTGCCGCGGCGATCGACTCGTTCCCCGACGCAGCGGGCGGCTGGTGGAACCGCCTGCTGCTGATTGGCGAGCAGGACCAGCAGACGCTGGACTTGAAGAAGGCGGGCATCTTCCCCATCGTGCACGGCGTGCGCAGCCTCGCGTTGCGCGACCATGTGGCGGGCAGCAGCACGGTCGCGCGTCTCGACGCGTTGGTGGCAGGCGGCCGCCTGCAGGCCGAGTTCGCGACCGACCTGGCCGACAGCCTGCACTTCCTGATGGGCCTGCGGCTCAAGGCCGGCCTGGCCGAGCTCGACACCGGGCGTCCCGTGACGGGTGGCGTGCCCACCGACAAGCTGAGCAGCCTGGAGCGCGATCTGCTGAAAGATGCGCTCGGCGTGGTCAAGCGCTTCAAGACGCTGGTGCGGCATCAGTTCCATCGGGAGGGGGCGTGACGCCCAGGTGGATCGAGCGGGCGCGTCGCGCCTGGTTGCTCTACCACCTGGCGGACCCGCGGTTTTCGTATCTGTACGATCCGCCGCCGGACAATGAGTGGGTCACGCTGGACACGGAGACAACCGGGCTGGACGTACACCGCGACCAAATCGTCTCGATCGGCGCGGTGAAGATCGCCGGGAACCGCCTGCTGACGAGCCAGCGCCTCGAACTCCTGGTGCGCCCCGACAGGGCATTGAGCGTGGGCAGCGTGCGCGTGCACCGATTGCGCGAAGCGGATGTCGCGCTGGGCATCGACCCCGCGGCAGCGATGCGCCGGCTGCTCGCGTTCATTGGCAGCCGGCCGCTGGTGGGCTACTACCTGGAGTTCGACGTCGCGATGCTGAACCGCGAAATCTGGCCGCTGCTCGGCGTGCGCCTGCCGCAGCCGAAGCTCGAGGTCTCGGCGATGTACTACGACTTCAAGAACCGCCAACTGCCGGCGCATGAGCGCGGCGGCACGATCGACCTGCGCTTCGCGACGATGATGAACGACCTCGGCCTGCCTCTGCGCGGCGCGCACGATGCGCTGAGCGACGCCGTGATGGCGGGGCTGGCGTTCATCAAGCTGCGGCATCTGTTGGCGGGCCGCTGAGGCGCGGCACGGTTGCCGCCTCGGGCACCTGCTCATTCGGCGCCGAGGGTTGACTTTGGACAAGGCACGAACCGGCCGGCCGCGCTATGGTGCAACCTACTGCAACGCGATTTCTCGGCCGCTGGTGAAGAAGTCCCGCGGCAACACCCATTCGTCATGCAATGCGCCAGAGAATGTTCCGCGACCGCGACGACGCCGCCCGGCAACTGGCGCGTGCATTGGCGCCGTGGCGCGGCCGGCACGCCGTGGTGTACGCAATTCCGCGCGGCGCGATGCCGTTGGCGGTGCTGCTCGCTAGGCAACTCGACGCCGATCTCGACGTGGTGCTCACGCACAAGCTCGGCGCGCCGGGCAACCCGGAGTATGCGATCGGCGCGGTCGCGGAATCGGGGTGGCACCATGTTCAGCAGCACGGCCTTGGCGTCGGCGAAGACTATCTGCAGCGTGAGACTACAGCGCAGCTCAAGCGGCTGCGCGAGCGCCGCCTGCTTTACGGCGCGCCCGGTGTGCCGGCCGCCGGGCGCACGGCGATCGTCGTCGACGACGGTCTGGCCACCGGGGCGACGATGATCGCGGCGCTGCACGCGCTGCGCGAACAAGGCCCGTCGCACTTAATCTGCGCCGTTCCCGTGGCCACCGCGGACAGCTTGGCAAGGGTGCGTCTGCTCGCCGATGAAGTGGTGTGCCTGCATGCACCGTCAGACTTCTATGCGGTGGGCCAGTACTACGAGCACTTCGAGCAGGTTGACGACACGCAGGTGATTGACGCTTTGCGAGCCGCTCGCCAGGCCGATCGGGTTCGTCAGTCCAGAGGATAAGAGCAAGAAGGGGTAGGCAAAAGGCAAGGCCTGACCCTGTCGGCATGGTGCAATTTGATGCGTGGTGCAGCGCTATCATGGGCCCCGCCCCACCTCTCAGATACCCGATGCCCAAGCTCCACATCGCCACGTCGCTATCGCTCTTGTTCCTGCTGATGGGCAACGCAGCCGCGCAGTCCACGGCAACGCCTGCCGCGCCGGCCGAACCCGGAGTTCTGGAGAAAGTGGAAAAGGCAGTGGTGCGTGGCGCGAAGGCCGCCGCGAGCGGTGTCGAGCGCGGCGTGAAGGCCGCGACCTCGGGCATCGAACGCGGCGCGAAAGCCGCGGCCAGCGGTGTGGAGCGCGGCGTCAAGGCCGCGGCCAGCGGCGTTCAACGCGGCGCTCAGGCCGCTGGCAACGCGGCGGGGTCGGTGGCGGCCAAAGTTGGTTCACCGGCTGCGGCCGCGTCGCAGCCGGGCCAGTAGGCGCTGCGGCGAGGTCTACCGCCCGCGGCCTCGGGACCGGTCGCGCGGGGCCTCGTGCCCAGCGTGTCCGTCCGATGGCTGGGCGTAGTGATGGCCGCCCCTTCCGTGATTGCGGTGCCCGCCTCCGTAGGGTAGAACGATGCAGCCTGAAACGGCGATCGCCATCGCGGCCATGGCGGTGATTTTGACAATCCGACGGACTCTTGTCACTGAATTCTCCAAAGTGAACGGTGCATGACCAGTGCAATCAACGCCTGGGTCAACGCGATGTTGACGCGTTTCCTCGTTCACAGTGTGAAGCGCAGGTAAAGACGCTGCCCACCCCGCCGCGGTGTTACGAAATGCGTGCGGCGCTCCAGACGCGCTGCACCGAGCGCACGCCACGCCACAGCGCCATCGCGGCGGCGATGGCACGCAACACACCGCGCGGCTTCCACAGCGCCAGCGCGATCGACGGCACGAGTACCGAGCCGAGCGCAAGGCCCGGCCGATCACCCAACGCGCGGCGCAATGCCAGGCCGCGATCGACCCAGATCGACGCGCGCGCCAGCGGCTCGATCGACTGCGCGAGCTGCACGCGCTGTTGCGCCGCGCGTTGCACCAGCAGTTCGCGACGCGCGGCAAGCAGCAGGCGGCATTCGGCGTCGGTCATGGTGTGGGCTTGTCTTCGGAGTTCAAGGTATCGCGATCGCGCTGCAGCTCGGCCAGTGTCGTCGCCAGCAGCTTCGGCTTGGTGGTGGCCTTGCGCCGCCACGCAACACACAAGCCCGCACCCACGCCGAGGAACAGCGCCGCCTCCACGGCGAGTACGAGCACGCGGCTGCTCTCCCAGAACAGCAGCACCAGCAGCAGCGCCGCGAACACCAGGCCCAGGCCCAGGAAGAACAATGCGGCGCAGGCGTAGACGAGCAACTGCGCGATGCGCAGGCGCTCTTCTTCGAGTTCGGTGGCCGCAAGCTGCAGCCGCGTATGGCCGATCTCGATCAACCCGGCCAAGGCCGCGCGAGCCGCACCGAGCAGACCCGGCTGCGGCGTCGTGTCCAATGGCCGTACCTCGCGCGCGGCTGCCGCCTCGCCTCTAGCGACGTGCGATGAGCATGCCGATCAGCAGGCCGATGCCTGCGGTGATGCCCATCGCCGTGTAGGGATGTTCATGCACCGCGTGGTCGGCGGCGCGCGCCGCGCGTTTCGCGTTGTAGACCGCGGTTTCCTCAAGGCGGCTCAACTCCGCCTTCGCACTGCGCAGTTGGGTCTCGAACTTGTCGCGTGCCGAGTTGAACTGTTCGCTGCCGGTGCGCTGCGCGTTCTTCAGCAGATGCTCGGCCTCGTCAACCATTTGCTGCAGGCTCTGGGCCAGGCGGTCGCGTGCGGTCTGGTCGGCGGTGGCTGTGGGGCTGGGGGTGGTGGTGTCCATGGCGTGTCCTCTCAAGCTGGCAAGTCACCCCAACGCCTGCGCAATGTAGCCTTGTGGGCTCGGGGCCGAAGCCTAGCCCCGCCATTGAACGCCACATCGCCGCAGCGTGAGTTGACGCCGATCAAACCTGCACCGCGGTCAGGGTCAATTTCAAGCGCATTGGGACAGCACGCTTCCCAAACTCTCATGCAGGCCCACCACGCCGCCGATGATGACCAACGCTGGCGCCTTGACGCCATGAATCAGCGCCAGCGTCGGCAGCGTCTGCACGCTTCCCACCACGGTACGCTGCTGCGGCAGCGTGGCGCGCTCGATCACCGCGGCCGGCGTATCCGCGCTCAGGCCGTGCGCCATCAGTTGTGCGCAAATCCGCGACAGGCCGGCAACGCCCATGTAGATCACCACCGTCTGGTGCGGCCGCGCGAGCATCGGCCAGTCGGGTTCGCAGTTGCTTGCGTCGCCCGCTGCGCCCTGCCCGGCTGCGCCGGCACACGGATGGCCGGTGACGAACACCAGCGTTCCGGCGTGGCTGCGGTGCGTCAGCGGAATGCCGGCATAGGCCGCGGCGCCCTGCGCCGCGCTGATGCCCGGTATCACCTCGAACGGTATGCCGTGTGCGGCCAGCGCCTGCACTTCCTCGCCGCCGCGGCCGAAGATGAACGGGTCACCGCCCTTGAGCCGCAACACCGGTTTGCCCTCGCGCGCGAAGCGGACCATCAAGTCGATGATTCCCTCTTGCGTGAGCGTATGCCGGCCTGATTGCTTGCCGACGTAGATGCGGTCGGCGTGTCGAGGCAGCAGATCAAGCACGCCCTCGCCGACCAAGTGGTCGTAGAGCACCAGGCTGGCAACATGCAGCGCCTTCGCTGCCTTCAAGGTCAGGAGGTCCGGGTCCCCGGGCCCGGCGCCGACCAGCGTGACACGCGCCGCGGCCACACCGGGTGAAAACTGAAGCGGTTCGTTCAGCAGGCTCATGGGGCACCAGCCCCGCCGCGCTTGGCGCGACGCCGTGCTGCCATTTCGCGGCCCATCTCGCGCCGCTCATCCTTGCCCAGGCGCGCACGGGCCTGCGGGTAGATGAGAGATTCCTCCAGCGCGATGTGGTCGCGCGACAGCGCGGTGAACACTTCCACGCCCTCGCGCAAGATGTCGGCGTCGTACCAAGACAGGCCGCACGCCACGGCGTCGATCTGTGGCGAGATTTCCATCCAGTCTTCCTCGAGCCAGTTGTGGTCTTGTGAAAGCCTCAGCACCGCCTGCACGATTTGCGGATCCTTGCTGAGCACCAGCTTCGGGAAGACATGTCGCTCTTCGTCTTCGTGATGCTGGCGCGCCGTGGAAGAAAAGAACTGCACGATCTCCGCGGCCACTGTGCGCATCTGCGCGTCCGCGCCGCCATTCGTCAACTTCGACACCAGATCGGTGAGCTTGTTCAGCGTGAACAGGGTCTGACGATGGCAGACGTCGAGCACGTCAAAGCCGTCAAGGGTGACGGCAGGCCCAGGTGGCTCAGGTGTCGAAGTCATGGGGTCTCCTGCTCAAGTCAGCATAGAAGCGACGGCCTCGCGCCGCATTGATCTGGAGCAACACCCGGGGGCGCGCATTGCGCACGCCCTTGACCCAGTTCAAGGACGGGCGGCGGCTACGGATCGACGATCACCGCTCTCGAAATCAACCCACCAGCCGCGACCCCACGGCGCCTGCATGCCCAATGCGAGGGCAAGCGCGCGGCACAAACGACGGAGATGTGAGATGAGAACAATGAAGTTGAGCCACCTAGCTGCCTTTGGATTTGCCGCCCTGGCCATGACTGCCAGCGCGCAAACCGCAACGCCACCCACGATGACCGCCGAAGAACTGGCCACCGGCAAGAAGATCTACTTCGAGCGCTGCGCCGGCTGCCACGGCGTGCTGCGCAAGGGCGCGACCGGCAAGAACCTGGAACCGCATTGGGAGAAGAAGGCCGCTGACGGCACGGCGCAGGAAGGCGGAACGCTCAAGCTCGGCACGAACCGTCTGGAGAAGATCATTGGCATCGGCACCGAAGGCGGCATGGTGAACTATGACGACATCCTGACCAAGGATGAGATCAACATCATGGCGCGCTACATCCAGCAGGTGCCCGACGTGCCGCCCGAATTCAGTCTGAAGGACATGGAGGCGAGCTGGAAGTTGATCGTCCCCGTCGATCAGCGGCCCAAGAGACAGCAGAGCAAGGTCAACCTGAAGAACGTGTTTGCGGTGACGCTGCGCGACACGGGTGAGCTGGCACTGATCGACGGCGACACGAAGCAGATCTGGGAAATCCTGAAGACCGGCTACGCGGTGCACATCTCGCGCATGTCGCTGTCGGGCCGCTATGTGTACACGGTGGGGCGCGACGGCCTGGTCACGTTGATCGACATGTGGTTCCCCAAGCCGACGACGGTGGCGACGATCCGCATGGGCTCGGACGCACGCTCGGTGGAAACCTCCAAGTTCAAGGGCTTCGAAGACAAGTACCTGATCGGCGGCAGCTACTGGCCGCCGCAGTACTCGATCATGGACGGCGATACGCTGAAGCCACTGAAGGTGATCTCCACGCGAGGCATGACGGTGGATGGTGAGTACCACCCCGAGCCGCGCGTCGCGTCGATCGTCGCCTCGCACATCAAGCCTGAATGGGTGGTCAACGTCAAGGAGACCGGGCAGATCCTGCTCGTGGACTACAGCGACATCAAGAACCTGAAGACCACCACCATCGAGTCCGCCAAGTTCCTGCACGACGGAGGCTGGGACGCGAGCAAGCGTTACTTCATGGTGGCGGCGAACGCGTCGAACAAGGTTGCCGCGGTCGACACCAAGACCGGCAAGCTCGCCGCGCTGATCGATACCGCGAAGATTCCGCACCCCGGGCGCGGCGCGAATTTCAACCACCCGAAGTTCGGCCCGGTGTGGGCCACCGGGCACCTGGGCGGCGCGGCGGTGTCGCTGATCTCCACGGCGTCGGACCAAAAGGCGCACGCCAAGTACAAGCAGCACAACTGGAAAGTCGTCGAAGAGCTGAAGATGCCCGGCGCGGGCAACCTGTTCGTGAAGACGCATCCGAAGTCCACCCACCTCTGGGCCGACATGCCGATGAACCCGGAGCGCGAGAACGCCGAGTCGGTGCATGTGTACGCGTTGAACGACCTGGGCAAGCCGCCGGTGAAGATCGACGTGGCGAAAGACTCCGGCCTGCCCGTGACGAAAGCGCTGCGCCGCGCCGTGCACCCCGAGTACAGCCAGGACGGCAGCGAAGTCTGGATTTCGCTGTGGGGCGGCAAGACGGACCAGTCGGCGATCGTGATCTATGACGACAAGACCTTGAAGCTGAAGAAGGTGATCACCGATCCGAAGATGATCACGCCCACCGGCAAGTTCAACGTCTGGAATACCCAGCAGGACATTTACTGACCGGGCCCAGGCGAACGCCATGAACAACAAGAATCCAAACGGCGCCGGCAGCCTCTGGCAGCGCCTGCGCCGGCCCTCGACCAGCTTTGGCGCGCTGACGCTGATCGTGCTCGGCGTCGTCGTCGGCGTGCTGTTCTGGGGTGGCTTTCACACCGTCGTCGAGGCGACGAACACCGAGACCTTCTGCATCGGCTGCCACGAGATGCGCCTGAACGTCTATGCCGAGTACCAGAAGACGATCCACTACAACAACCGCACGGGAGTGCGCGCCACCTGCCCCGACTGCCATGTGCCGCGCGAATGGGGGCCGAAGATGATTCGCAAGATCCAGGCGTCGCGCGAGTTGTACGGCAAGCTCGTCGGCACGATCGATACACGCGAGAAATTCGAAGCGAAGCGCCTGCAACTCGCCGAGCGCGAGTGGGCCCGCATGAAAGCCAACGACTCGCTCGAATGCCGCAACTGCCATTCGCTGGTCAGCATGGATTCGGAGAAGCAGAAACCTCGCGCGAAGAAGTCGCACGAGCTCGCCGGGAAGAACAACGACACCTGCATCGTTTGCCACAAGGGAATCGCCCACCACAAACCCGCGGGTATGAAGGAAGAGGAATGAACCGCATGAAGCTCACATTGATCATTGCAGCAGCCAGCGCGATGTCGCTGGCAACCGCCACGGCCCATGCCACCGCGCCGGATTGGGGCAAGGTGCCGGCCAAGGCGATCACCGTGTTCTACCCCGGCGTCTCGCCGGTGGAATGGGTGACCAAGGGCACGGAACACGGCGGCGCCCGCGCGATGCGCAAAGGCGAGTCCTGCGCGAGTTGCCACCACGACGAAGCAGCGGACATGGGCAAGAAGATGGCGACCGGCCAGAAGATCGAGCCCAAGCCGATCAAGGGCAAGGCGGGCTCGATCCCCGTGAACGTGCAGGCCGCTCACGACGGAGCGAACCTGTACCTGCGCTTCAGCTGGAAGCAACCGGCAGGCGGCGCCGACAAGATGGACAAGGACAACGCCGTCAAGCTCGCCTTCATGTTGGAGGACAACAAGATCCCCGGGGCAAACCTGTCGGGCTGCTGGGAGGCGTGCCACAACGATGCGCGAACCATGCCCGACGCGAAAGACGACAAGAAGACCAAATACGTGAAGGACGGAAACCTGGCCAGCGGCGTCTATTACGACCTGGTGCAGTGGACCGCGAGAGGCGCAAAGTTCGACGGCCATGTGGCTGACAAACGCGTCATGGAAGGCGGCAAGGCGCTGATCGAGGCGAAGGGCGAGAAAAAGGGCGACGAGTGGGTCGTCACGTTCACGCGCAAGATGACTGGCGGCGAAGGCGACATCGCGCTGGCCTCCGGCAAAACCTACAACTTCGGCTTCGCGATCCACGATGACCACACGGCCGGGCGCTTTCACCATGTGTCGCTGGGCTACACGCTGGGCATCGACGCGAAGGCCGACATCGCCGCGGCCAAGCAGTGAGGGCGGCGTCGGAACTCTCGCAACCGCCCTCGGAGCAGCGCATGCAACGTCGCACCCTGTGCCATCGACTCGCCGTCCTGCTGCTTGGCGGCGCGCTGGCCGGGCCTCTCGCCGCCACAGCGCAGACGGTCGAAGTCGCGATCCTGGACTACAAGTACGTTCCCGCCACGCTGAAGATCAAGGTGGGTACGACGGTGAAGTGGCTCAACAACGAGAAACGCACCACGCACTCGATTCTCTTCACCGGCCCGGGCGGATTCGAGAGCGAGCGTTTCTTCCCCGGCGAGTCGTGGCAGCGCACCTTTGACAAGCCAGGCGTCTACGCCTACAGCTGCGGCCCGCACCCTGAGATGAAGGGGCAGGTCGAAGTGTCGCCATGAGCCATGAGCCATGAACAGACACGCGGTGTCGTGATGAGGCTTGCCCCGTCGTTCGGCGCGTGTGCGCTTATGTTTGCGATGGCCTGCGCGCTCGCGCAGACCCCGGCGCGGGAGCTGGGCGCGGACCGCCAGCAGACGCTGATTCGCATGGTGCGCCAAGACTGCGGCTCATGCCACGGCCTGCGGCTCACCGGCGGCCTGGGCCCGGCGTTGACGCGCGAGGCGCTGGCCGACAAACCCGTGGAGGGACTGGCAGCCACGATTCACGCCGGCCGGCCCGGCACGCCGATGCCCGGCTGGCGCGCGATGCTGAGCGACGCAGAGTCGCTGTGGATCGCCGAGCAGTTGATGCTCGGATTCCCTGAAGAACGAAGGCCTCGGCAATGAAGCGGCGCGCACTCCTGGCTGCGCTCGCGGCAGCTCCTGGTGCTGCGCTGCTGGGCGGATGCGCCGCGCCGCCAACCCTGCCCCTCACCGGGACAGGCGACCTCGGCGTGGTGATCGAACGCGCACGCGGCACGCTCGCGCTCGTCAACACCAGCTCGCGCACGCTGCTCGCTGAAATTCCTGGCTTGGGCGACCTGTCGCACGCATCCGTCGTGTTCTCGCGCGACGGCGGCACCGCGTACGTCTTCGGCCGCGACGGCGGCCTGACGAAAGTGAACCTGCTCTCGCGCCGCATCGAAGCGCGCATCATGCAAGCGGGCAATTCGATCGGCGGTGCGATTTCCGCCGACGGCACCTTGGTCGCGGCGCAGAACTACATGCCCGGCGGCGTGAAGGTATTCGACGCGCGAACGCTCGAGCTCGTGGCCGACATCCCGGCGCGCATCAGTCTGCCGGGCGAAGCCTTGAGGCTGTCGCGCGTCGTCGGCCTGGTGGACTTGCCCGGAAGGCGCTTCGCATTCAGCCTGTTCGACGGCAACGCGATCTGGATCGCCGACCTGTCGGATCCGGCCCAGCCGCGAATCACCAAGCTCAACGACATCGGCCTCCAGCCCTACGATGCGCTGGTCACGCCCGATGGGCGCTACTACATCGCCGGCCTGTTCGGCGAAGACGGCCTCGCGCTCGTCGACCTGTGGGATGACGTGCCCCATGCACGCCGCATTCTCGGCGGCTACGGCCGCGGCGAGCAGCCACTGCCGGTGTTCAAGATGCCGCACCTGCGCGGCTGGGCCGTGGCCGGGCGCCATGCTTATCTGCCGGCGATCGGCCGCCATGAAGTGCTGGTGGTCGATACCGCAACCTGGCAGGAAGTGGACCGCATCGCGGTCGCCGGCCAGCCGGTGTTCGTGATGGCGCAGCCCGATGGGCGCCAGGTGTGGGTCAACTTCGCCGTGCCCGACTATGAC
>JANOLJ010000361.1:0-2210 GCA_031419715.1 Burkholderiales bacterium | reverse complement strand
AAAAGCCGCTCTGAACCACAACCCGGAAAGTAAAACACCGCCTCGGTTTCTGCCGTCGTGCTTTTTGGATTGCGGATTATCGGCACGTAGTCTTTGTCTTCAATATCCAGCAGGGCGCGCGCTGTTTTCTTCGGCAAACCGCCGGGCATCTTCTTGTTGATGAAGTGGACCACCTGTTCTTTCATCGGCGCCGGGCCCACCGTCGACGGCGGTGCAGCCGTCTGCCGGTTCGCCAGGCCGCGCAGCAAGTCGTTCGCCAGGCGTTGCGCCTTGAATCCCACGTCGACCATCGCGCGGCGCATCAGGCGGATCGTCTGTGGGTTCGTCGCGTTCAAGAACAGCATCGCCGCCGCGTTGCCCGGCCGAAAACTCTTCTGCCCCATCTTGCGCAACAGGTTGCGCATGTTCATCGACACGTCGCCGAAGTCAATATTCACCGGGCACGGGCTCAGGCATTTGTGGCACACGGTGCAGTGGTCAGCCACGTCTTCGAACTCATGCCAATGCTTGATGCTGATGCCGCGCCGCGTCTGCTCTTCGTAAAGAAAAGCCTCCACGAGCAACGAGGTGGCGAGGATCTTGTTGCGCGGGCTGTACAGCAGGTTGGCGCGCGGCACATGGGTGGCGCACACCGGCTTGCACTTGCCGCAGCGCAGGCAGTCCTTCATGCTGTCGGCGATGGCGCCGATGTCGCTGCGCTGCATGATCAGCGACTCATGCCCCATCAAGCCGAAGCTCGGCGTGTAGGCATTCGTGAGGTCGGCGTGCAGCGCCTTGTCGCGCAGCAGCTTGCCTTTGTTGAAGTGGCCGTCCGGGTCGATGCGGCGCTTGTAGGCGGTGAAGTCGGCGAGTTCGGCGTCGGTCAGGAATTCGAGTTTCGTGATGCCGATGCCGTGCTCGCCCGAAATCACGCCGCCCAGGCTGCGCGCGAGTTTCATGATGCGCGCCACTGCCTCGTGCGCGGTTTGCAGCATGACGTAGTTGTCGCTGTTCACCGGTATGTTGGTGTGCACATTGCCGTCGCCCGCATGCATGTGCAGCGCCACCCAGACGCGGCCGCGCAGCACCTCTTTGTGGATGCGCTGGCATTCGTCAACGATGGGGCTCAGGGCCGAGCCGGCGAAGAGGTCGCGCAGCGGCGCGCGGATCTGCGTTTTCCAAGACGCGCGCAGCGTGTGATCTTGCAGCAGTGAAAACAGGGTGCGTGCGCTGTCACTCTGCAATTCGTCAAGGTGGGTCAGCCAGTGGCTCCACAGCGCCTGCACATCACCCAGCAACGTCAAGGCTTGCTGCACCCGGTCTTCCAACAATTCGGCCGGGGCGATCTGCCCGGCGTCGTCGCTCTTGCCCAGCGGCAGATTGCCAGTCTCGAAGAAGGCCTGGAGCGCGCCCACCAGCTCCAGTTTGTTGCGCAAGGAGAGCTCGATGTTGATGCGCTCGATTCCTTCCGTGTACTCGCCCATGCGCGGCAGCGGGATGACGACGTCTTCGTTCACCTTGAACGCGTTCGTGTGTTTGCTGATCGCCGCCGTGCGCTTGCGGTCGAGCCAGAACTTCTTGCGCGCCTCGGCACTCACCGCGACGAAACCCTCACCGCCGCGGCTGTTCGCCAGGCGCACGACTTCCGACGCAGCGCGCGCCACGGCGTCGGCGTCTTCACCTGCGATGTCGCCCACCAGCACCATTTTCGGCAACCCCGAGGCGGAGCCGTTGGCACTGTTTCCCGCCGCCCCGCGCTTGCTCTTCGTCGCGTAGCCCACCGCTTTCAGGTAGCGGTCATCAAGATGTTCCAGCCCGGCGAGCAACACCACGGGAAGCGCCTGCCCGTCCGCCCCGGTGCGGCCCGGGCGGGCTTGCTCGAACATGTAGTCCTTGATGTCGACGATCGACGGCACGGCGTCTTTGGGGTTGCCGAAAAACTCCAGGCACACGGTGCGCGTGTGCGCCGGCATCCTGTGCAGCACCCAGCGCGCCGAGGTGATCAGCCCGTCGCAGCCTTCTTTCTGGATGCCCGGCAGGCCGGCGAGAAACTTGTCGGTCACGTCCTTGCCCAGGCCCTCCTTGCGGAACGTGGAGCCCGGAATGTCGAGCCGCTCGGTGCGCTCGATTGTTTTGCCTTTGGCGTCGAAATAGCGCAGCTCGAAGCTCGCCACGGGCGCGTCGTGAATCTTGCCCAGGTTGTGGTTTAGGCGGATCACCTCCAACCACTT
>JANOLJ010000360.1:0-2697 GCA_031419715.1 Burkholderiales bacterium | reverse complement strand
GTCCTTGACGTGCATCGACGTGATGCGCTCGTGGTAGATGTCGATGAACTCCAGGTAGTCGAGCTGCTGCAGCAGAAAGTGCGACGGGTCGTAGTTGATGCAGCAGCGCGGGTGGTTCTTCACACGCTCCAGAAACATCTCGAACGTCACCCCGTCAAACAGGTCTTCCCCCGGGTGCAGCTCGAAGGCGACGCTGCAACCCGCGTCGTCGAAAGCATTGAAGATCGGCAGCCAGCGCTTCGCGAGTTCGTCGAAAGCGGCTGCTATCAACCCCGCCGGGCGCGGCGGCCAGGGGTAAAGGTAAGGCCAGGCGAGCGCGCCGGGAAAGCTGACGTTCGACTTCAGCCCGAGGTGTTTGGATGCCTGCGCCGCCCACAGCATCTGCTGCACCGCCCACTCTTGCCGCGCTTTCGGGTTGCCTTTCACCGCTTCGGGCGCGAAGGCGTCGTAGGCGTCGTCATAGGCCGGGTGCACGGCGACAAGTTGGCCTTGCAGATGCGTGCCCAGTTCCGTGATCTCGACACCATTGGCGCGCGCCACACCCGCGAGCTCATCGCAATAGGTCTTCGACGACGCGGCCTTCTTCAGATCGATCAGGCGCGCATCCCCCGAGGGCAGTTGCACACCCTTGAAGCCGTGCCCGGCGGCCCATTTCGTGATCGCGTCCCAGCTGTTGAACGGCGCCGCGTCACCAGCGAATTGCGCGAGGTAGATGCCGGGGCCTGTGATGTTGGTAGCCATGTTCGAGTTTCTCCGGTGAGTCGGCACTTGCCGCGACTGAGCTTTCGCACAAAAACAGAGGCCCCGATTCTAAGAGTGCACGTTCCACGGCCGCTCTGGCGCACGCACTCGAAGGCCAAGCCGCGCCTCATGCCAATTCACATTTGATCGCATGGAAATGCCGGCCCGGCATCGGCCCGTTGCTGACCTTCGTTGCTCGTTGCGTGTAGATGTCGAGCAGCGTGGCAGGGCACGGCGTGGCATGCAACCGCAGGTTGAAACAGGGCAGCGGTGGTGCCCCCGGGCGCAGGACCGATTCGCGGTGTCCTCAACGCGAGCAGGGCGAAACGGTGTTGACGCGACTGGGCGTTGCAGTCTGCGACGCCGCCCCGCGAGCGTGGGCCGGAGAACGGGGGCGCCGCCGTCGCCCTGCAGCCACGACGACGGCAGGCCAACACAACATCGACCGTCAGCAAAGGGTCGAAAGCGAAAACTCCCCGCTGCTCTGTCTGATGCGATTGAACGCCAATGGGTATGAGTCTTTCGGTGGGGACAGACGCGATGACGCGGCCCTGGTCAACGGTCAGTCTTGCTCTTGCGCCGCGAGGCGCGCAGCCGCCCCACTACGCCGCTGGGAAAATGATAGACCGAGAGCACGAACAGTATCCCCAGCCAGAGCAGCCAGCGGTCCGGCGAAATCAGCGCGGCGAGCAGCGGCACGCCTTCCAGATTGCCTTGCAATTGGATCGAGGCAAACTTCATCAAGTCCTGCAAGTAACTCTGCGCGAGCACGAACAGCGCGCTGCCGAGCACCGCGCCGTAGATCGTGCCCATGCCGCCGATGACGACGATGAGCAGCACGTCGAGCATGATCTCGAACGACAGCGACGTGTCCGGCCCGTTGTAGCGCAACCAAAGCGCGAGCAACGCCCCGGCCAGCGTGGCGAACAGCGCGGAGAGCACCGAGGCGATGGTGCGGTAGACGACGACGCGGTAGCCTATCGCCTCGGCGCGAAAGTCGTTTTCGCGTATCGCCTGCAGCACCCTGCCGAACGGCGAGTTGACGATGCGCAGCAGCGCCAGTACCAGGACAAATGCCACGCCGAACAGCAGGTAATAGGTGGCCAGGCGCCCGTCGATCGTGGCGCCCAGCAGCGGTTCGTCCAGGTACACCGTGCCGGGCTGAAGGGCCGCCGGCACCTTGAAGTTCAGTCCGTCTTCGCCGCCGGTGAAGTCAGACAGTTGCGAGGCCAGGTTGAGAAACGCCGATGCCACGGCGAGTGTGATCATGGCGAAGAAAATCGCCTTGACGCGCAGACTGAACAGGCCGATCAGCAAGGACAGCAGCAGCGACACGAACAGCGCAGCGCCCAAACCCAGCGCCACGGCGCCCCAGCTCGGCCCGAGCCGCGAACAGGCGATCGCGATGCCATAGGCGCCGATGCCGAAGAACATGGTGTGGGCGAAGCTCACGATGCCGGTATAGCCCAGCAGCAAGTCGAAGCTCGCGACGAGCACGATGAAGACGATGATCTTCGCCGCCACGTTCAGCGCCTTTGTGCCCGGAAACAGGAACGGCGCGAACGCCAGGCCGAGCACGACGGCCAGCAGCAACAGCGCCAACCAGCGATTGCGCGGCAGGTCGTGCGAGAGCAGGCGGTTCAGCATGGGAGTTCGAAGCGACCGGCCGCCCGCCGGGCCACCCCAAGGGAGGCCGCGCCCCCACGGGGGGCAGCGAACGAATGTGAGCGTGGGGGCACCATGACTAGCGGTTCGCCACCGGGTACAGCCCCTGCGGGCGCCACAGCAGGATCAGCACCATCAGCAGGATGTCGGTGATCAGCGCGGCCTTCGGGACGAGGAAGCCCGCGTAGTTGTGTAGCAACGCCACCAAGACCGCACCGATAAAGCAGCCGGTCACGGATCCGAGACCGCCGATGATCACCACTATGAATACGAGTACCAGCAGATGCTGGC
>JANOLJ010000359.1:0-10362 GCA_031419715.1 Burkholderiales bacterium | reverse complement strand
CCTGCGGCCATCTGCGCCAGCGCATGGCTTTTCTCGCGCACCTCCAGGCGCTGCCGGTGGCGCGGGCGGCCACCCACGAAGAGGCGCTCGGGTTCGTCGAACGCCATGCGCTGGCCGGGCGCGGCATCGGCTGGGCCGACGTGCATCTGCTCAGCTCCACGCTACTGGCGCGCCCGGCCTCCTTGTGGACCCGTGACAAGCGCCTCGCAGCCGTTGCCGACGAGTTGGGCTGCCTGCACCAACCTCCTTGGCACTGACGCCTGACGAGGACGCGGACCTGCTGGCGACTCGATGCCGCACTCGGAGCGGCTTCGCGATCGGCATCGGCGTGTCCGTGAACAAGATGTGAGCGTCAATCTGGGCACACCAGCATCAGGCGCGGGAAATGGCTTCGATACGGAGTTCGGTCGCGCGTCAGCACTGTCAGGTTCGACGCCGCGGCATGCGCGCCGATGTAGAAATCCGACCGTGGTGAACGTCGCACGCCGCCACGCTTTCGATAAAGGCTGAATGCCTTGGCCGCCAATGCAGCGCTATACCACGGCAGCGCGCTGCGTTGGGTCTCGAACACGTCGAGCATGGCATCGAGTACCGCAACCTCTGGTTCGGGCACCAACAGTTCGGTATAGATCACCAAATTGATGTGCAGCGGTGCGCGCTCGCTGCAGGCCTGCAAACGATCTACGGCCCGATGCACGATGAAGGGCAAGGCCGCGCCCGTCGACGGCGCGTCGCCCCCGAGTCTCGCGTGAAGACGTGCGCCGGGCGCTCTGGCGCTCTGCATCACGCCGGGCCGGTGTGCAGCAATGCAAGCAGTGGGACAACGCCGTTTTCGTCAACGGCGGCGGATACAAGGCTGTACGTGCTGCTGTTGCCGCCAAACGAAACCCAGGTGAACGGGGCCCGCAACGAACACCGACGAAGCAACTTGTCAGTGTCCGCTACAGCCCGGAGGTTCTGAGCTACTTCAAAGCCAGTGGCGCAGGTTGGCAAACTCGGATGGACGAAGCGCTCAAACAATGGGTGTCAACGCACTCAAAGCCAGGCCGTCCGGGCGGTGAAACCTAGCTTCCCTAGCTTGCGAGCGATGCGCAGCAACGTTGGTTGTCCGCAACAGGGTGGCAACGCCGCCAGCAGAAGCCACATGCGCATATTTCGGGGGCAAGGTCCGGCTCGACGTTGCACAGTGTCAGTTCGTCACCCGCATTCAGATTTCCGCGGCCACACCTGCGATGATATGGAGCGCATTACAATGCAATCCACCGGATAGCAAGCGCGCATGATCAGATCATTCAGACACAAGGGCCTGGGTCGCTTCTTCGCAACGGGCGATCACCGCGCAATCCCCGCCCAGTTCGCTGCGCGGATCGAGCGCATGCTCGATCGACTCGATGC
This sequence comes from Burkholderiales bacterium, assembly GCA_031419715.1. Classification (GTDB taxonomy): domain Bacteria; phylum Pseudomonadota; class Gammaproteobacteria; order Burkholderiales; family Burkholderiaceae_C; genus JAEMQF01. Next base: position 8,967 of record JANOLJ010000359.1, on the reverse strand, counting down.
GAGCGTCAAGCCTGGTGACATGGACGTACCGGGCTACAGGTTTCACCCGCTCAAAGGGGCGCGCGCTGGCGAGTACGCGGTCAGCGTGTCGGGCAATTGGCGCATGACTTTCCGCTTCGACGCCGAGGACGCGGTCGAAGTGAATCTCGAGGACTATCACTGAGGACGAACCATGAAGACTCTTCGCAACCCGACCCGCAGGCCGACCCACCCGGGGGCCATCCTGCGCAAGGACGTGCTCCCTGCGCTCGCCATCACCCAAGGCCGGTTGTCGCAATTGCTGGGTGTGAGCCGCCTCACGGTGTCGCAGATCCTGCATGAGCACCGCGCGCTATCGCCTGACATGGCGATGCGCTTGGAAAAGCTGCTGGGCACGAGCGCCGAAAGCTGGTTGCGCATGCAAGAAGCGGTGGACCTCTGGGATGCGCGTCAGCAACCCGAGCGGTTCGCGACGATCAAGCGCCTGCCGACCAGCGTGGCTGCCTGAGGGAAGCGACGCCAGCTACCGGCGTGCGCTCGACGCCTGGTCTGGCCGACACCACACTGGTGATGCGCCTGGCAAACGAGCCCATCGTGCGAGAGGTTTCGCATGACTGGAACACGCACGTCAGCTACGCTGCGGATGGCTTGCCGCGGGTAAATCTGCACCTCTGAATCGCACCAAAACGCCTCAATCCCTTGTACAGAGTAACATTCGCCTCAGGAGCTGGAATCATGACTGACAGCGTTGAAAACCTCGTCATCGAACACCTGCGGCATATTCGAGGTCGCGTCGATCAGATCGCCGACGATATGTCCGATCTGAAACGACGAATCTCTGGTCTGGAGACCTCGATGGTGCTCGTCAAACGGGAAGTCGCGGCAAGTGACGAAACCGATGTGCACCTCCAGGTCAGCCTCGACAAGATAGTCGAGCGCATCCAGCGAATCGAGAAACGACTCGAATTGAGTTGAGCGGGTCGCTCTGGCACCGCGCCTCGATGTAGGCTGTAACTCACGCCACAGCGGCCCGGATGCTGGCGAGGGCTTCAGGGCCGGAGACCAGCAAAGATGGATCTGCATCGGCCTGTGCATCGCGGTGCGCGGCGACAGCGTTCCACTTGGCGTCTCTGGCCTTGTCCGAGTCCAGGCTGTTGATGACCTGACTCAGTAGCTTGGCGCGGTCCGACGAGGGAAGTTGCAGCACCTGCTGGGCCAGGAATTCAACGGACATAGACATGGCGTTTCTCCGGTTGTGGCGACCATAGCTTGCCACAACTCTGCCCTAAACCTGGGCGATCCTCGGCACCGCCGCCAGCAAGGGCTTGGTGCAGGGCGAGCGTGCATACCGAAGCACGGCATCCGCGACACCGGTTTCGCCGATCCGCCTGTGCTGGGTACGGCCAATACCCGTTTGGGGATAACATGCCGGCGACGATGGCAACCACACGAGACACGATCAAGCCGCTGGTGTGGATGGGTTCGAGCAAGGCCGACTTAGTCGTACTGCCTGCCACAGTGCAAAGCCTCTTCGGCTATGCACTGCATGTGGCGCAAGCCGGCAAGAAGCATGACCAAGCCAAACCGTTGCGCACAAGATGAGCGCAAACATTGAAATTGAAATCGGCACCGGTAATGTGTATGCAGACCTCGGCTTTGCCGATGCCGAGGAAATGGTCATCAAGGCCGGATTGGCGATGAAGATCGCCGAGATCATCAAACGCAAAAGCTATAGCCAGACCGAGGCTGCCAATTTGGTCGGGCTGCCTCAACCCAAGCTTTCCGGACTACTGCGCGGGCAGTTCCGAGGCATCAGCGAGGCAAAAATGATCGAGGTGTTGAACGCCCTGGGGCGCGACGTGCGGATTGTCGTCAGCCGGGCCAGCCGGAGAAGCTCCGCCAAGGGAAAGACGACGGTTGTTTTTGCGTAACAGGCGTGCCGTGCGCGCGCACGCACGCAGCGCTCGCCCCTCTGGGCGGCCTGGGCGGCGCGTCCGGCGCAAATCGGTAACCGCGCCCGCGCAGCCTGCGTATCGCCTGGCCGATTTGGTGGCCCGCATCGACAAGAAGACACCGGCTCGCAGTTCGCTTCGAGCCTGGTACGCCGAGGCGAGCCGTGCTGACTCGGGGTCATCCGAGGACTTGAAGCGTCAGTTTCCAAAGGCGTCAGTTGGTCGGCGAGTTGCATCTGGTGCGAACGCAGCGCGGCGTGTCGCTGCACTACGCCGATTCCAGGCTCCATCAAACGGGAAGCACTTGCTCAAGCAGCGGATGCCGTGGCGCGGCAAATGGATTGATCACGGTAACGCCGCGCCAAGTGAAGCCGTGCTGAAAGTCCTCGGTCAACAAAATCCGGCATCGCTGTTCGGCAGCCACCGCCAGCCACACTCTTGACGACGAACTGCTTGCCACGGCGCACGAGATGACCGGCGTGACTGAGCGCAGCACACTCATCCACGACGGACTTCGGCTGCTGATCCAGCGCGAGGCAGCACGCCGACTGGCGCTGTTGGGCGGAAGCGACCCCACCGCCACTGCCGCGCCCCGCCGCCGTTCCACCCCCGCGGTTGCACCCATGCGCGCGACAACCGGCGCGGCCGGGGCCGGCAAGCCTGCCATGCGCCGGTCGCGCGCCGCCGGGAAGGTGCGGTGATCCTGGTCGACTCGTCGATCTGGATCGACCACCTGCGCCGGGCGGACGCCGAACTCGGGCGTCTGCTGGCGGGCGGGCAGGTCCTCTGCCATCCTTTCGTCATCGGTGAGCTCGCCTGCGGCCACCTGCGCCAGCGCATGGCTTTCCTCGCGCAGATCCAGGCGCTGCCGGTGGCGCGGGCGGCGACCCACCACGAGGCGCTCGGGTTCGTCGAACGCCACACGCACTGGCCGGGCGCGGCATCGGCTGGGCCGACGTGCATCTGCTCAGCTCCACGCTTCTGGCGCGCCCGGCCGCCTTGTGGACGCGCGACAAGCGCATCGCGGCCGCTGCAGGCGAGTTGGGCTGCCTGCACCAACCTCGTTTGCACTGAATTTGCACTGACGCCTGGCTGCCAGCCAACGATCAACGGGCGCGCCGTTGCTCTGTGCCACACTCGGCAAGCGTTGCGCCGCGATGGGCGCACGAGATTTCCCGCATCACATAGAACTTAGCATTTCTTGGAGAAGGACAGCGCCGCCGGTGCCGTGGACGATGCCCGCCCCATGATGTGCACTCTTTTCGCGCTGCGCAAGGACCAGGCGGCGAAAGAGGTGCGCAAGGTGTGCCGCGTCGTGGCCGGCTGGCGCGAACACTTCAAAGCCAGCGGAGTCGGACGTCGAGATGTTGCCCTGCTTGCTGATCAAATCGACCGACCGTTCTTGCGTGGTCAGCGTGATGGGTTTTGAAGACTACGCCGCAACAATCCTCGGCACCGCCGCCAACAAACTCTTCGTATACGCCGAGCGCGGATAGCGCAGCACCGCGTCAGCCACGCCAGACTCGCCAATCCGCCCGCCCTGCATCACCGCCACATGGTCGGCGATGTATTCCACAACGCCGATGTTGTGCGTGATGAACAGGTAGGACACGCCGAGTTCGGCTTGCAGCTCGCGCAGCAGGTTGAGGATCTGCGCTTGCACCGACACGTCGAGCGCGGAAGTGGGCTCGTCGCAGACGAGCAAATCAGGCCGCACCGCCAGCGCTCTGGCGATCGCGATGCGCTGGCGCTGTCCGCCGGAGAACTCATGCGGGTAGCGTTCCAGGGCATCCTTGCGCAAACCCACCTGGTCCATCAGCGTGTCGATGTTCTCGCGGCGCGAACGCGCGTCCGAATTCGGCAGCAGCGCCAACTGCCCCTCTTCGAGGATGTCGAACACGCGCATGCGCGGGTTGAGCGAGGCGAATGGATCCTGAAAGATGATCTGCACCGAGCGCCGGGCCTTGCGCAGTTCGCGGCCCTCCAGCGCGAACAGATCGTGGCCGTTGAACCTGACTTCACCGTCGATCAACGCCTGGCCGCGCAACAGTTGCACGATGGCCTTGCCGGTCGTCGTCTTGCCGCAACCCGACTCGCCCACCAGCGCCAGCGTCTGGCCCGCGCGTATGCTGAACGACACGTTGTCGACGGCGGTGAACGCGCCGCGCGAGCGTTGCAGCAAACCCTTGCGAATCGGGAACTTGACGCTAAGGTTCAGAACTTCCAGCAGCGGCACCAACTGCTCGGGTTTTTTGCGCGGTGCATCGCGTGGCACGGCTGGAACGCTCGAAGCCTCGGGTGGCCGCGCCACCTGACCTTCTGATGAATAGAGCAGGCAACGCACACTGCGTGAGCCCAAATCCAGCAGCGGCGGCGCCGAAGCGTGGCATGCGTCGAACACCCGGTCACAGCGCGGTGCGAAGCGGCAGCCAGTGAACTCTTGCGACAACGCCGGCACCGTGCCCGCAATCGCCGCGAGCTTCTCGCCGCGCTTGGCCATGTCGGGCAAGGCGCGCATCAGCAGGCGCGCGTAGGGGTGCTTGGGCTCGGCGAAGAACTCCGCGCGGCTCGCCACCTCGACAATCTGCCCGGCGTACATCAGCGCCACCTGATGCGCCATGCCCGACACCACGGCCAAGTCGTGGGTGATCAACAGCATTCCCATGCCCTGCTGCTTCTGCAGAGCTTTCAGGAGGTCGAGAATCTGCGCCTGGATCGTCACGTCCAGCGCAGTCGTCGGTTCATCGGCGACCAGAAAGTCGGGCTCGCAAGCGAGCGTGAGCGCAATCATCACGCGCTGCTTCTGGCCACCCGACAGGCGAAACGGATAGTCGTCGATGCGGCGCTGCGGCTCAGGAATTCCCACCTTCTCCAGCCACTCAATCGCCTTGGCACGCGATTCCTTGCCGCGCAGTGGCGTGTGAGTTTCGATCGCCTCCACGATCTGTTCGCCCACGCGCATCACAGGGTTCAGGCTCGTGCCTGGCTCCTGGAAGATCATGCCGACCTTGCCGCCACGTATGGCGCGCATTTCCGATTCCGGCAGAGCGAATACATCCTGGCCTTCGAGGTCGAAGTTGCCTTGCGTGATGCGGCCGCTGTCGGGCAGCAGGCGCATCAGCGCGAGTGCCGTCATGCTCTTGCCGCAACCCGATTCACCGACGAGCGCAAACGTTTCGCCGCGCTTGATGCTCAGGCTCAAGCCATCGATGGCCTTGACCAAGCCTGAATCGGCGTCGAGCGCCACCTTGAGGTTGTCGAGCGTCAGCATCTCGGTTCCGGCGCCGCTCATCGATCCGCGAGCGCAGCCGGGTCGGTGCCCGCAACGGCGACGGGCGCAGCCGGCACCACCCGGCCATGCGGGCGGAACACCCTCGCGCGCGGGTCGAACGCGTCGCGCACGCCATCAGCCAGCAGGTTCGCGGCGAGCACCAGCGTCACCATGAAGGCGAATGCCGCGGCAAAGCTCCACCAGACGATGGGGTCGCGCGACATCTCGCTGCGCGCGAGGTTGATCATGCCGCCAAAACTGTTCATCGACGGGTCGACGCCCACGCCCACATAAGACAGCACGGCTTCGTAGAGGATGAGCCCGGAAAACTCGAGCACCGTGGTGATCAGCACTAGGTGCATCACATTGGGCATGATGTGGCGCTTCATGATGCGCCAGTGGCCGACGCCAAACGCCGTCGCCGCCTGCACGAATTCAAGCTCGCGCAGCTTCATCGTCTCGGCGCGCAACAGACGGCACAAGTTCGCCCAGCCCGTCAGGCCGAGGATGACGCACAGCAAGAAGATGCGCAGGTCGGAGCGCTGCGCACCGGTCTCGAACAGCTCCGGGTTTTTGTCGATGAACACCTGCACCATCAGCACACAGGCGGCGATGAGCAACACGTTCGGCACCGACGACAAGGTGGTGTACAGGTACTGAATCACCTCATCGACCCAGCCCCTGAAGTACCCGGCGGCGATGCCGAACACGATGGCGAACGGCAGCGTCGCGAGCGTGGCGAGCGTGCCGATGACGAACGCAGTGCGCACGCTCTTCAACGCCTGGTAGAGCACGTCGTTGCCGGTGCGGTCAGTGCCCAGAACGTGGTACTCACCCGCGAGCGCGACGGTCGCACCACCCGCGATCCAGATGACGGCGGCCGTCAACAGCAGCGCGCGCAGCGGCAGCCGCGTCTGGTTGCGCACGATGCGCTGCACGCCCTCGCCAAAGCCGATGCCCAGGCGCCGTGTGGCGATGAAGGCCACGACGAGCAGCGTCACCACGGCCAGCGCCAGCCCGGCGGCGGCGCCCGCCGCGGCGCGCGTCAGCACATCGGGCACATGTTCAGTCTCGGGGTCTTTGACATGCGTGCCGCCGAACTGCAGGCGCGGAAAGATGCGCGCGTTCTGGCCGTTCACCTCGCGCGTTTCCTTCGTGAAGGCGTACACCGCCAGCGGCAGCGAGTAGGTGGATTCGCGCGACTGCACCAGGTCGACCAGCAGCGCATCCAGTACGGATTCAGTGCGTGTGTCGTAGGCGATCCCCGCTGTCGCACTGCCCGCCGTGGGCAGGGCGCGGCGGAAATGCACGCTGTCGAGCAACGTGACCCCCAAGAACAACTGCATCACCAGCGCCGAGCACAGGGCGGGCGCGTCGGCCAGCACCTTGCCCCAGCTGTTGCGCAAGTTGGGGCTCCGCCGCACATGCCACACATACACCGCCAGCGCGAGCACGAGCAGCCACAACACGACATCGGTCCACAGCAGAACGGGTTGGGGTGCCATGCGCTTGCTCTACCTGCGTCAGCCCAGCCGCACCCGCGGGTCGGCCCAGGTGTAGGCGATGTCGATCGCGATGAACGACACGATGTACAGCAGCGAGCCGATGAACACCATCGTGCGCACGATGGCGAAGTCTTGCCCCGTGATCGCATCGATGACATACGCGCCCAGACCCGGGATGCCGAAGAAACTCTCGAACACCAGACTGCCGAGAAACACATAGGGCAGGTAGGCACCCGCGCTCGTGAGGATGGGGATCAGCGCGTTCTTGAATACATGGCGAAACAGCACGACCTGCTCCGACAAACCCTTGGCGCGCGCGGTGCGCACGTAATCTTTGCCGATTTCCTCCAGGAACATCGCGCGGTACAGGCGCGCCTCGCTGCCCAGGCGCGCCACCAGCGCCAGCAGGATCGGCAGGATCAAGAACTTCACTGCGTCGAGCCCACCGGAGTAACCCGAGATCGGCACCAGCTTGAACAGCCGAGAGTACAGGAACTGGCCGACGATGATGTAGAACAGGCTGGAGATCGAGAGCATCAGCACGCACAGCACGACTCCCCAGAAGTCGATGCGCGAACTTCGGAAGAACACCAGCAGCAACGCGAATGCCGTGCTCGCGATCACCTGCAAGATGAACAGCGGCAGCGCCAGTTGCAGGCTCGCCACCATGCGCGTTTTCACCTGGTGGCCGATGTCGCCGGCGCTCTCGGCATCGGCACGGCCGAAGTCGAGCATGAACAGCGACACCGAGCGCTCCCAGAATATCGTCTCGGTCACTTGCTCGGCGCCCTGCTTCGCCGCGTTCCAGTACAGCGGCCGGTTGTAGCCGCGCTCGGCCTTCCACTTCTCGATCTGCTCTTCGCTGATGCGCTTGCCGCCGATGTTCAGCCGCGCCATGTCGTCGGGCGTGTTGATCGTGAAGAACAGGAAGAAGGTCGCGAGGTTGACGCCCAGCAAGATGAGCACGCCATAGCCCAGGCGGCGAACGATGTAGTTGAGCATCGGCTTGGGCGTGCGCTTCAGGCGAGAACCTGGCCGCGCGCGTTCAAGCGCTCGCGGCGCCGGAAGGCACGCCAACCCAACACGAACAGCAGAACCACGAGTGCCGCCAACAGCACCGGTGGCCACCAGGTGGGCTGGTTCCACTGTGCGAGTTTCGCGGTGCGCTGCGCCGGGTCGAGCCGGTAGTACTTGGCCATGTCGCGAATCATGATCGTCGGCTTGCCGTTGTAGAGCCACTGCTGGTAGGCGCCCGAGGCGAACGGAAAGTAACCGAACGACCACACAGCGTCTTGCTGCACAAACGCCACCATTTCGTCGATCACCTTTTGCTTGGCCGGGCCGTCGTCCATCAACTGCAGCATCTTGTAGCGCTTGTCGTACTCCGGATTTTCATAGTTCGCGGTGTTCTCGCCGTCGACCTTGGCCTTCGAATTCGGGCCGTAGAGCAGGAACAGAAAATTCTCCGCATCCGGGTAGTCTGCCAGCCAGCCCCAGAAGAATATCTGCTGCTTGCCCTTGCGCATCTTGTCCTGGAACTGGTTGTAGTCGGTGGCGCGTATTTCCAACTGCACGCCGAGCTTGGCGTACTGCTTGACCATCCAGTCGAGTTCCGACTTGATCTCGGGCGTGGGCACGCGCTGGTAGTCGTAGTTCAGCACGAGCGGCGTGCCGCTCGTGGCGTCTCGGCCGTTCGGGTAGCCGGCCTCGGCGAGCAGGCGCTTTGCGTCATCCAACGGGCGGCGCACGATGCGGCCGTCCACGACGCGGTGCGTCATCGTGTTCACGCCTTCAATCGTGCCGTGCCTTGAGCCGAACAGACCGCCGGGCAAGGGGCCCATCGCCGCCTCGCCGCCCTTTTTCGGGAAGATGCGGCTGTACTCTTCCCAGTCGATGGCGATCGACAATGCCTGGCGCAATTTGCGGTTCTTTGCCTGCTGCTCGGACGTAGCGCCCTTGCCCACCACCGGGTCGAGCCAATTGAAGCCAAGGTACCAGTTACTCGGCTCGATGCTCTTGGGAAAACGCATGCCGCGTTCGTCGAAGCGCTTCTTCACGGCATCGGAGTCGTTGGCGTCGGCGAGGAAGTCAGGGCCCCAGTCGGGGCGTTCGATCTCGGGCACATCCAGGTAGCCCTGAACGAACTTGGATCGCAGCGGCGTCTTGTCCTTTTCGGTGGTGAAGACCAGCCGGTCGATCAGCGGCAGCTTCTTGCCGCAATCGGCCAGCAGGCCCGCTTCGCGGTCGCCCGGCATGCCCT
>JANOLJ010000358.1:0-3482 GCA_031419715.1 Burkholderiales bacterium | reverse complement strand
CGATGTCGATGCTCGACCGGCCGATCAGCGAGTTCGACGGCCCCTGCGACTCGGTGCGCGTGCCCGTGGTGCCGCCGCTCGATCAATGCAAGCCGTTCCAGGAAGTGCTGGTCGAGCTCGCCTCGCGCCTGAAGCTGCCGGCGTTCACGACGCCCGAGGGCCAGCGCAAGTACCAGGGCTACCCGGACTTCATCGTCCGCTACGAAACCGCGCCCGGAAGCGGCATCGGGTTTCTGACCGGCTGGCGCGGCGAGGACGGCACGCAATCACTGCGCGGCGCGCCCAACCCGAAGCAATGGGAGATGTACGCCGCCAACAACTGCGTGCATCACTTCGCGATGCCGCCCGAGCACCAGTACATGCGCAACTGGAACCGCGGCTACCTCGAGTGGGCGCAGAAGGCGGGCCTGCGGCGCGACGCCGACCCGATCACGATCCACCTCTACTCCGAGTTCATGCAGCGCTTCCGTCTCGCTGCCCAAGGCAAGGGCGCGGGCCGGCAACCGCCCGACCGGCTGCGCGAGCGCCTGGACACTTACTTCGACCCGTTGCCGTTCTGGTATCCGCCGCTCGAAGTGCAGGCGAGCGACCGCGAGGCCTATCCGCTGGCGGCTGTCACGCAACGGCCGATGGCGATGTACCACTCGTGGGACTCGCAGAACGCGTGGCTGCGCCCGATCCACGCTCACAACTCCCTGCACGTGAATCCGAAGACGGCGCTAGCCGCCGGCATCGCCGACGACGACTGGATGTGGATCGAGTCGCGCTGGGGCAAGGTGCGCTGCCAGTGCCGCCACAGCGAAGCGGTCGAGCCCGGCACGGTGTGGACCTGGAACGCGATCGGCAAGGCCAAGGGCGCCTGGGCTTTGTCGACGGATGCGAACGAGTCGGAGCGAGGCTTCCTGTTGAACCACCTCATCAGCGAGGAGTTGCCCGGCGGACTGTCGAACTCCGACCCGATCACCGGCCAGGCCGGCTGGTATGACGTGCGCGTGCGCATCCGCCGCGCTGACGAGAGCGAGCCCAGGCAGACCTGGCCGCAGTTCGCGAGCGTGCCGGCGGTGCCAGGGACGAAACCCGCGCCAAAGTGGCGCGCGTGGTTCGCAGGGAGGGTCGAGTGACCAAACAACTCGCCCTCGTCATCGACCTCAACGTCTGCGTCGGCTGCCACGCCTGCGTGACGAGCTGCAAGCAGTGGAACACGTCGGGCAGCGCTGGCCCGCTGGCGGACGACAACGCCTACGGCCGCGACCCGACCGGCACCTTCTTCAACCGCGTGATGAGCTTCGAGGTCGGCGAGTACCCCAACACGCAGACCGTTTACTTCCCCAAGAGCTGCCTGCACTGCGAAGACCCGCCCTGCGTGCCGGTGTGCCCGACGGGTGCGAGCTACAAGCGCGCCGAAGACGGCATCGTGCTCGTCGACTACGACAAGTGCATCGGCTGCAAGTACTGCGCCTGGGCCTGCCCCTACGGCGTGCGCGAGCTGGACGAGCAGCGCCAGGTGATGACCAAGTGCACGCTGTGCGTCGACCGCATCCACGACAAGGCATTGCCGGAGGCGGAGCGCAAGCCGGCCTGCGTGATGGCCTGCCCGACCAACGCGCGGCTGTTCGGCGATGTGCACGACCCGGAGTCCGAAGTGTCGGTTGCCATCCGCGAGCGCGGCGGCTACACGCTGATGCCCGAGCTCGGCACGCAGCCGGCCAACCACTACCTGCCGCGCCGCCGCACCGAGACCCGCAGCGACCCGCAGCAACTGGTGCGCGAGGCCAACCCGCTGCGCATCGAGGGGCGCGAGCCGGCGCAAGGCGGCGCGCCGCTCGGTGGCGACTGGGAACACTGACATGCACCCGCCCTGGTCGATGATCTTCTTCACCACCCTCGCCGGCACGGCGCAGGGCTTGTTGCTGGCGCTCATCGGCGCGGACGTGGCGGCGGCTCTCGGCCTGGCCGAGTTGCCGACCGCGCTGCGCCACGCGGGTGCCGCCTTCGTGCTCGTCCTCGGTGGCATCGGCCTGGGCGCCGCCACCTTCCACCTCGGCCATCCGCTGCGCGCGTGGCGCGCCGCAGCGATGTGGCGCACCTCGTGGCTGTCGCGCGAAGTCATCGTGTTGCCGGCCTTCCTGGCCCTCACCCTGGCGTGGGCGCTGGCGCACGCGGCGCGCTGGCCGGCCTGGTCGCTCGGCTGCGGTCTCGCGGCCGCCGCGCTGGCCCTGCTGCTGTACCTGTGCACCGGCATGATCTACGGCGCCGTCAAGGCGATCCGCGAATGGGCGACGCCGCTCACGCCGCTGAACTTCGCGCTGCTTGGCGCCGCCTCCGGCCTGCTGCTGGCGGCGGCGCTGGCCGCGCGTTACGCGCCGGCGCTCACGGCCGGCTTCGCCTGCATCGCGCTCGCGCTCACGCTCGTCGGCGCGGCCACGCGCGGTGCCACGGCGTGGCGCAACCACCGGCTCGCCCCGAAGACGACGCTGCAAAGCGCGATCGGCGTGCGCCACCCGCGCATCGTGCAGACCTCGCAGGGCGCGATGGGTGGCTCGTTCAACACGCGCGAGTTCTTCCACGGCCGCAGCGAGAACTTCGTCGGCCGCATGCGCTGGATCGCCGGCGTGCTGGGCTTTGTCTTGCCCGCCGCGGCGCTGGCGACCGCACCGCCGTCAGCCCTGCTGCTGCCCGCGCTGGCCGCGTTGCAGTGGCTCGGTCTGCTGGCCGAGCGGTGGGTCTTCTTCGCCGAGGCGCGGCACCCGCAGAATCTGTACTACCAGCGCGTGGGCTGACGCACGCACGACCTGTTGCAAGCAATAACGCCGACGCGCTCAGTGCGTGTCGGCGTTCAGTGAACCCCAACGTCGCCGCGTCAGCTTCTGCACTTCGCTGTAGACCAACACCACGCTGGCCATCGCCGCGCACACCAGCCACTGGTCCAGCGCCAGCGGCGCCGTGCCGAAGGCGATGTTCAGGAACGGGACGTGGACGACGGCAACCTGCAGGCTCAGCGAGAGTGCGCCAGCGCCCCACAGCCAAGGGTTGACAAAAAGCTTCACGAACGCGCTGGTGGTGTCGGAACGTGCGGTGAAGCAGGTGAACAAGCTGGTGAACACGAGCACAGTGAATCCTGCCGTGCGGGCCGTGCTCAGGTCGCCTGTGCCTTCGATCAACCCACCCCGCAGGTAGAAGTCCATCGTCAGCAGACTCACCACCGCGATCACCACACCGGTCTGGATCACGCTTGACCACATGCGGGCGTCGATCAGGCGCTCGTTCACATGCCGCGGCTTGCGGGCCATCAGGTCGTCGGTGGCCGGGTCCACACCCATCGCGAGCGCGGGCGCCGAGTCGGTGATGAGGTTGATCCACAGCAGCTGGGTGGCGAGCAGCGGCAGCACCACGGCGCCGTCGGCACCGGCGTCGGTGGACCTCAGCCCGATCACACCAGCCCCCACCACGCCCAGGAACACCGTGAGCACCTCGCCCATGTT
>JANOLJ010000357.1:0-5111 GCA_031419715.1 Burkholderiales bacterium | reverse complement strand
TGGCCAGCTTCGGCGGCTCGGTTCTGGCCTGGAGCGTCGAGCGTCCCGTTAAGGCGCGACCCGTCGCTGCGCCTGCGGCAGTGGCGACGAACCTGGAGCCCGACGAATCGACGTCCAACGCATTGCCCAGCGCAGCTGCGCAGGCCCCACCCGTTGCGCCGACCGCGCCGACGCGGCCCGTCCTGACCGTCGCCCTGCCCAGCGACGCAGGCACGGCACCGAGGGTGCTGCGTTGCGACGTGCGCGGCCGCGTGACCTATATCGACATCGCATCGGCCTGTCCCGACGGCTCGCAGGGTAAGGTCACCTTGCTGCCGAGGTGAGGTGTCGGCGCCGTGGTGGCGGCGTCAACACACGCTTGCACGAACTGCCGCAGGGCCACCGGCGAGCCGGGTTTCCCCGAGATGCGTATGATTCGGACATTCCGGCACACTCCTGCGGAACCTTTAAGAGGAAACTGGACATGAAATCGTTGATCCTGGCTTTGGGCCTCGCGGTTGCCGCGATCGGATTCGCACCTGTTGACGTTGCGGCGAAGCGCCTCGGTGGAGGTGGCAGCTCCGGCATGAAGCGCGACATGCCGGCACGCAGCGCACCCGACGCTGCCCCGGCAAAGCCCACCGCACCGGCAGCCACACCGAACACGGCAGGCGCCGCCCCCGCGGCCGCTCCCAAGCGCTCCTGGATGGGGCCGCTGGCTGGCCTCGCCGCGGGCTTGGGAATTGCAGCGCTGATGAGTCACCTTGGGCTGGGTGAGGAGTTCGGCAACTTCCTGATGCTCGCGCTGTTCGCCGTCGCCGCGATCTTCCTGGTGCGTTTCCTGATGCGCCGCTTTGGGCCGCAGGCGCAGCGCAGCGCCGCACCGGCAGGCCTGCAGTTTGCGGGCAGCGCTGCTGGCGCAGGGGCCTTGCCAATGCCTGCCCCCACCGGCGGGTCGGGCTGGAGCCCGGCGACTGCGCCCTTGACCACCACTGAGCCGACGCAAACATTCGCCGCGGCACCGGTGCTTCCGGCTGACTTTGATACCGCTGCGTTCGAGCGCATCGCGAAGATGATCTTCATCCGCATGCAGGCCGCCAACGACACGGCCGACTTGAACGATTTGCGTGGCTTCACCACTCCTGAGTTGTTCGCCTCACTGCGCCTCGAATTGCAAGAGCGTGGCAATACCCAGCAGCACACCGACGTGGTCAAGGTCGACGCTCGGGTGATCGACTACGCGAGCGAAGCCGAACGCAACGTGGTGAGCGTGCGCTTCAGCGGGCTCATCCGCGAAGACAAAGACAGCGCGGAACAGCCGTTTGACGAGGTCTGGCATTTGGTCAAGCCTGTCGATGCCAGCCGCGAATGGGCTATCGCTGGCATTCAGCAGACCGCCTGAGCCCACGCCAGCCTGACCAAGACAGGGGGCTCAGGCCCCCTGTTCGCATTCAATCAGTGGCATGAAATATCTGTTGATGTTCCTGGGGGCTGCACTTCTGGTGGCATGCAGTGCACCGGCGCCCTCGACGACACCCGGATCGGCAACGCCGGCTCGGGCCACCCTGCCCACAAGCGACCCGAGCCGGGGCGAGCTGCAAGCCGTTCCCAGTTCCCCGCCAGCGCCGCCGTCACAAACCACGATCGGCGTGCTCGCGCCCAATGCGAACCTGTACATCGAGGGCATTCCACCGGTACCGCTGAGCCTGGTGCAAGAGGCGGCGAAGTACACCGAGTTTCGCGGCCACGCCTTTGTTGATTGGCACCCGACACGCCGCGAAATGCTGGTGGCGCACCGCAAGGCGGACGCCCAGACCGCACAGTTGTTTCGCCTGGCCTCGCCCAGGGGCGAGCTGGAGCAACTCACCGATTTCTCGGACCCGGTGCGCGAAGCGAGTTACGAGCCACGCCAGGGCAAGTACCTTGTGTTCGAACGCAGCAGCGGCGGCAACGAGGCAAACCAGGTGTATCGCCTGGACCTGCCCACCAAACAGATCACGCTGCTGACTGACGAGGCCGAGCGCCACAACATCGAAGGTTGGTTGAACCGCTCGAGCGCCCTGCTGATCGGCTCGGTTCCGCTGGACAAGACGGCCAGTGCCGGCACCCGCAGTGAAGTGAACCAGACGCTGCGTCTGATCGACCCAGCCCAGCCCGGCGTGAGCCGCAAGATCGCCGAACTGCCCGGCGCAGGGTGGTTTGTCGGCGCGATTTCATGGGACGACAGGCAGGTTGCACTGACGCGCTACCTTTCAGCCAATGAGTCGCAGGTGTGGCTGCTCAACCTGGCCACGGGCAGGACAACTCAAATCCTGCCCGCGCCTGGAACCGTGGAGAAAGCGGTGCACTTCGCCGGATCATTCACGCGCGACAACAGCGGCTTGTTCGTCATCACTGACCGCGACGGCGAGTTTCGCGAAATCATGCTGTATCGCCCTGCGAGTCGGCGCTTCCAGGCCCTGACGGGCGCGCCGGCATGGGACGCCAGCGACTTGTCGGTGAATGACAACGTCAGGGCCATCGCGGCGCGATTCAATGTTGACGGTCGCGACGAGTTGCGCGTGTTCGATGCGCAAACGCTGAAGGAAGCCGCACTGCCAAATCTGCCCCCAGGCGGTGTGAACAGCGTGCGCTTTCATCGCAAGCTTCCCGACCTCGCTTTCGCGGTGAACAACGCCAAGGGTCCGAGCCAGATTCACTCGGTGAATCCGGCCACCGGGGCCGTTGAGCAGTGGACTCAGGCGCATACGCCGGCAGGCATCGATACAAGCACGGCGCCTGACCCGCAAGTCGTGCGTTGGCAAAGTTTTGACGGACGCGCCATCTCCGGCATCGTGTACCGCCCACCCGCGCGGTTCACCGGCAAGCGGCCGGTGATGGTGCAGATTCACGGTGGCCCCGAAGGCCAGGCCAAGCTCGGGTTTCTCGGGCGCGGCAGCTACTTTGTCAACGAGATGGGCATCGCCGTGATCGAGCCCAATGTGCGGGGCTCCTCGGGTTATGGGAAGACTTTCCTGACACTCGACAATGGCGTGTTGCGCGAGGACTCGGTTCGCGACATCGGCAGCTTGTTCGACTGGATCGCGACGCAACCCGACCTGGACGCCTCGCGCGTGCTCGTCAGCGGCGGCAGCTATGGCGGCTACATGAGCCTGGCAGTGAGTGCGCGTTACGCGGATCGCATCGCTGGCGCGATCAATATCGTCGGCATCTCGAATTTCGTGACCTTCCTGCGCACCACCGAAAGCTACCGCCGCGACCTGCGTCGCGTGGAGTATGGCGATGAGCGCGACCCCCAAATGAAGGCTTTCCTCGAAGACATTTCACCCACGAACCGCGCGCGACACATCACCAAGCCGCTGTTCGTGGTCCAAGGGCGCAACGATCCGCGCGTGCCGTATACAGAAGCCGAACAAATCGTCGCGCTGGCCCGATCGAACAATCGCTTCGTCTGGTACCTGCGCGCCGAAAACGAAGGGCACGGCTTCGCGCGCAAGGAAAACGCCGACTACCAGTTTTACGCCACCGTGATGTTCGTGCGCGCCACGCTGCTCAAGTAGCGGCGCGCGGGTCCAGGAAGGCCCCTACCCGCGCGGTTCGGCGGCGGCGTATTCTCCGGTTCTGCGGCGCGTTGCGCGCTGAGCTAGGAGAGTTCCGATGACCCTGTGCCCGATTGCCATCGCCGTAGGCTGCAAGAAATGCCCCGCCTTTTCGATCTGCCCGCTGAAGGAGACGATCGGAGACTTCAAGAAGGAGCCTCCAGCCGAGGCAGCCAACAAGCCGGCAGCGCCGAAGAAGCGGTGACGCGTGGGCGGCTGCGGGCCGTGGCAGCTGCGGCTTTCGTTCAGGCGTAGCGCTGGCGTGCGAGCGCCGCGCCTTGCGCGAGGGCTTCGAGCTTGCGCAGTGCAATGTCGCGCCGCATCGGCGCCATGCCGCAGTTCGTGCAGGCGATCAAGCGGTGCTTCGGCACGAACTGCAAGGCCTTGCCGATTGTTTGCGCCACTTGCTCGGGCGTCTCGACTTCGTCGCTCGCCACGTCGATCACCCCGATCATCACGTCCTTGCCTTCGAGCAATGCCGTCAGCTCGACGGGGACGTGCGAGTGGAAGCATTCCAGCGAGACCTGGTCGATGCGGCTGCGCGCGAGTGCCGGAAATACGCGTTCGTACTGGCGCCATTCGTCGCCCAGGGTGTTTTTCCAGTCGAGATTCGCCTTGATGCCATAGCCGTAGCAGATGTGCACTGCCGTCGTGCAGGTGAGGCCCTGCGCGGCGCGCTCCAATGCCGCCACACCCCAGTCGGCGGCGTCTTGCATGTAGACATTGAAAGCGGGTTCGTCGAACTGGATGATGTCCACGCCGTCGGCTTGTAGCGCCAGCGCTTCCTGATTGAGCAACTCCGCGAAGGCCATCGCGAGGCGCTGCCGATCCCCATAAAAGCGGTCGGCCACGGTGTCGACGATCGTCATCGGTCCGGGCAGCGTGAACTTGATTCTGTGCTTCGTGTGCGCGCGCGTGTGCCGCGCTTCGGTGGCATGCACCCGGCCCTTCAGGCGCAGCGCGGCAATCACCTGCGGCACCATCGCGTCATAGCGGTTATCGCGGATGCCCATCTTGACCTTGTGCTCGAAGTCGATGCCCTCGACGCTCTCCAAGAATCCATGCACGAAGTGCTGGCGCGACTGTTCGCCGTCGCCGATGATCGTGAGGCCTGCATCCTCCTGGGCCTTGATCCACAGCAGCGTGGCATCAAGCTTGGCTGCCGCGAGGTCGGCTCCGTCGAGCTTCCAGGCAGGCCAAAGCTTTTCGTTCTCGGCAAGCCAACTGGGTTTGGGCAGGCTTCCGGCGATTGCGGTTTCGAACATGGGATCCTTCGGTTCACCGGATGGGTCGTGGCTACTCGGAAAAAGGTGCGGGACGGGTCGGCGCATGAATGCGGATGCGTGCGTTCGCCGTCTCCACCAATTGTCCGGCAAAGACTTTGCGCGCTTTTTGCAGTTCGACGTCGCCGTCCAGGCGCACCTTGGCCTCGGCAATCATCGCCTTGGCGGCACCGCCGCTGTGGGCCAGGCCCGTTGCCTTGAGTAGATCGTCAAGGGGGATGAAATCCTGGCGCAGTTCGAATTCGATCGT
>JANOLJ010000356.1:0-7112 GCA_031419715.1 Burkholderiales bacterium | reverse complement strand
TGTCGAGCGTTTCACGCAAGGTCTTCGCGTCGGCGCCGTCGAGTTGCGCGGCCAGTACTTTCAGGCCCTTTACGTCCACGGCGGCGGCGAGCAACTCGTCGCCATGCGCCGAGGCAAGTTTGCCTTTCGTGGCGGCGAGTTCCTTCTCAAGCGAGCGCACATGCTCGAGCACCTGGCCCAGGCGCGCTGGCACTTCCGCAGGCGCGGCGCGCAGGCTGGCCGCGACCTCGCCCACCATGTTTTCCAGCGATTGAAGATAGGCCAGCGCGTTCTCGCCACTCACCGCTTCGACGCGCCGCACGCCCGCCGCGACACCACTCTCGGCGACGATCTTGAACAAGCCGATGTCGCCGCTGCGCGCCACATGCGTGCCGCCGCACAGCTCGCGGCTGCTGCCGATGTCGAGCACGCGCACCTCGTCGCCGTACTTCTCGCCGAACAGCATCATCGCGCCGGTCTTCTGCGCGTCGTCGATGTTCATCACTCGCGCCTGCGTCGCCGCGTTGGCCAAAATCTCGGCGTTCACCAGGCGCTCGACCTTGGCAATCTGCTCGGGCGTGACCGGCGCGTTGTGCGCGAAGTCGAAGCGCGTGCGCTCGGCGTTGACGAGCGAACCCTTCTGTTGCACATGCGCACCCAGCACCTCGCGCAGCGCCTTGTGCATCAGGTGCGTGACGCTGTGATTGCGCATCGTCTTGACGCGTTGCTCGGCGTCAACGCGCGCGACGAAGACGTCGCCGACTTCGACCTCGCCCTCGACGATGCGGCCGGTGTGGCCCACCACGCTGGCCTGCACCTTGACGGTGTCCTCGATCACGATGCGCGAGCGCGCATTGCGCAGCTCGCCGATGTCTCCCACCTGGCCGCCAGACTCCGCGTAAAACGGCGTGTGGTCGAGCACGATCACCACGTCGTCTCCGGCGCGCGCGCGCGCTACCGGCGTGCCGTCGATGTAGAGCGCCGTCACCTTGCTGTGCTCGCACACGAGGTGTTCATAGCCGTGAAAGGCGGTGGCCACGCCGTCATATTCCAGGCCCTGCGCCATCTTGAACTTGCCCGCGGCGCGCGCCTGTTCGCGCTGGCGGTTCATCGCCACCTCGAAACCCGCGGCGTCGACCTTCACGCCGCGCTCGCGGCACACGTCGGCCGTGAGGTCGAGCGGGAAGCCGTAGGTGTCGTGCAGCTTGAAGGCAGTCTCGCCGTCCAGCACCCGCGTGCCAGGATAGAGGTTCGGGTTGGGCCATGCAGGAGGCACCATCTCGGAAAGCTTGGCTTCGAGGATCTCCATGCCATTGGCGATCGTCTGGAAGAAGCGCTCTTCTTCCTGCTTCAGCACCTCCGTGATGCGCGCGCGTTCGCGCCGCAGTTCGGGATAGGCCTCGCCCATCTCCCCGGCGAGCGCACTCACGAGCGTGTAGAAGAAGGGCTTCCTCGCCCCCAGCTTGTAGCCATGACGGATGGCGCGTCGCGCAATGCGGCGCAGCACATAACCGCGCCCTTCATTGCCCGGGATCACACCGTCGGCGATGGTGAAGGCGCAGGCGCGGATGTGGTCGGCGATCACCTTGAGCGACGGCGCGTCCGGGTCGGCGTTGCCCGCCCCCGCGGCATCGACGGCCGCCTTCGCCGCCGCGAGCAAGGTGACGAAGGTATCGATCTCATAGTTGCTGTGCACATGCTGCAACACCGCGGTCAAGCGCTCCAGCCCCATGCCGGTGTCCACACTCGGCTTGGGCAGCTTGTGCATCACGCCCGCTTCATCGCGGTTGAACTGCATGAATACGTTGTTCCAGATCTCGATGTAGCGGTCGCCGTCCTCGGTCGCGCTGCCCGGAGGCCCGCCCGCCACCTCGGGCCCGTGGTCATAGAAGATTTCGGTGCACGGCCCGCACGGCCCCGTGTCGCCCATCATCCAGAAGTTGTCCGACGCATAGCGCCCGCCTTTGTTGTCACCGATGCGCACGATGCGCTCGGCCGGCACGCCGATGTTGTTGTTCCAAATGTCGTAGGCCTCGTCGTCTTCGGCATACACCGTGACCCAGAGCTTGTCCGCCGGCAGCTTGTAGACCTGGGTCAGCAGTTCCCACGCATAAGCGATCGCATCGCGCTTGAAGTAGTCGCCGAACGAGAAGTTGCCGAGCATCTCGAAAAACGTGTGGTGGCGCGCCGTGTAGCCCACGTTCTCCAGGTCGTTGTGCTTGCCTCCGGCGCGGATGCACTTCTGCGACGTGACCGCGCGGTTGTAGGGCCGCTTGTCGAAGCCGAGGAACACGTCCTTGAACTGGTTCATGCCAGCGTTCGTGAACAGCAGCGTCGGGTCGTCGCCGGGGATCACCGGGCTGGAGGCGACGATCGTGTGGCCCTTGGATTCGAAGAATTCGAGGAACTGGCGGCGGATTTCAGAGGCTTTCATGCGTTTCAATCTATCCCAAGTCGGGTTCTGGATACAGGCGAACGCCGGCACTCGGCGCGGCGGCGATCAAGTCGGCATCGAAGGTCGCGAGCGCCGCCTTGCGGCGCAGCGCCAGCTCAAGGTACAGCGCATCGTAGGCGCTTAATCGATAGGCCCGGGCGAGCTCAAGGTTGCGCACCACGTCAACGATGTGCGTGTCCACCAGCGGGCTGAGCGCCGTGATCGCGGAAAGTGCCCGCCCCACATCCGCCGGAGCCGCCCCACGCCGCTCGGCCTGGACCAGAGCATTGGCCACTTCCGAATGCCACAGCGCCGGAACCAGGAGCTCGGCATCTTTGAGCAGCGCCAAGCCCTCGGCATGCGGACGCGGTGCTTTGGTGTGCAGCACGTAGCGCAGCAAGAACGATGCGTCGAGCACCACCGATGTCGGCGCGGTTTCGGCGCTGGTCATGAACGGCCGCTCACTCGCGCCCGATGCCCACCAGATCAGCCACAGAGGCCCCTGTCACGGCGATGGGCTTGAACGCCAACAAGGCGTCGATGGCGGCGCGGCGGCCGGCGATGGCGGCGCGGCGAGGCCGGCCCACGGGAACCAGCTTGGCCACCGGCTTGTTGTGGCGAGTGATCACCACCTCTTCGCCTCGCTCGGCACGCGCGACCAGCTCCGACAGATGCGTCTTGGCGTCGAACAGTCCGATCGATTCCATGGTTGGATCGCGTTTGGTTGAATAAACCAGATTCTAGCCGCACCGCGGGCTTGCCCCTGCCCGCTTCCACCGTCAGCAGACTGGGCGCGATACAGTGCGATCTTTGCGAAGTGGCGCTCAAGGATCTTCACATGGACATGAAAACCTCACCTCTTTCCACACTCAGCGACCCGAAGCTGCTCAAAGCCGACGCCTTGATTGGCGGCGAATGGGTCGGCGCAGGATCGCGCTTTGCCGTCAACGACCCGGCCACTGGGCTCAAGCTCGCCGACGTGGCGAATCTAGTGCCCGCTCACACTGAAACCGCACTGGCCGCGGCCAACAAAGCCTGGCCGGCGTGGCGCAACAAAACCGCGAAAGAACGCGGCGCGATTTTGATGAAGTGGTTCCACCTGTTGCATCAGCACGCCGACGACCTGGCGCGCATCATGACGGCAGAACAAGGCAAGCCGCTCGCCGAGGCCAAGGGCGAAGTCGGCTACGCCGCGAGTTTCATCGAATGGTTCGCCGAGGAGGGGCGGCGCGTCTACGGCGAAACCATCCCCACGACCGACAACAACAAGCGCTACCTCGTCATCAAGCAATCGATGGGCGTTTGCGCCGCGATCACGCCGTGGAATTTTCCGATCGCGATGATCACGCGCAAGGTCGCGCCGGCTCTTGCCGCAGGCTGCACGGTGGTCATCAAACCGGCGGAGCAGACACCGCTGTCGGCGCTGGCCGTGGCCGAACTCGCGCAGCGCGCCGGCATGCCGCCCGGCGTGCTGAACGTCATCACGGCGGATGCCGACAACTCCATCGCCGTGGGCAAGGTGCTTTGTTCAAGCGACATCGTGCGCCACCTGTCGTTCACCGGCTCCACCGAAGTCGGGCGCATATTGAGCGCGCAATGCGCACCGACGATCAAGAAGCTGAGCCTGGAGCTCGGCGGCAACGCGCCTTTCATCGTGTTCGACGACGCCGACATCGACAGCGCCATCGAAGGCGCGATGATCAGCAAATACCGCAATGCCGGCCAGACCTGCGTCTGCGCGAATCGCCTGTACGTGCAGGAGGGCGTGTACGACGCTTTCGTCGAAAAACTCGCGGTGAAGGCCAAGGCCATCAAGGTCGGCAACGGCTTCGAAGCCGGCGTGAACCAGGGCCCAATGATCGACGACCAGGCGATCGCGAAGATCGAGCGCCATGTGGCCGATGCGCTGGCCAAAGGCGCGAAAGTGCTGACTGGCGGCAAGCGCCAGGGCGCACGATTCTTCGAGCCCACCGTGCTGTCAGGCGCGACCAGCGACATGCTCTGCGCGCGCGAAGAAACTTTCGGTCCGGTCGCGCCCGTGTTCAAGTTCAAGACCGAGGCGGAAGTGGTGGCGCTGGCCAACGCCACCGAGTTCGGCCTGGCGAGCTACTTCTACAGCCGCGACATCGGGCGCGTCTTTCGCGTCGGCGAAGCGCTCGAATACGGCATGGTCGGCGTGAACACGGGTTTGATCTCGACGGCGGAAGTGCCGTTCGGCGGCGTCAAGCAATCGGGCCTGGGCCGCGAAGGCGCGCACCAGGGCATCGACGACTATGTCGAGATCAAGTACCTGTGCATCGGTGACATTCTGAAGTGACGTTGACCCGTAACCCCCTGGCGGCGTGGTGGCCTTGCGCATGAGGTCAGCGATTCGCGGCGTCGTTGCGCTCCTGGGCTGGTGTTTGTGCACGGCGTCGCTCGCCGCCGGCTGGACGGCCGCATTGCCCAATGGCCAAGCGCTGAACATCGTTGAAGGCGCGACCGCCACCGCCAGCGGCTATTTCCTGGAGCGGCGCTACGGCGCGGGCAACCGCGACCCGCAGTTCGGCAACGCCGGGCGCACCTTCTTCACGCTGGGCAGCGACAACAGCCCGCCCGCTTCGCTGCAAGTCGATGCGGCTGGTCGCATTCTGATCAGCGGCACGGCGGACGTCGGCAACGGTCGCAATTCGCTGGTGGTGCTGCGCTTCCTGCCCAGCGGCCAGGTGGATGCAAACTGGGGCCAGCAAGGGCGCAGCCTGGTTGACGCGCCACGCGGCAACGCGAACGCCACCGACACCTTGGCGCTGGCCGACGGGCAGGTGTTCGTCATCGGCACGATCGACGATGAACAGAGCGAGCACGCCGCGCTCTGGCGCTTCACCGAGCGCGGCCAGCTTGACAGCGCATTCGGCGCCGGCGGGCTCATGCATGCCGTCCGGCTCCCGCAGTCGCAAGGCCTGGCGATCCTACAAGATGTTGACGGCACCCTGCACCTGGCGCTGCAAGCCGGGCGCGGTGACAAAACCTGGCTCGAAGTGCACCGCTGGAAGGCAGGTGCCGCAGGGCCGGTGCGGGTGGCGAGCCAGGAGTTTCCCGACGAATGGGTCGGCCCACCCGCGCTGCTGCGACGTGGCGACTCCTGGGTCTGGACCGACACCTCACAACCCTTGACACCGCCACTCGAACTGGTGGCCGCGGCAGCCGAGTCGATGTGGACAGCCTCAGCCGGCGCCGCGCCGCCCTTGCGCGCAGAGAGCACGACACCCGCCGGGCACGCCGCCGTGAACCCCTTCAACGAGTCACTGGGCTCGACATCCGGTGCCACGACGATCAGCCTCGACGACCTGGCCTGGCCGGGCATGCTGCTGAGCATTCTGGCGCTGTTGGCTGGCGCCTTATGGTGGTGGTGGCGGCGCGGTTGAAAAGCTAGCCCCATGTGCAACCGCTATGTCTCGCCCCAGGCTGGCGACATCGAGCGCTACTGGCACGTCGGTGGTCGCACCCCTTGGCGCGGGGCGGAAGTCTTCCCGCGCGCCGCGGGTCCGTTCATCCGGCGCGCCGCCGATGCCGCCGATGCCGCCGATGCCGCCGAACTGCGGCGCGAGCTGGTCATCGGCCAGTGGGGCCTGGTCCCGTGGTTCGCCAAAACCGCGAAGCTGACCTACTCGACGAACAACGCCAGGTTCGAAGAGATCGAGACCAAGGCTTCGTTCAAACACCCGTGGCAGCACGCCAAGCGCTGCATCATCCCCGCGCTGTCGTTCGACGAACCGAACTGGGAGAGCGGCAAGAACGTGTGGTGGAGTTTCCGTCGTGCCGACGGCGCCCCCTGGGGCCTGGCCGGGCTGTGGAATACCTGGGTGGACAAGGCCACCGGCGAGATCGTCGAGAGCTACACGATGCTCACGCTCAACGCCGACGGCCACCCCTTGATGAAGCGGATGCACAAGCCCGATGCAAAACTGGCGGCGGACAAGCAGGACAAACGCTCCGTCGTGCCGATCGAGCTTGAAGACGTGGACCAGTGGCTCCACGGCACACAAGACGACGCCAGGCAATTGGTTCGCTTGGCGCCGGTGGAGGTGTTCGAAGCGGGTCCGCTCGATGGGGATCGGATTGGAGCGGGTGAGGGGAATCGAACCCCTGTATGAAGCTTGGGAAGCTGCCGTTCTACCATTGAACTACACCCGCGAACGATGACGATTCTAGACGCGCCGCCTTTCTCCGCCGAACCACGCACCATGCCAGCACCCGATCACCCCCCGGTCCTCACTGAACACCCACCGATCCGCAGCTTCGTCCTGCGCGCCGGCCGCATGGGGCCGGGCCAGGCGCGCGCGCTTGAGGCTTTGGGGCCGCGTTTTGTCCTACCTTACAGCGCCGATCCTTGCGACTTCGACGCCGCCTTCGGCCGCGCTGCGCCACGCATCCTGGAGATCGGCTTCGGCATGGGCGACGCTACCGCTGCGATCGCGCAGGCGCTGCCCGACACCGACTTCGTTGGCATCGAGGTTCACCCGCCAGGCGTGGGCGCGCTGCTCAAGCGCATCGGCGAACTGGGCCTGACGAATCTGCGCCTGCTTCAGCACGACGCCGTTGATGTGCTGCGCCACATGGTCGCGCCGGAGTCACTCGCTGGCGTTCACGTGTTCTTCCCCGACCCGTGGCACAAGAAGAAGCACAACAAGCGGCGCCTCATCCAGGCGGAGTTCGTGGC
>JANOLJ010000355.1:0-3271 GCA_031419715.1 Burkholderiales bacterium | reverse complement strand
TGCCGCCCGGCGGCGAGTGCACGGTCAATGTGATCTTCCAGCCGACAGTCGAGGGTTCGAGCAACGGGACACTCCAGGTCACCAGCGATGCCACCACGCCGATGACGGCAGTAGCGTTGAGTGGTGGCGCCGAGCCCATGGCCGATCTGTCCAGCGGCGGCTGCTCGATCGCCGACGGCCAGAGTGCGCTCGACCCGACCCTGTGGGCCTTGGTGCTGCTCGCCGCGTGGGTGCTCTTACGCCGCAGCCGGGCGCGTGACAGTGCATCGCGCGACGCGCGCAGGCGCGGGTGATGCTGGTGTCCGGGTCCAGCGCGGCTGGGTGGCGCGAGCCAGCAGCGGCATCGGCGCTGCCGCTTGCGCTGCTGGCGGCGGCATTCGGCTGCGCCTTGATCGCCCTGGGGGTTCCAGCGTGGCGGGCGCTCGTGCTGCTTTTGTTGGCGCCGGCGGCTGAAGAGCTGGTGTTTCGCGCGGGGCTGCACGAGGCCTTGCTGCGACGAGCTGTCACTCCAGCGCTGGCCAACGCGGCAGTGGCGGTCGTCTTTGCGTTGGCACACATGGCGACGCGTCCCTTTCCGGCCGCCGCCACGGTGATATTGCCGGCACTCGCGATCGGCTGGGTTTACCAGCGCACGCGCAGCGTCGCCCTGTGCGTTGCGCTGCATGCCACGATGAACGCCCTCTGGATGGGCTGGGCGCTTCTAGGCTAGATCAACACATACAAATCGAGGAGTCTCACGCCATGCCCTGCATCCATCGCTTGATCCGCGCTGCCACCGCCTTCGCGATGTTGGGGCTGTCGACGGGTGCACATGCGCAGCTTGACTACTCGATCTTTGGTGTCGCCGATCTGTCCTACGGCCGCTTCGAGCCCAGTGGTCAACTGCGGCAGCATCGCTTCAACAGCAACTCGCTCACCGCCACATTCGCTGGGGTTTCGGCCAGCTACGGCCTCGAGAACGGTTGGACCCCCGGCATCACGCTTGAAACCTTCTTCCGTTTCCAGGACATGAAGAGCGGCCGCAACGACAACGATCCGCCCCTGTCTCGCAACGCCTTCGTCTCCTTGACCCACCGAGACTACGGCAGCTTGCGAGGTGGCCGGTTGCAGACCTTGCTCTTCAACTCGACCGCGCGCTTCAACGCGTTGGGCAACTCCGCGGGCTTCTCGCCTGCGGTGCGTCACATTTTCGCAGCCGGCAACCTGATCGGGGTGCAGGGCGACTTCTACTGGAACCAGGCCATTGGCTACACCACGCCCAACTTCGACGGCATCACCGGCAGCGTGATCGCCGCGCGGGGCGAGCGAGACAACCCGGGGGATCTTTTCGGCGGCACGCTGATCGTCTCGCGCGGCCTGTTGGCCGCGGCGCTGTCGGCGCAACGCGTGAGCATCGATGACGGCATCAACGACCCCACCGAAGAAGACACCTGGCAGTTGGGGGCCAACTACAACTTTGGCTGGGCTAATCTTTTCGGCCAATTCACCCAAACCCGCGACCGCGGCCTTCAAGTGCACAGCGACATCTTCTCGGTGGGCGCTGCGGTACCGCTGGGTCCGGGCACAGTGCTGGCCCAGATCGCCACCTCAAAGTCGAATGGCGCTGCAGTGTCACGCAAGCAGACGACCACGAGTGCGGCTTACGTCTACGCCTACGACAGCGTGACTGACCTCTACGTCATCGCGATGGACGATCGGGTTCGCGGTCAGACACGTGGCGTCTCGGCAGCTTTTGGTGTGCGGTACCGTTTTGGAGCGCAACGCTGACGCCAGTCCCGCTCGTGGGCGAATGCCACTTCAGCGGGCTTTCGCTCGACGCGTCGATGCAGCTCGCAATGGTCTAATCCGCGGGCAACCAGAGCGACAACAAAGCACTGGCGATGGTCGACAAGTCCAAGGTTGACGACCCCGGTGCCGAGGTCGGCCGCGGGCGCACCTTCATCATGCCCAACCCGGGCGGGCGTGCGGTAACAGGGACGCCGTATGCACATGCATCTGCCAATCCCGAGGTAGCTGCCGACATCGAGCCCATCGACAGCGGCCTCAACCCTCTGGTGGCGCTGGCCAATCGGGTGCTCGCATTGGTGCCCTGGGTTCGCTCAACCTATCAGTTGGCCGACCCGGACGCGCTGCGCGAATCGGTCGTGCAAGACATCCGCAACTTCGTCTCGCAAGCGCAGCTACGCGGCATCGCGCCTGAACGCATCTTTGCAGCGCGCTATGTGTTGTGCACCGCGCTCGATGAGGCCGCAGCCAATACGCCATGGGGAGGCAGCGGTCAATGGGGAGACCACAGCCTGCTTGCGAGCTTCCATAACGAGACCGGCGGCGGCGAAAAGGTGTTCCAGTTGATGGCCAAACTGGCGCAGGACCCGGCAGCCAACCGGGACCTGCTGGAACTCATCTACGCGGCGCTGAGTGTCGGCTTCGAGGGACCCTACCGCGTAGCCGACGGCGGCGCGGTCCAGTTGGAAGCTGTGCGCGAGCGACTGGCCCAGATCGTCCGCAAGGAACGGGGCAACTACAGCCCCGCTCTGGCGCAAACCTGGCGCGGTGTGCTGCCGAAGCAACAACCATTTCTGACATGGCTGCCTCTCGTGGTCACCGCTGCCGTCTGCAGCTTCCTGCTGGCGGGAACCTACCTGTTCCTGTCACAGCGTCTGGCGCATCGGTCCGACCCCATTTACGCGCGCATTGTCGAGCTCGCGGCCGGTGCACCCGTTGCACCGACGCGCCGAGCCGCAGCCGTGCAACGCCTGGCGTCGCTACTCCAGGCAGAAGTACAGGCGGGTCAGGTGACGGTCCGGGACGAACTTGACCGCAGTGTGGTCACGCTGCTCGGTGACGGCCTGTTCGCGCCAGCCACCGCCACGGTGGCGCCCAACCGCGTCGCGCTGTTCCGGCAGGTGGCCGACGCGCTGGCCAAGATGCCTGGCACCGTGCTCGTCATCGGCCATACCGACGACACGCCGATCGGCACGGCGCGCTTCCCGTCGAATTGGCACTTGTCCGAAGGGCGTGCCACGGTCGTACGTGACTTTCTGATCGCTGCGGGGCTGCCTGCCGGGCGCGTGCGCGCCGAGGGTCGTGCCGACAGCGAGCCGGTGACGCCCAATGACTCGCCGGCCAACCGCTCGCAGAACCGGCGAGTGGAAGTCACGCTGTTCACGGACGCGGCCACTGCGCTTGCCGTCTCGAAGAAGGGCTCATGAAGAAGCTGCTTGGGGTCTTGTTGCACCCGTGGCTGTGGCTGGCCCTGGGCGTGCTCGCG
>JANOLJ010000354.1:0-13642 GCA_031419715.1 Burkholderiales bacterium | reverse complement strand
TTTTCGTAGATGTCGTTGAACTGGTGGCGCTCGGTCTGGCGGTTGAAGTCGATCGCGTTCAGCTTGTTGATCACCTGGCGCAGCAACTGGCCGCTCTTCATGTAGTTGTAGGCGTCTTCGAACACACCGCGCACGACGAAGCCGCGCGGGTTGCGCTCGGCGTCGCCGGGCAGGGCCTTGAGCTTGGGGAAGAGTTGCGCGTTGACGAAGTCGAGCAGTGGCTCGCCCGTCAAGCCTTCGGCGTTGGTTGCCCAGTTGCGCCAGCGCAGATGCTCCGGGATCGGGCTCTTGTACGCGCCGCGCGTGAGTTCGAGTTCTTCTTCCTGCGCGTCGAACACTTTCAGGAACAGCAGCCAGGTGAGCTGCGAGATGCGCTGCGCGTCGCCATCGACGCCGCTGTCTTGGCGCATGACGTCCTGGATGGACTTGACGACGGAGGAGAGGTTGGACATGCGAGTACGCGGTGCTTCGGGTTATCGGGTGCTACTGGGCGGCTTCGTCATTCGAGGCCGAAAGAAACACGGCACGCAAGAGGTCCAGCTTCGCACCCACCTCTGCGGGTATGCGGCTGGGGTCAGCGTACGCCACGAGTCTGTGAAGCTCGCCCTTGCGCAGCAGCATGGCGTGCCCCAGTTGCACGGCGAGGCGCCGGAAGAACTCTTCCGCGAAGTCACTCAGCTTCAGCCGCTCCGTCTTGGCGTCCCAGAGCAACCGTGCGGTGGCCGGGTCAGCTGCCTGAAAGACCAGCAAGTCAGCGTCGCTTCCCGAGAACACGCGCTCCTTGAGCAGCGCCGAAAGGACCGAATCGATTGCTGGCTGAAAGTTGTCGAACAACGGCATGTCTGCGTAGTGGTCACGGGCGAAGGTGGCGAGCACCTCAGGGGAAACGAAGTAGTTCTCGGCCTCATACCTCTGCCAGTAGACCTGCCTCAAGCCTCCCTGATCGAACGCCTGACGCGGCTGCCCGTCGCTGTCCAGAATGGCCAGCCCTCTCAAACCGGGCACGAGATTGCGCAGCGCCAAGAAGTGATCCTTGGGGGTAATGCCGAACCCGCCTTCCACGCGCTCCAACTCGCTGTCGAGGCTCGCTACCGGGTAGTTGTTCTGCACATAGAAGGAGTTGATGCGCTCGTCCCATGCGTCGGCCACCGGGTGCTTTAGCCGAATTGCCAACGCACGCAATATGTCCACGTCGCTGCCACCTTCGACATACAGCACGTAGCCGCGCTCGCGGGCCTTGACATAGTGATCGCCGCCAAAGTGCTTGAGGGTGTTCTTGATGTCCTTCTTGGCCGCCAGGTCGTCGGCCTTCCCGTCGAGCAGCAAAGTCAGGTTGGTATCCAGTGCCTCGTCGAGAATGACTTCGGAGTGAGTGACCAGAACCACTTGTGAGTTGTTCTCGGCGGCGATTTCTCGCAACAGCACGTACACCTGCTTTTGCCGCAGGATTTCCAGGTGCGCATCGGGCTCGTCGACCAGCAGAACGCCGCCCTTGTGCGAATACAGGTAGGCAAAGATCAACAGCATTTGCTGAAACCCGCGCCCCGCCATGGAGACGTCCAGAAGCTCCTTGACGTGGACCTGCCGATACTGCATTTCGATTGCGCCGCGCGCCGTCTCGACAGGGGTGCTCAGCTCCACATGGAACAGCCGGCGCATCAGCTGCGCGATGCGCTGCCAGTCGTCAGGAGTGTCCTTGGCCACCATCAGGCAAAGGTTGCGCAACACCTGGGCTGTTTGGCCTTGCCCCAGCAGCACGTCGATTCGTCCGGGCTGAAGAATCGGCTCTTCGGTCTCGAGCCCTGACATGGGGTAGAGCAACTCGACATCGAGCCTGGCAGCGTGTTCGATCAGCGGAAGATTCTTCAGTGCTGCGTCGTCGGGGGTGCAATACACCAGCTCGTCGCCCTGGTTCCGGAATCGCATGGACAGCGGCACGACTTGCCCCTTCCACGCCACACCCACCGTGATGACCATCGGCACATCTCGGTTGCCGGTGCGCACGGTCGTGTTGTGCCAGAAGTACCGGGTGCGCTGAACCGGAACGGCCACGATGCTCAGGCGATTGAGTGCCGTTGCGGTGCGCTCCTTCGCGCTTGACGTCTTTCGAACGTCAAACCATGTCTTGAGCGCCTGAGACCACAAGGCCAACGCCTGTATCGCACTGGTCTTGCCGCAGTTGTTGGGCCCAATCAATACCGCGGGGTGATCCAACTCGATGCGCTGCCGGTCGCCAAAGCGTTTGAAGTTTTCAATCTCGATGAAATGAAGGTGTCGCATCTGGTTCGTGTCCCCTGGGGTGCGTCGCGCCGCAGCTCAGCGTTCTGGCCTATAGAGCTCTTGTTCAAGGATACGCAACGCAACATCGTATTGCGCACGCCCGCCGAAGCTCTTGACCAGTTCCGTCGGCGTGCCGAGTTTGTCGAGCGGCGGCACGCGCAGCACTTCGATGCTTTCGATGGTCTGCACGCCTTCGTCGGCGTACTTGTCGATGAGCGCGTCGATCACCTTGCGCGCCACGTCGCCATACTTGGCGAAGGCGTTGCGTTTCTTCACCCGGTTGGCGCGTTCTCTGCGCGTGAGCGGCGGCATGTCGTAGGCGACGTGGAGCAGCAGGTCGAAGGGGTCGAGGTCCTTGCCCACTTCGTCGGCGAGCGCGTCGAACAGCACACCCTCGGCTTCGAGCGCTTCGATCAGCACCGCCTTGCGGTCAGCGTCGCTCCAGGCTTGTAGAAACTTGTCGAGCGAGTCGAACTGGCGCATCACGTTGATGCGCGTGTAGTCGCGCAGGCTCTCGGTGATGAGCTTGCCTTGGGCGTTGAGGTATTGCACGCGCTCGCGCGCGACGCTGACGTTGACGATGCCGCCGACGATGTAGCGTTTGACGGGGGCGGGGGCGTCGCCCGGGCCGGATAACAGGCCTTGTAAAGGGTCACCCGGCAACGGTGCGAAACCAGGCTCACCGGCCGCGCCGGTGCCGGCGCCTGGGTCGCCCAACGGCGGCTCGGGTGGGTTGATGGGCTCGTCGCCCTTGGGCTCGTAGATCTGCACCGGGTCGCCGTCAAAGTCTTTGTCGGCAAAGATGTCGGTCGCGCGCTTGAAGTCGAGAATCGTGAACCAGGTCTTGCCCAGGTCTTCGCGCAGCCGCGTGCCCCGTCCGATGATCTGCTTGAAGAGCGTCATCGACTTGATGTTCTGGTCGAGCACGATCAACTTGCAGGTCTGCGCGTCGACGCCGGTGCTCATCAGCTTGGACGTGGTGGCGATGACGGGAAAGCGCTTCTCGGGGTCGATGAAGTTGTCGAGCTGGGCCTTGCCCTCGGCGTTGTCGCCGGTGATCTGCACCACGTAGAGCGGGTGGGTGGCCGCGATGTCGGCGTTGGCGTTGCTTAAGCCCTGGCGCATGCGGCTCGCGTGGTCGATGTCTTCGCAGAAAACGATCGTCTTGGCGTAGCGATCGGTCGCCTTCAGGTACTCGGTGATCTTGGCCGCCACCACTTCGTCGCGCCGCTCCAGCACGAGCTTGCGGTTCATATCGGTGGCGTTGTAGATGCGGTCTTCGATGACGTTGCCCAGCTTGTCCACCATGCCCTCGGGCGGGCGCCAGCCGAAAGTGTCTTTGTCCAGATCGACGCGGATCACTTTGTACGGCGCGAGGTAGCCGTCTTCGATGCCTTGCTTCAAGGAGTAGGTGTAGACCGGATCGCCGAAGTATTCGGCGTTCGAGATGTGCTCGGTTTCCTTTGGCGTGGCGGTCAAGCCGATCTGCGTGGCGCCCTTGAAATAGGTGAGGATTTCGCGCCAGGCCGAGTCTTCGTCGGCGCTGCCGCGGTGGCATTCGTCAACGACGATGAGGTCGAAGAAGTCGGGCGAGAACTGCTTGTAGATGTTCTGTTCTTCCTCGGTGCCCGACACGGCCTGGTAGAGCGACAGGTAGATTTCGTAGCTCTTGTCGACTTGCTTCGTCGTCCTGTTCACGGCCAGGTCAAGGTCTTCGATGAAATGCTTGCCGGTGTTGGCATCCACACGTTCCACGCCCTTCGCATTCGGACTCAGCTTGGCCATCGCGCCCTTGAACGGGCGAAAGTCATTGACCATGGTCTGGTCGATGAGGATGTTGCGGTCGGCCAGGAACAGGATGCGCTTCTGGCCGGAGGCCTTGTCGGCGCGCCAGCTCGACTTCCACAGCCGATAGATGATCTGGAATGCGGTATAGGTCTTGCCCGTGCCCGTGGCCATGACGAGCAGGATGCGGTTCTGCCCGCGCGCGATCGCCTCGACGGTGCGGTTGATGGCACTCATCTGGTAGTAGCGCGGGGTCTTGCTCGGCGAATACGGCTGGCCGGCGATGGCTTGTTCGTCGGGTGTCCAGCCTTTGTAGGCACACAGGCGCGTCCACAGCTCGGCGGGCGATGGGAATTGATCGAGAGCCAGGTTCGTTTCCAACGTGCCGGTGGCCAGCGTCGCATCGCGGAACACAAAACCGTCGCCATTGCTGGCGAAGACGAAGGGCACATCCAGCAGTTCGGCATAGACCAGCGCCTGCGGCATGCCGGCGCCAACGGCCTGGGTGTTGTCTTTGGCTTCGATCACGGCCAACGGGATGTTGGCCTTCCAGAACAGCACGTAGTCGGCGCGCAGCACCGACTTCTTGTCGCGGCTGGCGCGCATTCCCCGCACCACCATGCGGCCCGGGCGCAGAGGGTACTCGCGAAGAACCTGCTCGATCACGTCCCAACCCGCTTGCACCAGCGCGGGGCTGATGTACTTTTCGCAGATGTCGGTCTCGCTGAGCTTGCTCTTGTCCAACCGTGGCCTTTCAGGGCGCGACAGCGTGCACATACCGGCGGCGGGCGAAGTCTACCTGCGCAAGTTGTCCTGAGGCTCTCGGACCGGCCTGAGATAGCCCTGCGCGAGCGCATGCGAGGCTGATGGCGACCGGCTACGCGCTGAGGGAACCGGCAAGCTTGAATCGTTGCCACGCGCAAGGCCGCCTGTACGGCACGTACCAGCGAAGGGTGCAAGGTTCCCGGCTTCGGCGTCTGCCCATGCGGCGCGGCCAGCGGCACGGAGAACCACTCGGTCGTGTACGGAAGATCGAGTGCGTGCTTCAGGTTGAACTTCGTGTCGTGGCCGAGACCGCCTCACTCCGGGGGCAGGGCTCTTTCGGCGGGATGCGTGTGTGCATATACGCGCGCCGCGTCATCAACGATCACGCACACGGAGGCTCGGCAAGTAGTTGACCATGCCTGCAATGCCTGAAGTTCGTCGCGAGTTCCGTCGTGGGCTGAGAGACTGAGGCCGCCCGCAAGTTTCGACGAATGGGAGGCCTGGATCGACAGTGACGATCCGCCCGCCTGGTTCAGCGCCGATCCGCCGCACGCCGATCCCCACCCCTGGTTCAACACCGATCCGGCGCGCGCCGACTGCGCGCCCGAGGTGGCAGTGAATGTCGATCGGGTCGCGGGCGAGTTCTTCCGCGGCAGGTGGCGCCGACGCCTCGCCGACGCGCAGGGCGACTACGGCTACGTCGCCCGGCAGATGCGCAAGGCGGGTGTGCCGCTGGATTTGGCGCTCGCGATTCTGCTCACTCCCGAGGAACTGCTTCGCGCGGCGCGTAAGTAGCGCCGGGCGCGGACGAACCCGCGGTGACCGGTATCGCGCGATGCGTCTCGCGGCATCGTCGAGCGACCATGCGGGCGCCGCCGCTCAGTTCATCCACGGCCGCCACTACGATGCGCGCCATGTCGAACCCACCGAGGAGGACCCGATGACACTGCGTCTTGCGCTATACCGCCTTGCCGCCGAACACCGGCTCGATGCGCGCGCCATGTCGCGCCTCGAGCGCCTTGCCGGGCTGCAAGATCCACCTGCAAGCCTCGGCGTGTGGCTGCCACGCGGTGTCGCGGTGCTGGCGGCCGCGTTGGGGGGCCTGGGCCTCATCTTCTGGATCGCCGCGAATTGGGGCACTCTCGGGCGCATCGGCCAGTTCGCGCTGCTTCAAGGCTTTGCGTTCGCGATGTGCGTGGGCGCGCTGTGGCGCGTGGGCGCACGCGCGCCGCTCGGGCTGCCGGCGCTGCTCGCGATCGGCGGGTTGTTCGCCTACTTCGGCCAGACCTACCAGACCGGCGCCGACCCCTGGCAACTGTTCGCGCTGTGGGCCGCGCTTTCCTTGCCGCTGTGTCTGGGCGTGCGCAGCGACGTGCTGTGGGCGCCGTGGGCCTTGGTCGCAGTGAGCGGTGTGGCGCTGTGGGTGCATGCGCACACCGGCCACGAGTGGCGCGTGCAGCCTGACGACTTGCGCGCGCACCTGCTCGGCTGGATCGCCGCCTTCGTGCTCGTCGGCGCGCTGAGCGCGCCGTTGCGGCGCTGGAGCGGCGCCGGTGTCTGGGCCTTGCGCACGGCGTTGACGTTGGCGGTGATCATGCTCACGCTCACCGCGCTCGGCGCGTTGTTTCACTCGCAGGTCGCCATGCACTATGGGCTGGGCCTGGCCATCCTCGCGCTGGCCGCCGTGCTGCTCGCGCAGCCGCGCTGGTTCGAGGTGTATGGCCTGAGCGCCGTCGCGCTGGGCCTGAATTCGCTGCTCGTCGCCGGCTTGGCGCGCCTGCTCTTCGACAAACATGGCGGAGATCCGATCGGCCGACTGCTCGTGCTGGGTCTGGTCGCCGCCGCGCTGTTGGCGGCCAGCGTCGCGCTCATCCTGCGGCTGTCGCGAAGCTACGGCCACCCAGGAGAACCGGCATGAGTTGCCGAACTCTTGCCAAGGCGAATAGCGCAGCGCGCAGCGCGCCGGTGATCCGATGAGCACGAGCCGCCTGCCTCGCATCGTTCAGGCCGCCTTCGCGCAAGGTCTGTTGCCGGCCACCGCCACCGCGCCGGCCGAGAACGGCCGCCCCTGGCCCGTGGTCTTGCTCACCGGCCTGGGCGCCTGGCTCGCGGCACTGCCGCTGCTCGGCGTGGTGGGCCTGTTGTTCGGCGATTGGATCAGCCGCGGCGCCGGCCTGTACGTCGTCGGCGCGCTGTTGCTCGCTGCTGCGGTGATCGTGCTGCGCGCGCGCGACGTGCCCTTGTTCGCCGAGCAACTCGCGGTTCCGGCATTGCTGGTGGGCGGCGGGTCGCTCGGCTTCGCCCTGATGCGCGACTTCAGTACCCAGACCGGCGCGGCGCTGCTGTGCGGCGTCGCTTTGGGCGTCGGCGTGGGCATTGCCCGGCCCTGGTTGCGCGTGCTGCTCGGCGCTGCAGCGGCCTTGCTGCTGGCGCTCGCCTGCGCGCCGGAGCATTGGGTGGCGCCAAACCTGACGCATCGGTTCTGGTTCGCTTGGCATCTGAGCCTGGCGGTGTGGCTGGGCGCCATGTGGGCGCAGCGCAGCGTGCTCGATGTTGGCGCGCGTGCACGCCTCGCCGCGGCGCTCGAATCGCTGGGCGCGGGCTGGCTGCTCCTCACGCTCGCCGGCTTGGCGTGGTGGTCGGGCATGACGTTCCTCGTCGGCGCGAGTTTGGGCGGCGGCTTGGCCGGCGAAGTGATACGCGATACGGCAATGCGCCGTTCGCTGGGTTGGGAAGGGGCGGTGTCTCAGTCGGTCTCGCTGCTGCTAGCGCTGCTCGCCGCGCTCTGGGCGGCGCGCCTATGGCCGGCGCTACGCAATCCGTGCAATGGCGGCGTCGCGCTCGTGTTGATGGCGCTGGCCTGGTTCATGCCGGCCTTGGGCGCCGTGTTGCTGGCGCTCGCGGTTTGCGCGACGACATCGCGCTGGCGCCTCGCCGCGGCAGCGGCCCTGGCCGCGGCGTGGATCGTCGGCGCCTTCTACTACCAGTTGCAGTGGCACTTGGAACTCAAGGCGCTCCTGCTCGTCGGCGCCGGTGCCGTGCTTGGCGCGCTGGCGTGGCTGGGGTTGCGCACGGCAGGCGTTGCAGCGACGGCGCGTTCCGCTACGCCGCATCCGCCAACGGCGCGCGCGTCGCGCATCGCGATTGCGCTGAGTGCGTTGGCCACGCTGGGCGTCGCCAACATCGGCATCTGGCAGAAGGAAGATTTGATCGCGCGCGGCCAGCCGGTGTATGTGGAGCTGGCGCCGGTGGACCCGCGCTCGCTGATGCAGGGCGATTTCATGCGCCTGAATTTCCGCGTTCCCGGCGATGCGCGCGCCCAAGCGGGCGGGCTGCTGACGGCGCGGCGCCCACACGTCATCGCCCGGCGCGACGCGCGCGGCGTGTCCACTTTGCTTCGCCTGGACGCAGGTACGCCGCTCGCCGCGGACGAGCTGCGCATCGAGTTGACACCCAAGGCCGGGCGCTGGGTTCTCGTCAGCGACGCCTGGTTTTTCAAGGAAGGCGAGGCGAGGCGCTGGGAAGGCGCGAAGTACGGCGAGTTCCGCGTTGAGCCGGGTGGCCGAGCCTTGCTGGTGGGGTTGCGGGGCGCGAATCTCGAACGCTTGTAGTACCGACCCCGCGTTCGCGAGAAAATGGCAACCCCGAAACGAGCGCGGTTCGCCCCATGGCCCATTGCATTGAACCGATCGATCCCGCGAAGCCCCACTTCGCTGGCGAAGTCTCAGGTGTCGACCTGACGCGTCGCCTCAGCGACACCGAGCTCAGCGCCATCCACACCGGCATGGACCGCTTCGGCGTGCTCGTGTTCCACGACCAGCACCTCGACGACGACGCTCAAGTCTCGTTCAGCCGCCAGCTCGGGCCGCTGGAACACGCGACCGGTGACATCCATGCCCCGCAGGACCGCCGCGTGAGCATCGACCTGAACGACATCTCGAACCTCGACAAACACGGCGAGCTGCTGCCGCGTGACGACCGGCGCCGCCTGTTTGGCCTGGGCAACATGCTGTGGCACTCCGACAGTTCGTTCAAGGAGGTGCCGGCCAAGTATTCGCTGCTGTCGGCGCGCAAGATTCCGGCCACCGGCGGCAACACCGAGTTCGCCGACATGCGTGCCGCCTATGACGCGCTGGACGAATCGACAAAGGCGGAGGTCCACGGCCTCATCTGTTCCCACAGCCAGCTTTTTTCGCGCGGCATTCTGGGCTTTGATGACTTCACGCCGGCCGAGCGCGAGAAGTGGGCGCCGGTGCGGCAACGCCTGGTGCGGCGCCACCCGAACACCGGCCGCCTGTCGCTCTATCTCGCCAGCCACGCGGGTGGCATCGAAGGCTGGCCGGTGCCGGAGGCGCGCTCGTTCCTGCGCGACCTGACCGAACACGCGACGCAACGCCAGTTCGTCTACGCGCATGTGTGGCAGCAATGGGATCTGGTGATGTGGGACAACCGCGTCACGATGCACCGGGCGCGCCGCTACGACCCTTTGCAAGTGCGCGACATGCGGCGCACGACATTGACCAACGAAGTGTCGAGCCTGCAGCAGGCGCCCTGAAATGCATGGCCGCTGCGGCCCCACGCAGTGCGCCACCGCACAGACGCAGTCAGCACGGCGTATCAATATCGACTGTGTTTGATACGGGTCTGCGACTCGAAGCTGCGCCGACCCCACGCCATTGGAGACGTCGATGCAACTCGGCATGGTCGGATTGGGTCGGATGGGCGCGAGCATGGTTCGGCGCCTGCTGAAGAAAGGCCACGCATGCGTCGCCTATGCCAGGAGCCCTGCGGCGGTGGCCCCTTTGCAGCAAGACGGCGCCACCGGCGCCACGTCGCTGCAAGACATGGTTTCGCTGCTGGCCAAACCGCGCGTCGTCTGGCTGATGCTGCCGGCTGCGGTGGTTGACCAGGTGCTCGGCGATCTCGCGCCGTTTCTCGAAGCCGGCGACATCGTCATCGACGGCGGTAATTCCTTCTACCGCGACGACATCCGGCGCGGTGCCGAGTTGCAGGCTCGCGGCATCCACTACCTGGACGTGGGAACGAGCGGCGGCGTCGCCGGGCTGGATCGCGGCTACTGCCTGATGATCGGCGGCGAGACCCACACCTTCGAGCATCTGCGGCCGATCTTTTCCGCGCTCGCCCCCGGCGCCGCGGCTGCCACGCGCACCCCCGGACGAAAGGGCGGCACCGGCAGCGCCGAAGAGGGCTTCCTCCATTGCGGCCCGTTGGGTGCCGGCCACTTCGTCAAGATGGTCCACAACGGCATCGAGTACGGCGTGATGGCGGCCTACGCCGAAGGCTTGAACGTCCTGCGCAACGCCAACGTCGGCAAGCACGCCGTTGTGCACGACGCCGAGACGACGCCGTTGCGCAACCCCGAGTGTTACCAATACGAAATGAATCTGCCCGAGATCACGGAAGTCTGGCGCCGCGGCAGCGTCATCGGCTCCTGGCTGCTCGACCTGACCGCGCAGGCCTTGCAGAAGGATCCCGAACTCGCGAGCTACGGCGGCCGTGTCTCCGACTCCGGCGAATCCCGCTGGACGATCCAGGCTGCGATCGACGAAGCGGTGCCGGTGCCGGTGCTCAGCGCTGCGCTGTACGAGCGCTTCGGATCGCGCGGCAACGCCGGTTTTGCGAACCGGGTTCTGTCGGCGATGCGCCATGAGTTCGGCGGCCATGTCGAGAAGAAGCCGTGAACCCCAACACACGCGAGCTGCATGACCTGGGGCAGCGCCTCTGGCTCGACAACATCACGCGCGAGTTACGGCTGGGTCTCGCTCGAAGTTTCGCCGCTGCTCGCGAACGACGCCGCCAGTACCGTCAGGATGCGAACCTACAAGGCGTATCGCGATCTGCTCGCCTCGGAGCGCTGGCTCAGGCTTGCTGGCGCGGGCGCCCGGCCGCAGCGCCTGCTCTGGGCCAGCACCGGCAACAAGGATCCTGCGGCACCGGACACGCTCTACGTCGAGGCGCTCGCGAAATCGTGGGGCGCGCTGCTCTCGCGGATCAAGGAGAAGAGTTCGCAGCCGACGGCGTGAACCAGCTCAATACCCAATCGCCGCCCCATCGCTGCGCGGGTCCGACCCACCATAGCGCAGACCGCTCTCAGCATCGATCGTGATGCCATGCGCGTGGCCGGCGAGTTCATGCCAGTCGCCCCAGCGGTTCAGCGGGTGGCCGCGGCGCGCGAGTTCATCGATCGTCTGCGCCGGAAAGCGCGCTTCGATGTGCAAGGTGTCGCGCGCTTCGCCCAGCGCAAATCGCCCCGACAACCAGCGCGGCGCTTCCACGGCTTCCTGAATGTTGCGCCCGAAGTCGATCATGTTCACATAGGTCTGCGCGTGAATCTGCGGCTGGCCGTCGGCGCCCATGCAGCCGACC
The DNA here is from genome assembly GCA_031419715.1 of Burkholderiales bacterium. GTDB lineage: Bacteria > Pseudomonadota > Gammaproteobacteria > Burkholderiales > Burkholderiaceae_C > JAEMQF01. Next base: position 2,425 of record JANOLJ010000354.1, on the reverse strand, counting down.
ACGCCCCACAACTTGTCATCGCCGAGCTTGTCTTGACGAAAAGCGAGCGACGCGATCAGCGTGTGCAGCGGCGTCTTGCCTGGGGCCAGGCAGTTCGGGTGCTGCGCATCGAGCGAAAAATAGGCGCTGCGGTTTTGCAGTACCACGCCGGTGTTGCCAGCGACGACGCACGAGCCGAACACGCCGTACAGGCTGTTGATGAGCGCGGCCGCGTTGCCTTGGGCATCGACCGCGGCGATGAACACGGTGTCGCCTTTCAAACTGCCGTGCGAGGGAATCTTGTCCCAGGGCAGCGCGCGTTGCGGGTCCATGAGGGCACGCCGCGCGTCGGCGTAGTCCTTCGAGATCAGGCGCGCGACGGGCACGTCAGCGAACTTCGGGTCGGCGAGGTGCTGGTCGCGGTCGTGATACGCCACTTGCTTGGCCTGCACCATCAGGTGCACATGGTCGGCGCCGAGGTAGGGGCGCTTGTGCAGCTCGAAGGGCTCAAGCAGATTTAGCATTTCCAGCACCGTGAAACCTTGCGTCGGCGCGGGCGTTTCGTAAATTGTCACGCCGCGGTAGGTGCCGCGCAATGGCTCGCCCCAGCGCGCGCTCTGTGCCTTCAGGTCGGCTCCGGTGAAGAAGCCACCGCGCTCCTTGGAAAAACGCGCGAGCTCACGGCCCACGTCGCCTTCGTAGAAGCCGGCGTGCCCGCCATGCGCCAACGCGCCGAGCGTGCGCGCCAGATCGGGATTGCGCAGCACGGCGCCCGCGCGCGGCGCTTTGCCTTGCGGCAGGAAGATCGCCGCCGATTCGGGGTGCGGTGCAAGCTCGGCGGCGGTCGCGTCAATCCATCCGGCGAGCCGCTCGGTGACGGGGAATCCGTCGCGCGCATAGCGGGTCGCGGCTTCGAGGTTGCGTGCGAGCGGCAGGCGGCCGAACTCGCGGTGCGCTTCCACCCAGCTCGATACCGCGCCGGGTGTCGTCAGCGTCGCGGGCAGCACGCCGCGAAACGGCACTTCGCCGTGGCCACGCTCGCGAAACCACGCCGCATCGGCGCTCGCCGCGGCGCGCCCGCCGCCGGCGAGGTAGCGCACGGCCTTCGTTTTCGCGTCGTAGATGAGCCAGAACGCGTCGCCGCCCAGGCCCGTCATGTGCGGGTAGACGACGGCCAGTGTGCTGCTCGCGGCGAGCGCGGCGTCCACCGCCGAGCCGCCGGCGCGCAGCACGTCCACACCCGCCGCCGAGGCGAGCGAATGCGGGCAGGTGACCATGCCTGAAGGCGCCATCGTCACGGGACGGCCGGTGGTGATGTTCATGATGTGGGGTTGGATGGATCGTTGCCGCAGTATCGGCGACGGGCGACGGCGACTGGCGACTGGCGACGGGCGACGGGCGACTGGCGCTGCGCGGCGTGCTGCGTGCGGCGTGCGGCCTGCAGCGTGCAGCGTGCAGCATGCGGCGCGTGACCCGGGCAACTTCGATCCAGGCGAATCCGGGCATCATCGGGCCGTGCTCTCGCATCTTTCCCGGTCATCATTGGCGCGCCGCGCCGCACGCTGGAGCCCCACCACGCGCGGCCTGCTCTGGGTTTGCGCCGCAGGCTTTCTGTTCAGCCTGCTGAATGCGTTGATGCGGCTCCTGGCGCTGACAGTCGATCCATTTCAGTCCCAGTTCCTGCGTTACTTCTTTGGCCTCGTCGTGCTGCTGCCTATCGTGCTGCACCGGGGGGTAGCCGCCTACCGGCCGCGCCAAGTGGGCGGCCAGTTCGCGCGCGGCGCGCTGCACACCGTGGGGCTGTGCCTGTGGTTCATTGCGCTGCCGAAAATACCGCTGGCCGACATGACGGCGATCGGCTTCACGACGCCGATTTTCATCATGATCGGCGCCTATGTGTTCTTTCGCGAGGCGATGCGCTGGGAGCGCTGGCTCGCCACCGCGATGGGTTTTGCCGGCGTGCTGATTGTCGTGGGGCCGCAGCTCTCAGGTAGCGGCGGCGCCTACCACCTCGTGATGCTCGCCTCGGCGCCGATGTTCGCCGCGTCGTTTCTGCTCACCAAGGCGCTGACGCGGCATGAGACGGCCGGCGTCATCCTTGTCTGGCAGGCGATCACGGTGTCGCTGTTCAGCCTGCCGCTCGCGCTCTTGAACTGGCAGGCCATCGACGCCTGGCAGTGGGCCGGTTTTGCGCTGTCGGGGCTGCTGGGCAGCGCCGGCCACTATTGCCTGACACGCTCATTCGCCGCCGCCGACATTTCGGCCACGCAGTCGGCGAAGTTTCTTGACTTGATCTGGTCGGCGCTGATGGGCTTTCTGCTGTTCACCGACATACCGAGCCAGACCACGCTGCTCGGCGGCACGCTGATCTGCGCTGCACCGCTCTGGGTGGCGCGGCGCGAATCGCGCGGTGCGCGCCGCGAAGGCGCGCGCGCGCAGGCCGCAG
>JANOLJ010000353.1:0-36683 GCA_031419715.1 Burkholderiales bacterium | reverse complement strand
TCGGCCCGCGGCGACTTGGCAACCTATCGAGGCGCTGTGCTCGGCTGGAGTTTCATCGCTCCGATGCCAGTAGTTCTGCTGCTGCTCCCTGGTGAGCAAACGACGCCCGAAGGAACATCGCTCAACTCGTCAGTGCTCTTGCTGCTGGTGTGTGCCTCGCAAATGGCTGCGGCGCGAATGCTTCGAGAATGGTTCTGGAAGAAGGGAGCGCAAAGAACATGAAACCAGCCAAGAAGCCACCCGCACAGCCATCGCCCAAGCTCGCCAGGATGCTGCAAGCGGCAACGCCACAGCAGCGCGAGGAGGCATTCAGAATCGCTGCCAGAGTAGGGCGGCTGCTCGTCCCACTGAGACTCCCGACACTTGTGGGTTTTGGGCGCTGATGATTGGTGCAGCCGGCGCAGCAGGCGAGACCTTACGGATCGTGTGATTGGTATGGTCAGCTACATAGACATTCCCCGCACTGTCGGTTGCCACGCCTGTCGGGAAATAAAAATGCGATACCGGGACATCGCCGCTACCGGAACCCGCAGTACCCGCAATCGTGCTCACTGCCCCGTCGGATGTGATCTTGCGGATGGTGTAGTTACCAAAGTCCGCTACAAACACATTGCCCACGCTATCGGTGGCCACCCCGTACGGAGACGCAAAGCGTGCGGCCATCCCGGTGCCGTCCACACTACCGAATTGCCCCGCCGCGCCCGCAAGCGTACTCACCATTCCAGCGGACGTAATCTTGCGAATTGTGTGGTTGCTGGCATCGCCCACATAGACATTGCCCGCGCTGTCGGTGGCCACGCCTACGGGGTTGGAAAAGCGAGCCGCCGTCCCCGTACTGTCGGTGTTGCCTTGTTGGCCCGGTGCCCCAGCAAGAGTGCTCACCACACCTGCGGACGTAATCTTGCGGATGGTTTGGTTGCCGGTGTCTGCCACGTATACATTCCCTCCACTGTCGGTTGCCACGCCCCTCGGGAAGTAAAAGCGCGCTACCGACCCAGCGCTGTCGGCGCTCCCGGAATCGCCAGCCGCGCCCGCAAGCGTGCTGACCACTCCTGTGGGTGAAATCGTACGTATCGTGTGGTTGCCGTAGTCCACGACCAAGACATTGCCCACGCTATCGGTGGCCACCCCGTACGGAGACGTAAATCGTGCGGCCATCCCGGTGCCGTCCACACTACCGAATTGGCCCACCGCGCCCGCAAGCGTACTCACCATTCCAGCGGACGTAATCTTGCGAATTGTGTGGTTGTTGGTATCTCCCACATAGACATTCCCCGCTCTGTCGGTCGCCACGCCACTCGGGAACAAAAAGCGCGCTTCCGACCCGGCGCCGTCGGCGCTGCCGGAAAAGGGGGCGCTGCCCGCAAGCGTGCTGACCACCCAGGCGACCGGCTGGGTCACCGTTAGCATGGCACTAGCGCTCGTCGCGCTGCCCTGCGAGTTGGTAGCTACCACGGAGAAACTTGCACCGTTGTCGGCCAACAAAGCGGGGGCTGTGGTGTAACTCGCACTCGTAGCTCCTGCGATAGCGCCACCGTTCTTGCGCCACTGGTAGGTGAGTGGTCCGGTCCCATTGACAGCGACAGAAAAGGTCGCGGTCTGGCCAGCGAACACAGTGACGCTTATAGGCTGGGATGCAATGCTCGGAGCGAAGCCCATGACCGTCAATGTCGCTTCGGCACTTGCCGTGCTGCCGGCGCCGTTGCCGACGACAACGCTGTACAGCGCACCGTTGTCAGGGATTCCGGTGGCAGTAGTGCTGTAGGTTGATCCCGTGGCCCCGGAGATTCCGACGCCATTGCGCCGCCATTGGTAGATGAGGGGTTCCGTGCCGTTCGCGGCAACCGTAAATGTTGCCGTTTGCCCATCGATGACTGTGATACTGACTGACTGGCTGGATCGTGATCGTCGGCGCGGTTACCGCGGGCGATGAAGACCCCGAGCCACCACCGCATCCGCCCACCAGGCCCATGCTGATCCAGAGCGCTGCGGCGCGCACCACTCGACGGATCAAGATTGGATTCATCGATGCCACTTGTCCTGCTTGATGTGAGCCCGCCAGCGGGGGGTACGGCGACAAGAGCGCGATTTGGGCAGCTCACCGTTCTGTCCGAATCTGCTTACACAGGCGCTTACATGGCGCCATCAAAACCAAAAGTAGTTAGGAATCGCTACCCCTGGTAACCCATTGAATCCGTGGTGGCCAGGGGCGGAATCGAACCACCGACACGCGGATTTTCAGTCCGCTGCTCTACCAACTGAGCTACCTGGCCGCCGTGAGCCGCGCATTCTAGCCGAGGGTCGCGCGGCGAAGCGCCGCGAGCACTACACCGTGCTCGCGCGTTTGTTGCGCGTGAGGTCCACGCCGAGTTGCTTGAGCTTGCGGTACAGGTGGGTGCGCTCCAGGCCGGTTTTCTCGGCCACGCGCGTCATGCTGCCGTTTTCCTGGGCGAGGTGGAATTCGAAGTAGCTCTTCTCAAAGGCATCGCGCGCTTCGCGCAGCGGCCGGTCCAGGTCGAAGCTTTGTTCAGATTGCGGGCCGAGCAGCAACGGCGCCAACGGCAGCATCGCGCTGCTGGTCAGGGGTGTGGCGCTGCCGGAGCCAAGCCCCGTGTGCATCGAACGGTCCGCGACGGCATGGCTCACTCCAGGCTTGCTCAGCCCCTGCTCGACCGCGCGCAGCAGCTTTTGCAACGTCACCGGTTTTTCGAGGAAGGCCAGCGCGCCGAACTTGATGGCCTCGACGGCGGTGTCGATCGTGCCGTGGCCGCTCATCATGATGACGGGCATCGTCAGCATCGAGGCGGCGCCCCATTCCTTGAGCAAGGTGATGCCGTCCACATCGGGCATCCAAATGTCGAGCAACACGAGGTCGGGGCGGATGCGCTGGCGACAGGCGCGCGCCTCCGCGGCGTTTTCCGCCACCTCGACGCTGTGGCCTTCATCGGTCAGGATTTCCGAGAGCAGGGCGCGAATGCCCAGTTCGTCGTCAACTACAAGAATGGTGGCCATGGTGCTCAGTGCGCGCTGTTCGCCGCCGCAGGTGTTGCCGCGGCCGCGGGGCTGTTGCCCGGCGCGAGTTTGGAAAATGATATCGAAACTTGCGCGCCATGCGCCGCGCTGGGCTCAGCCGCGCCTGTGGGCGCTTGGCCGAGGTTGGCGATGCGCACGCGCGCGCCGTGTTCGTCGGCGATCTTTTTCACCACGGCCAAGCCCAGGCCTGTGCCTTTGCTCTTGGTCGTGACATAGGGTTCGAATGCACGCTGTAGCACCTTTTCCGGAAATCCCGGGCCATTGTCGATGACTTGCAGGCGCACCGCGCGCGGCTCGCCGTGTTCGTTACGCGAAGTTTCGGTCACGACGCGCACTCGGCCGTCAGCGCGGTCCGCCACGGCCTCAAGGGCGTTCTGCACCAGGTTGTGGATGATCTGGCGCAATTGCGTGCTGTCGCCCAGGATGGGGGGCAGCCCTGCGTCGAGGTCGGTGTGCAGGCGGTTGGCGTCTTGCGCGGGAGAGTACAGCGCGAGAACTTCGCTGACCAACGCGTTCAGTTCCAGCGACACCATCACGGCCGCGGGCAGGCGCGCGTAGTCGCGAAATTCATTGACCAGCGTTTTCATCGCCTGGACCTGGTTGACGATGGTGCTCACGGAGCGGGTCAACATGGCCTGGTCGGTGCCGCTCAGTTTGGACTCGAGCTTGAGCTGAAGCCGCTCGGCGGACAACTGAATCGGCGTCAGCGGGTTCTTGATTTCATGCGCCAGGCGCCGTGCCACTTCGCTCCAGGCCAGGCTGCGCTGCGCCGACACGACCTCGCTGATGTCGTCGAACACGAGCAGGCGCGCGCCTTGCGGCATCGGTGCGCCGCGCACCAGCAGGGTCATGCGGTTGCGCGGCTCGGTCGCCCGGGCCGCGGTGGCGTCAGGCGCGCCTGGCGTGGCAAGCTCGAACGAATCTTGCCAATGGGTTTGCTCGTCGGCGTCGGCGCTGCTGGCGTGCAGCTCGAAGCGGAGTTCGATCGCCTTGCCGAAATCGGCCAGGCCCGGCACTTCGTCCAGGCGGCGCCGCCGGTATGCGGCCAGCGGCAGGCGCAAGATGCGCGTTGCACCCGGGTTGGCAGTGTCGATTCGGCCCTTGCTGTCGAAGACGATCACGCCGGTGCTGAGGTTGTCGAGGATTGTCTGCAGATCGGCGCGCGCGCCTTCGACCTGGACCACGCTGCGTTGCACCAGGCCGCGCGCGTCGGCGAGCTGCTGCGTCATCTCGGCGAATGAGCGCGTCAGGCCGCCGAGTTCGTCGCGTGACGCGAACACGGGTTTGGCGCTCAAGTCGCCGCGCGCCACCTGGCGCACGCCCTCGGCCAATAGCAGCAGCGGCCGCGCGAGCTGGTTGCCCAGCAGTGCGGCGAGCAACACGGCGGCGAACACGGCCAGCACGAGGGCCAGGGTCAGCGTGCCGATGTACATGCGGCGCAGCCCGTCGCGCGCCAGGGCGCGCTGTTGATACTCGCGATATGCCGCCTGCACGGCCAGCGCGTTCACCGCCAGGTCGGGTGGCAGGGCCTGCGTGACGAGCAGGAACCGTTCTTGATCACCCAAGCCGAAGTCACGGCTCGGAATCAACGCCAGCGCGCGCACGCGTGCGCTGACCGCTGCGGCAGGATTGTCTTCGTCCAGTCCTTCGAGCTGACTGATCACCCGCGCCAGACGCGCCTGGCGCAGCATCGTCGGTGTCGGTCGGTCGGGCAAGAAGGTGGTCGCGGACCCGCCTGCGGCGACGAGCGTCTGGCCCGCCGAGCCGGTGATGGCGACATCTCGCGCATCGAGCCGCTCGCGCAGCCGCTCCAGCGCCAGGGGACGAATCGCGCCGGGCTCGGCGAGCTGCTCGGCGGCGGCGCGAGTGCGCTCGCCGAGTTCCTTGACGCGCGCGTCCAGCGTCGCGCGCCCCAGGTTCAGGCCGGCGTCGAGCGCGCCTTCGACGCGAACGTCGAACCAGCTTTCGATGCTGCGCGAAACGAACTGGAAACTCACGGTGTAGATCAGCACGCCCGGAATCACGCCCACCGTGGCGAAGATCGCCGCCAGCTTGAGCAGCAAGCGGCTGCCGAACTTGCGCCGACGCAGGCGTATCACCAGGCGCGCCGAGGCGATGACGATGACCAGTGCGAGCAACCCGGCGACCGCGACGTTCAGCCAGAACAACCACAGGTAGTGGCGCTCGTACAGGGCGGGAGAATTCGTCGCGAAAGACAACAGGAACGCGAGCACGAGTGCCGCGCCCGTGACGGCAACCAGCGAGACGATCCAGGCCCAGCGGGTGGCTTTGATCATGGCGGGAGCACGCGTTTCGCCTCTCGGCCTCAGTTGAACGCCTGCGTGCGTTCAACTTCGAGTGCCCAGTCGGCCTGGCCGCTGATGCCTATCTGAATGGGCCGAGGCAATTGCTTGGTGTCCAGGCGAAATCTGAACTCAAGGTAGTGCCGGCTGTCGCTCTCGATCTGGCCTGGTTCGGCGATGCGCCAGCCGACGCTGCGGCGCACCGCGGCGAGCGCTTCCTCGCGGTTGGAGTAGGTGCGGCTCAAGCCACCGAAGCTGACGCGGTAGTTGGCCGTGAGCGGCTGAAACACGATGCGCCAGGTGCGAGCGGCCTGCGCGATGCGCTGGTCGCGCCAGTACCAGCGACTGCGAAACACCTCGACCTCCGCCACGAAGTGCAGCGGCACGCCTTTGTTCAGCGCATCCACCGCGCCGGGCCCGAGTTCGAAGTCGATGGCGTAGCTCAGCGCCACGGCGTTGTCGTCGCGCATGACCTCGAAGAATGTCAATGCGGCGGCGGTGCTGGCCAGGGTGGGCCGAGGCAGCCAAAGTGTCGCGCTGGCCAGCAGCAGCAGGCCGCGGCGCGACAGCGGCGTGGTGGCGCTTGCGCGCCCGGCCGACGTGTGTGGCGCGGCAGGGGGCCGTGTCGCGTGAGGCGGAGTCGGTCGAGTCAAACCGGGCGTTTTTCGATCAGGGCAAAAAAGAAACCGTCGCCGGGGGAAGCTGCTGCGTGTGCAGCGGCGGGTCGAACGGACTGCGCGCCATTGTCGGACAGCGGCAGCAGGTGACCCGGAGAAGCGGGCTCCGGCGTGATCACGGCGTCTTGCCGGCGTTGCATAAAAGCGTCGATCCGGGCCTGGCCTTCGCTCTTGAACACGGAACAGGTGCAATAGAGCAAACGGCCCCCCGACTTGAGCAGGGGCCACAGGGCCTCGAGCAAGTGCGTTTGCGTCAAGGCCAGTGCATCGATGTCGGACGCGCGGCGCAACCAGCGCACGTCTGGATGCCGGCGCACGATGCCCGATGCGCTGCACGGGGCGTCGAGCAGGATCGCGTCAAACGGCACACCTTCCCACCACGCCGCGGGGTCGGTGGCGTCGGCGCACAGCAGGCGCGCCTTGAGGCCGAGCCGGGTCAACGATTGCGCGACGCGCTGCAAGCGCGCGGCATCGCGGTCGAGTGCCGTCACATCGAGGTCAGCCCGTTCGAGCAGATGCGCCGTCTTGCCGCCGGGCGCGGCGCAGGCGTCTAGCACACGGGCACCGACGGGCAGGCCACGGCCCAGGAGCAAGGGCGCGGCGAGTTGCGCCGCCGCATCCTGCACCGACACATCGCCCCGATCGAAGCCCGGCAGGCGCGACACGGGACAAGGGACGCCAAGCGTCACGCACGCACCTTCGCGAGCCGTTGCGGCGATTCCCAGCTCCGCCAGTCGAGCCGCATAGGCTTGAGCGGTCATGCGGCGCGCGTTCACGCGCAGGTCCATCGGCGGGTGCTGGTTCGCGGCCTGCAGGATTGCTTGCGATTGCTCCGGCCAATCGGCTGCCAGGCGCTCGATCCACCACGCGGGGTGGTTCCAGCGCGCCACGGCGTCGCGCTGCGTCGCCGCGCACAGGGCCTCGCGTTCGCGCAGAAAGCGCCGCAGCGTGGCATTGACGAAAGCCGCGCTGCGCGGCAGCTTTCGTTTCGCACAGGCGACTGCCTGATCCACCACGGTATGTTCGGCGTATGAAGCCGATGCGCCAGGCCACAACAGCGAGATCGCACTGAGCAGCAGCGCATCAACATCCGGCGCGGGCGCACGCGGCGCGAGCAAGGCGCGCACCGCCTGCGCCGAGCCCAGCCATCGCAGCGCGTGAAAACTCAAGGCTTGCGTTCCGGCGCGTGCGGCAGGGGGGCAGCGCTCCAGCGCCGCACTCAGCGACTCCCCGGCGCGCACCGCCTGCACCGCGGCGGCGCAATGCTGGAGCAGCGTGGCCAGCGCTAGCGATGGCCGAGGGCTGGCGTCTGAAGCATCGTGGGGCGACTGCATCGCGGGGGTTTTCACCGCACGCAGTCTACGGTTGTCCCGCCTGCGGTACGCTCAGTCCAGTTTTGCAATCAAGGAAACGCCATGTCTCGCGAAGTGCCGACGCGGATATTCCGCAGTGAAGAAGAGTTGTCGCGCCTGCCGGCCTCGGACCGGATTCGCTATCGGCTCGTGGGTGCGCAATCGCGCTACCACGCCAACGACAACATTGCAGAGTTCATCCGCGACGGTGAGCTCGATGAACTGCGCGCCGAAGTCGAGGCGCGGATGCAGGAGGTGCTGCACGCGTTGGTGATCGACACGCAGAGCGACCACAACACGCAGGAGACCGCCCGGCGTGTCGCCAAGATGTTCATCAACGAGGTGTTCAGCGGACGCTACCAGCCGATGCCCGCGGTGACGGAGTTTCCGAACGTCGCGCGCCTGAACGAGTTGATGATCGTCGGGCCGATCAAGGTGCGCAGCGCCTGCTCGCACCACCTGTGCCCGATCATGGGCAAGGTGTGGATCGGCATCCTGCCGAACCAGGACTCGAACCTGATCGGCCTCTCAAAATACGCGCGCATCTGCGACTGGATCATGAGCCGCCCGCAAATTCAGGAAGAGGCGGTGAAGATGCTCGCCGACGAGCTGCAAGCGCGCGTCAAGCCCGATGGCCTGGCGATCGTGATGGAGGCCGACCACTTCTGCATGCACTGGCGCGGCGTGAAAGACGACGGCGCGATGATGACGAACAGCGTCATGCACGGCGCGTTCTTGGACAACCCGACCTTGCGGCGCGAGTTTCTTTCGCTGCTGAGCAAGAAAGACTGAGTCCGGCGCGCCGTGCTCCGGCGCCGGGTCTCAGGCGCTGAACAAGTCCTCGCCCAGGCTCTTGGGCACGTTCAACCCGAGATGCCGGTACGCCGCGAGCGTGGCGACGCGGCCGCGCGGCGTGCGCTGCAAATAGCCCTGCTGAATGAGGAACGGCTCGATCACGTCTTCAATCGTGTCGCGCTCTTCGCCAATCGCCGCGGCCACGTTGTCCAGGCCTACCGGGCCGCCGTCGAAGCGGTGGATCACGGCCTCCAGCAGCTTGCGGTCCATCACGTCCAGGCCTTGCGGGTCGACGTCGAGCATCACCAGGGCCTTGTCGGCCACACTCTTGTCGATGCTGCCGTTGCCCTTCACGTCGGCGAAGTCGCGCACCCGGCGCAGCAGCCGGTTCGCGATGCGCGGCGTACCTCGCGAGCGGCGCGCGATCTCGAACACGCCCTCGACGTCGGTTTCCACCTTCAGCAAACCGGCAGAGCGCTTGACGATGCGCGCCAATTCCTCGGCCGTATAAAACTCCAGCCGCGTGACGATGCCGAAGCGGTCGCGCAAGGGGTTGGGGCGCATGCCGGCGCGCGTTGTCGCGCCGACGAGCGTGAACGGCTGCAGATCGAGTTTGATCGAGCGCGCCGCCGGGCCTTCGCCGATCATGATGTCGATCTGATAGTCCTCCAGCGCCGGGTAGAGGATTTCCTCGACAACCGGGCTCAGGCGATGAATCTCGTCGATGAAGAGCACATCGTTGCGCTCCAGATTCGTCAGGATCGCCGCCAGGTCTTTCGGCTTTTCCAGCACCGGCCCGGAAGTGGAGCGCAAGTTCACGCCGAGTTCGTTGGCGATGATGTGCGACAGCGTGGTCTTGCCCAGGCCCGGTGGGCCGAACAGCAGCACATGGTCCAGCGCTTCGCGGCGCATCTTCGCTGCGCCGATGAAAATCTCCAACTGCTCACGTGCCTTGACCTGGCCCACATACTCGGCCAGGCCCTTCGGGCGCAGCGCGCGCTCGATCGCCTCTTCATTGGGCGAAGCCGGAGCTGCACTGAGCACACGCCGCGCGGGTTCGAAGTCGTCGGTCTGGATCGCCATGCTTGATTATCGGCTGGCAAGAATTGCCAGTGACTTCGGTCACGCCGCGGCGCCACCCACCCTGTCTTCGCGGGGTGGTTCAGCCAGCACGCAACCACTAGTATCCCGAGCATGATGCCGCGCCGCATTCCAACCCGCTGGGCCGCCTGGGCCTTTGCCTTCGCGCTGCTGCTGAAAGCGGCACTGCCCATGCTGGCCACGGGCTCGGCGCATGTGCAGGGCAAGGCGTTGGTCGAGGTGTGCACGGTGTACGGCGTGGCGACGGTTGCGCTGAACGAAGGTGATCCGCTGCCGGATCACGATGGCGCGCTGACCCATGCGGCCGAGCACTGTGTACTGACCGCGTTGACCACGCTGGAAGGCGCTGAGCTTGACGCGGCTGTGGTGCCGAAAGGCGGCACGCAACCCGCGCCGCGATTCCTGGCGCGCTCCGCGACCGCGATCGACCCGCGTGCCGCCTGGCTGGCGCGCCTCTGGCACGCCCCACCACTTTTCGCCTGATTGAGCGCCGTTGGCGCGACCCGCCCGCCTCTGAGGCAGATGCGGCGCCGCGCCGAGTTCTCATCGCCCCGCTTGCCGCGGTGGCGCCACCACAGGTTGAAAGATCATGCCTTCCAGAACAGTTGGAAATTCACCGCGCGCGCGCCAGCGCCGCGCCCTGCTCCACGCGGCGATCGCGCTGGCCCTGCCCAGCATGGGCGCCGCACAAGTCGCGCAAGTCCCGGAACGGCAATACGCCGCCGCGTCAGTGACGACACTCGAACGGGTGAGCGTTGTGGGGAATCGTCCGGCTTCGATGCCGCTTGAAATCCCGACGACGCTGCTGAGCTTGAGTGGCCGCGAGATTGAACAGACGATCAACGCGACCGACGCCGAGGACGCGTTGAAGTATTTCCCGAGCCTTCTGGTGCGCAAGCGCTACATCGGCGACTACGACCACGCGGTGCTCGCCACGCGTGCTTCGGGCACCGGCAACAGCGCACGCTCGCTCGTCTATGCCGACGGCGTGTTGCTGTCCAACCTGCTCGGCAACGGCGCGAGTTTCACGCCGCGCTGGGCGCTCGTGACACCCGAGGAGATCGAACGCGTTGACGTTCTCTACGGTCCCTTCTCGGCGGCCTACGCCGGCAACTCGGCGGGTGCGATCGTCGACTTCGTGACGCGCATGCCCAAGGCGTTCGAAGCCCACGCGAAGCTGACGGGCTTCACCCAGGACTACCGGCTGTACGGCACCAATTCGCGCTACTCAGGTGGGCAGGGCAGCGCCTCGATGGGCAGCTGCGGCGGCGACTGGTCGTGGTGGGTCAACATGAATCGTTTGGACAGCAACAGCCAGCCCGTCGGTTTCGCCACCAAGCTCGTCTCGGCAGGAACCGCGGGTGGCGCCGGCACGGCGGTCACCGGCGCGGTGACGGGCAGCAACCCGCGCGGCCAGCCGTGGTTGCTGTTCGGCGCAACCGGCCAGACGCATACCGTGCAGGGCCACGCCAAACTCAAGCTCGCCTACGACATCACGACTTCGGTGCGCGCCTCCTACACCTTGGGCTATTGGGGCAACAAGGCAGACCGCAACGTTGAGTCCTTCTTGCGCGACGCCGCCGGCAACCCGGTCTACAGCGGCGTGGTGAACGTCGAGGGGCGCAGCTACACGCTAGCCGCCACCGACACGGCGCCGAGCAGGGCCCGCCTGGAGCATCTCGCGCATGGGTTGAGCGTGAAGAGCCATACCCGTGGCACATGGGATTGGGAAGTCGCCGCGAGCCTGTATGACTACGGGCGCGACCAGGTGCGTGCCCCGACCGTGGCCATGCCCGTGGCCCAGAGCGGCGGAGCCGGGCGCATCACGGACCTGCACGGCACGGGTTGGAACACGCTGGCTCTCAAGGGCATTTGGCGCCCGGATGGCGCGCAAGGTGAACACATTGTCGAAGCTGGTCTGCAGCGTGACGCGTTTCGGTTGCGCTCACAGGTTGCCACTACGCCCGACTGGATCGGCGCGGCCGCCGATCCGGCGTCAACCCCAAGCACGTTTCGTGGCAACACCACTTTGCACAGCGTGTGGGCCCAGGACGCATGGCGTTTTGCTCCCGAATGGAAGGCGGTGCTGGGCGGGCGCATCGAGCGTTGGCAGGCCTTCAACGGCGCCATCAACGGCGTTGCACTGGGTGAGCGCAGCGAGTCCCATGTGTCTCCCAAGGCCGCGGTGTGGTTCCAAGTCAGCCCGGAGTTGACGCTAAAGGCGTCGATCGGCCGCGCCGTGCGCATGCCCACGGTGTCGGAGCTGTACCAGGGTTCGGTCTCGGCGAACGTCGTGGTCAACAACGATCCGAATCTGAAGCCGGAAAAATCATGGACGAGTGAACTGTCCGCCGAGCGCGACATCGGCGTCGGCACGCTGCGCCTGACCACGTTCGCCGAACGCACCGTCGACGCGCTCTATTCGCAGACCAATGTGACAGTGACTCCCAATGTCACGAACATCCAGAACATCGGCGCGATTCGAACGCTCGGCGCCGAGGTTGCGCTGCAGGCAAACGATGTTGCCGTGAAAGGCCTCGACCTGAGTGGCAGCGTGACGTATGCCGATTCCGTGATCACGCGCAATGACAACAATCCTGGCAGCGTGGGCAAGCGCCAGCCGCGCGTGCCGCAATGGCGTGCCACCGCGCTGGTGAGCTATGCCATGGATGACCGTTGGTCCGGCAGCTTTGGCGCGCGCTACAGCGGCCGCCAATACGGTCAGCTCGACAACTCGGACAGCAATGACTTCGCCTACACCGGTTTCAGCCGCTACTTCGTCACCGATGTTCGGCTGCGCTACCGGGCGAACAAGCAGTGGGTCGTGTCGGCGGGAATCGACAGCCTGGGCAACGCCACCTACTGGGCGTTCCATCCCTATCCGCAGCGTATCTTCATGGCCGAATTGCGCTACGACCATTGAGTGCGCGTGCCAGCCCCCGAATCTCATGCAAGTCATCTGAAAGGAAGTCACCATGACGCAATCCCTCGTTTTCTCCAAGTGGCGCCGGTCGCTGATGTTCGGGCTTGGTGCGATGCTGAGCCTGAGCGCGCTTGCCCATGAGTACCGCGTGGGCGATGTTCGCGTGGGTCACCCCTATGCCACGCCCAGCCTGACTGGCGCGAGCAGCGGCGCGGCCTACATCGCCACGCTCGAGAACAACGGCATCCATCCGGACCGTTTGCTGCGCGCCAGCACGCCCATGGCCGCTGGCGTCGAGCTGCACACGATGAGCGGCGGCGCGGACGGCGTGATGCGCATGCGCATGCTCGATGAGATTGCCGTCGTGCCTGCCCACCCGATCAAGATGCGGCCGGGGCAGGGCACGCACTTCATGCTCGTCGGGCTGAAGCAGCCGTTGGAAGAGGGTCAGCGCTTTGCGATGACGCTAGAGTTCGAGCGCGCTGGAAAGGTCGAGGTGAAAGTGGTCGTGCAGATCCCGAAACCTCGGCCTGGTGACGCCGCAGCGCACAAGCACTGACTCGGCGCGTCCGCCCGCGCGGACCGCGGCGCGAACCCACTGGGCTTAGCGGGCCAGGGCCTTGAGCGCCAGTTTGATGCCTTCGCTCACGCCAACGTCGCCGGGCAAGGCTTTCAGTGCCGCCGCAGCTTCCCGGTCGCTGTAGCCTAGGGCAATCAGCGCTTGAAGAATGTCACCCTGGTTGTCGCTGGCTGGCGTGCGCGGCGCTGTAAGCGCATCGCCCAGCTTGCCCTTGAGTTCGAGCAACAGGCGTTCGGCGGTCTTCTTGCCGATGCCGGGCACTTTGATAAGGCGGCTGCTTTCCTGAAGGCTCACGGCTTGGGCCAGATCGGCCACGCTCAAGCCCGACAGAATCGACAGCGCGGTGCGCGGGCCCACGCCGGAGATCTTGACGAGCAAGCGAAACGTCGCGCGTTCGTCGTGGGTCAGAAAGCCGTAAAGCAGCAGCGCGTCCTCGCGGACCACGAAGTGCGTCAACAAGGTGACCCGCTCCCCCAGGCCCGGCAGGTTGTAGAAGCTGCTCATCGGCACGTCGACTTCATAGCCGACGCCATTCACGTCAACGAGCACCTGCGGGGGGGATTTTTCGGCGAGCGTTCCGGTCAGGCGTCCAAGCATCGAGGCATTATCGACTGCCTCAACGCCAGCTCAGCCGTGCCTGGCGTCAGCGACGGAACAAGCCGAGGCGCTGCGCTTCGAGCGCGGCTTCGGCGCGCGAACTCACGTTGAGCTTGCGGTAGATCTGCTTCACATAGTCGGCGATGGTGTGGCGCGACAGCCCGAGCTGCACGCCGATCTCGGGCAGCGTGAAACCCTTGGCCACGCGCAGCAGCACCTCGTTCTCGCGATCGGTGAGCGCCACATGCGGAATGTTCTGCGGGCGTTCCTGGCGCCTTGTCATCTTCGCGAAGTGGCTGAGCACGCGGCGCGCGATCGACGGCGACAGTGGCGGCTCGCCCTGGCTCATGCGCTTGAGCTGCTCGGCGATCAGTTCGCGCGCTTGCTCCTTGAGCAGGTAGCCAAAGGCGCCGGCCTGCAGCGCCGGGAAGAGGTGGTCGTCGTCGTCGTGAATGGTCACGACGACCGATTGCGCCTCGGGCTGCAATTCGCGCAGCTTGGCCACGACGTCGACGCCCGAACCATCGGGCAGGCCCAGGTCGCACAGCGCCAAATCGAACTTCACGGCGCTGATCAGTTCGAGCGCGTCGTGCACCCGCGCCGCTTCCGACACCAGCGCCTGCGGAAAGACCTGCAGCACCAGTGCCTTGAGCCAGGCGCGAATTTCCGGCAGGTCTTCGAGCAACAAAATGCTGTTCATGCGGGGTGTCTCTTTGGCGTGTGGGACGCGAGGAATTTCATCGTAGCAGGGCCCCCGCCCACCGCGCGAGAGTTCACAGGGGAAGCGTGAGCCTTATCACGGTGCCATAGCCCGGTGCGGACTCGACCAGGCACTGGCCCTGCATCTGCTTGGCGCGATGCTTCATGCTCGTCATGCCGTGGCCGCGGTCGAGCTTGCCGTCGAGCTCCATCGGAATGCCGCGCCCGTTGTCTTGCACGATCAAGCCGAACTCCCCCTCGTGCATCGCGCAACGCACCTTGCAGCTCGTCGCCCCGCTGTGCTTGATGATGTTGCTCACCGACTCGCGCAGGATGCGCGTGGTCTGCACGAAACTGCGCGCCGGCAAGGTCTGCTCCACTTCTTCGGCGGGGCCACGCCAATCGATTTCGATGTTCGCTTGGCCCAGGCGCGCGACGACCTCCGCGCGCCAATCGGCCAGCGCGTCGGCGAGCTTCATTGGCTTGCCCGTCAAGCCGCGCACCGACAGGCGCATTTCCTCCAGGGCGTCGCGCGCCAGTGTCGAAATGCGTTCCGAGTCGCTGGTGTGAACGATCGTGAGCAGCTTGGCACCCAGGTCGTCATGCAGGTCGGCGGCGATGCGTTTGCGTTCCTGGGCCGTGACCTGTTCGATGCGAGCATCGGCCATTTGCGTGAAGTTGCGTTCGGCCTCGGCTGCAATCTCGAGCGCGCGGCCTTCGAGCTTGCGTCGCCCCAGTTCCGCCGCCTGCAAGGCTCGGGAGAAGCTGAGCAGCAAGCGCAGGCCCATGCCGATGGCGAGCAATGTCAGGATCAACTGGGTCGAGTCCAGTGCCGGCAGCGGCAGCCACGCGCGTTGCACCGCGAACTCCATCGCAAGAGTGGCGCCAAGCATGGCCAGCGCCGCCGCCATGGGCCAGTAGTCGGTGCGGGGTTGGCGTCTGGCAATCCAGAGGTATTGCGCGGCCACCGCGAGCAACTCCAGGCCGAGCAGGGTATTCCAAATCGATGCGGCGAGAAACAACCTTGACGGCCCGGCGAGCAGCAAGCTCAGCGGCATGAGCAGACATTGTGGCAGCAGCAATCTCTCGAAGTGACGCCAGCGCCGTCCTGCCAGTCGCAACAAGAACAGCATGCTGGCCGTCGCGACGAGGACGAACGCGGTGGCGACGATGAACTCGACGAACCCATTCGCCACGGCCAGGTCGCCGGACCACTCGCGCCACGAAAGGGCTGACCATCCCAGTGCCAGCCAACCGTAGGGTCGCAGATGCGAGCTGCGCCGATTCCATGAGTCGAGCAGCAGCACGGCCAGACCAAGTACCGCCAATGCGATGCTCAGGCCCTGCGCCAGGCTGACGCGCCAGAACGTTTGGCGTGCATGCTCCGCCGCCAGCACATCGCCCGGGCCGACCTTCAGTACCGACAACCCGCCAGCGCGCTGGCGTGCCGCGACCCGCTGCAACGCGTGGCCCTGCACGCGCAGGTCGAGCAAATTGCCCTGCGGCAGCAGCAGGGCGACGGGCAGGTTCACCAGCCGAGGCTGCGCGCAGCGCCGGGCGGAATGGTCCGCGGCGGGCCGCGTGCCGGTGAGGCGCCGCCCGTTGAGGTGCACTTCCACATCGCCGCAGGCGCGCGCGATGGAGAGTGCAAAAACCTGATTCGGGTCGGCATCCGAAGGCATATCGAATGAAACCCGATACCAGACCTCGCCGTCGTGGTTTGGGCGAGTCAGCGCCCAGTCGTCCGGCAACGTCACGGTGGTTGAAGGTGCGGCGGACGGAAACTTTTCGCTGGAGGAGAGGGGGGCGCTCGCGTCGGTGCTGCTCGCCATGACCACCGCCTGCGCTTGGTCCAGCACCTGCACGGAAGCCGCGGTGCCGGGCGCGCTGGGCACCGCGAGAGCGAGTGCCGACACGGCGGACAGGTGCAGCGCGAGCCAACAACGGCCGGTGACGAACCTTAGGAGCATGCGGATGGGGGCGAACATCGGCGACGATTGTGCAGGATGGTTCGCCACATCCAGGAGCCGCGCACCGGCACAATGCACGGCCGGCTGCCACTCCCGAGTTCGCTGTGATCCTTCGCCACGCCTTCATCCCGTCCGACAACGCGCGCATCGCGCATTTGTGCGGTGCGCTGGACGAGCACTTGCGCAGCATCGAAGCCGGGCTCGCCGTGAGCATTTCGCGGCGCAACGCGTCGTTTCGGATCGAAGGGGCCAAAGCCCATGCGCAGCGTGCAGCGGCGTTGCTTCAGGCCATGTATGAGCGGGCGCGTCGGCCGATCTCGGCCGAGCAGATGCAACTGGCCGTGATGCAGGCCCAGAGCGATCTGCGCGTGCCGGTGACGAGACTGCACACGGCGTCGAGCCGCGCCACCGCGGCTACCCGGGACGAAGACACCGGCGGTGCCGGGCCGGCTGACGAGATCATGCTGCAAACCCGCCGCCCCGATCTGGCTGGGCGCACGCCGAATCAACAAACCTACTTGCGCAACATCCTGGCTCACGACATCACGTTCGGCATCGGCCCGGCGGGCACGGGCAAGACGTTCCTCGCGGTGGCCTGCGCCGTGGACGCGTTGGCGCGCGCCAGCGTGCAACGCATTGTGCTGACGCGCCCGGCGGTGGAGGCCGGCGAACGCCTGGGTTTCCTGCCCGGCGACCTGGCGCAAAAGGTCGATCCCTATCTGCGCCCGCTGTACGACGCGCTGTACGATCTGATGGGTGTGGACAAGGTGACCCGTGCGTTCGAAAAGGGCAGCATCGAAGTCGCGCCACTGGCCTTCATGCGCGGGCGCACGCTGAACAACGCGTTTATCATCCTCGATGAAGCGCAGAACACGACGCCGGAGCAGATGAAGATGTTCCTGACGCGAATCGGTTTCGGATCGAAGGCCGTGGTCACCGGCGATGTGAGCCAGATCGACTTGCCGCGCGGCCAGTTGAGCGGGCTGGTCGACGCCGAGCGTGTGTTGCGCCCGGTGCGAGACATCGCCACGACCTGGTTCACTTCAGCGGACGTGATCCGCCATCCCCTGGTGGCGCGCATCGTCGAGGCCTACGACGCCGCGCGCGCCGACCCGACGTGAGGCCTGGGTGGCGCGCCCTGAGCTGACGCTGTCGCTGCAATTCGCCGATACGGGTGATCGCGCGCTGCTGCCCCGCCACAAAGTGAAGCGCTGGTTGACCGCGGCGCTGATCCGCCCCGCCGAGATCACCGTGCGCTGCGTCGACATCATCGAGGGCCGCAACCTGAATCACGACTATCGCGGTGCCGACCATGCGACGAACGTCTTGACGTTCGACTACCAGAGCGACCCGAAAGTCGTGGCCGATCTGGTGCTGTGCTCGCCGGTGATTCGGCGCGAAGCGGCGGAACAGGGCATCGACGTGCAGGCGCACTACGCGCACCTGCTGGTGCATGGCGCGCTGCACGCGCAGGGCATGGACCATCAGAGCGGCGCGACGGCGCGGGCGATGGAAGCGCGCGAGGGCGAAATCCTGATGGGCCTCGGCTTCGCCAACCCCTATCGGCGCTGACCCTCCTCAGCCTTCTCAGCCTTGAAACGGGGCGCGGCAACGCCCCTCAAACCGACTTGAGCAAGCGTGCCGCATCCAGCGCGAAGTAGCTCAACACACCGTCGGCGCCGGCGCGCTTGAACGCGAGCAGGCTCTCCATCATCACTGCGTCATGCGCGAGCCAGCCATTCGCTGCGGCGGCCTTGAGCATGGCGTACTCGCCGCTCACCTGGTAGGCGAAGGTCGGCACGCGGAACTCGTCTTTCACGCGCCGCACGATGTCGAGGTAGGGCATGCCGGGCTTGACCATCACCATGTCCGCACCTTCGGCCAGATCGAGTGCCACTTCGCGCAGCGCTTCGTCGCTGTTGCCCGGGTCCATCTGGTAGACCTTCTTGTTGCTCTTGCCCAGGTTCGCGGCCGAGCCGACGGCGTCGCGAAACGGCCCGTAGAACGCACTGGCGTACTTGGCGCTGTAGGCCATGATCTTGGTGTGAATGTGGCCCTTGGCCTCGAGCGCCTGGCGGATCGCGCCGATGCGCCCGTCCATCATGTCGCTCGGCGCCACGATGTCGACGCCGCAGGCGGCCTGGACGAGCGCTTGCCGAGTCAGCACGGCCACCGTCTCGTCGTTCACGATGTAGCCGCTCGCGTCCAGCAGGCCGTCCTGGCCGTGCGTCGTGAATGGATCGAGCGCCACGTCCGTCATCAGGCCCAGTTCCGGAAAGCGTTTTTTCAGCTCACGAACGACGGTCGGAATCAGCCCTTCAGGGTTCAATGCCTCTCGGCCGTCTTCGGTCTTGAGGTTCGGCTCCAGGACCGGGAACAACGCCATCAAGGGAATGCCCAGGTCCATGCACTCCTGCGCCACCGGCAACAGGCGGTCGAGGCTGCGCCGCTGCACACCGGGCATCGAGGCCACGTCTTGCACGACGCCCTGCCCGGCCAGTACGAAGACGGGCAGGATCAGGTCGGACGCATGCAGGCGCGATTCGCGCACCAGGGAGCGGCTGAACTCGTCGCGGCGCAATCGGCGCGGACGGCTGGCAGGGTAGGGAGCAGGTGTGTGCACGACGTCGAACTCGCAGGAAAACTCTAGGTGTGGGCCCGACCCGGGCTCCGACCGTCGCCTAGGCGTTTGTCCGGGCCTGAAACAGATTGAAATACGCGTTTCATCTGCTAAAGTCGCTTTTGAATGATAGCCGCAAGGTGGTCAGTCCCTGCTTTTCCTCCCTGAGCAGGCGCCTTACCGTGATGACAGCGTTAAGGCTTTCAAAGCCCTGGCCCCGCGGGTCAGGGCTTTTCTTTGTGCCTCGCCCATAATTCCCCGATGTTGTGGGTCAAGGCCTTTCATATCGTCTTCGTCGCCAGTTGGTTTGCCGGCCTGTTCTATCTGCCGCGGCTGTTCGTCAACCTTGCGACGGTGCCGGCCGACAGCCACGCTGAACGTGAACGCCTGCTGCTGATGGCGCGCAAGCTCTACCGGTTTTCCAGCGGGCTCATGGTTGTTGCGCTGGCCTTGGGGCTGTGGCTTTGGCTGAGCAACTTCTCGGGCTACGCGGGCGGCTGGCTGCATGTGAAGCTGGTGTTGGTCGTCGCGGCGATCGGCTACCACCTCATGTGCCGCTCGCTGTTGCGCGGCTTCGAGCAACTCGCCAATCGGCGCAGTGAACGCTGGTTCAGAGTCTTCAACGAGATGGCGGTGCTGATCTTCGCTGCCATCGTCGTGCTGGCGGTCGTCAGGCCGTTCTAGGGCCTGTTCACGCCATTGGGCAGGCGCAACGCATGAGCCGGCCCCGGCATCACAGCTCCGCCGCCCCGTTGGCGGCGATCTTCGCGGCGCTGGTCGTTTACGCCAGCCTCTATCCGTTCAACGACTGGCGTGCCTTGAACGCCAACCCCTTCGCCTTTCTGGCTCTGCCGGCGACCCGTTGGTGGACCGGCTTTGACGTCAGCGTCAACGTCTTGGGCTACATGCCGCTCGGGGCGGTTTTCTTCGGCGCGCTGGTGCGCAGCGGCGTGCCGCCGCGCAAGAGCGTCCGCAACGCCTGGTTGATGGCCGTCGTGCTGTCGCTGTGCATGGAGCTCACGCAAAACTTTCTGCCGCGGCGTGTGGCCTCGAACGTCGACCTGGCTTTGAACGCCATCGGTGCCGGCCTGGGCATCATGTTGGCGCTGACTGTGCATCGGCTGGGCTGGGTGGATCGTTGGCAGCAACTGCGCGAGCGCTGGTTCATCCCGCACAGTGCGGGCGGCCTGGCCCTGCTCGTGATTTGGCCGCTGGGCTTGTTGATTCCCACGCCGGTGGCGCTGGGCGTGGGGCGCATCTTGCCGCGCTTGCACGAGCTGTTCGCGCAGGGCTTCGAAGGCACGCCGATCGAACGCTGGTTCACCGCGCCGATCTGGACTGCGCAAGACTTCCTGCCGCTGTCGGCATTGGCTGAAATTTCGACGGTGGCGCTGGGCCTGCTCGGCCCCTGCCTGCTCGCCTTCACGATCACGCACGCGGGATGGCGCCGCCTGGCCCTGGTGCTGGTGCTGGCCGGTCTGGGCATCACCGCGACCACGCTGTCCACCGCGCTCAACTTCGGGCCTCAGCACGCGCTCGCTTGGTTTACCGACGTCTTCTGGCTCGGCCTGCTGGCTGGCAGCGTGCTCGCGGTACTGGTCAGCCGGCTCACGCCACGCACGTGCGTGGCGTTCGGCTTGATCGGCATGACGGCGCTGGTCGCGAGTGTGGCGCAGGCGCCGGCCGACCCCTACTTCGCGCAAAGCCTGCAGGCCTGGGAGCAGGGCGACTTCATTCGTTTCCACGGCGCCGCGCAGTGGGTCGGGTGGCTTTGGCCCTTCGTGGCGCTTGGCTACTTGTTGCTGCGCTCGGCGCGCGCGCAAGAACCCGAACCACGCGCGGCGCCGTCGAGCGTGCCGCCCATAGAATCGACCCAATGAGCTATTACCAGCGCCACATTTTCTTTTGCCTCAATCAGCGTGACAACGGCGAGGCCTGCTGCTCCCAGCACCAGGCGCAGGCGGGTTTCGATCATTGCAAACAGCGTGTCAAGGCGGAACGGCTGAACGGTGTGGGCAGCGTGCGCGTGAACAAGGCCGGTTGCCTGGACCGCTGCGCTGGCGGGCCGGTCGCGGTGGTCTACCCGGAGGCGGTTTGGTACACCTATGTCGATCAGCACGACATCGATGAGATCGTCGACTCGCACCTGAAGAACGGCCGGGTCGTGGAGCGCCTGGTGTTGCCCGCCAGTGTGGGGCGCTGAGGTTTCGTTCAAGGAATGAACCCGCGAACCTCGCGCCAAACCGTGGCGGGCCCGGCCGGCGACATCGAATGCGCGATTGACGCACCCGAGGCCACGCCGGTGGGCACGGCCATCGTCTGCCACCCGCACCCGGTGCACGGCGGAACGCTAGACAACAAAGTCGTGCAGACGATCGCGCGCGCCCTCGTCTCGCTGGGTTGGCGCAGTGTTCGCTTCAACTTTCGCGGCGTGGGCGCTTCCGCGGGCCAGTGGGACGAGGGCATCGGCGAGATCGACGATGCCTTGGCCGTGATCGCCGCGCTGCGCGACCCGGCGCTGCCGTTGATGCTCGCCGGGTTTTCCTTCGGCGCCTTTGTCGCGGCAAGCGCGGCGCAGCGGCTCGACGCGGGCGCGAAAGCATCGCGCCTCGTGCTCGTTGGCGCGTCGACGCAGAAACAGAACCTGCCGGACGTGCCCGCGGACACGGTCGTGATTCACGGCGAGTCCGACGACGTTGTGCCGCTGGCCGCCACGCTGGACTGGGCGCGCCCGCAGTCACTGCCGGTCATCGTGTTCCCCGGCGTGGGGCATTTTTTCCACGGACAACTCTCGCTGCTCAAGACGGTCTTGCTGCGGCAACTTCAGCCCCACCGATGAAACTCAACTTTGCCACGGCTATCGGCTTCGTCTTGTCCATGCTCGCGACATGCGCCGCCCTTGCGCAAGCGCCGCAGCCACCCGATGTGGCGGCGAAGAACTATCTCGTGATCGACCTGACGAGCGACAAAGTGCTCGCGCAGCGCGAGGCGGACGCGAGCGCCGAACCGGCCTCGCTGACCAAGCTCATGACCGCCTACATCGTGTTCAGCGCGATCCGCGACAAGCGGCTCAGCCTGGAGCAAACCCTGCCGGTGTCGCTGCGCGCCTGGGCCGAACGCCGCGGCGGCGGCTCGCTGATGTTCATCGACACCACGATGACACCCAAGGTCGACGAGTTGCTGCGCGGCATGATCGTGCAGTCGGGCAACGACGCATCCGTGGCGCTCGCCGAGGGCGTGGCCGGCACGCTGGAACAGTTCGTGTCGATGATGAACGCCCAGGCCGCGGCCTGGGGGCTGAAAAACACGCAGTTCAAGAACGTCACCGGATTGGGCGAAGCTGGTCACCGCAGCACGGCGCGCGATCTGGCGGCGATCGCCGCGCGCATCATTCGCGACTTTCCCGAGTTCTACACCTACTACTCGATTCCCTCCTACAAGTACAACAACATCGCGCAGCCGAACCGCAACCATCTGTTGACGCGCGACCCGAGCGTGGACGGCATGAAAACCGGCTTCACCGCCGCGGCAGGGTACTGCCTTATCGCCAGCGCGGTGCGCGAGTTTCCCAATCTCGGCGTGGCTGGCACAGCACCGGGCAAGCGCCGCTTGCTCAGCGTGGTGTTGAACACCACATCGATGGAGGCGCGCGCCGGTGAGAGCCAGAAGCTGCTGAATTGGGGATTCCAGGCCTTCGACACAGTGCGCCTGTTCGACGATGCCCAGGCGCTGGCCACACCCGAAGTCTGGAAGGGCAAGACCAAGGTGGCGAAGGTCGGGCCGGCCGGCGGCCTGTTCGTCACGATCCCCAAGGGCGACGCCGGCAAGCTGAAAACGCGCATCGAGCGCCAGGAACCGCTGGTCGCACCTTTGACCCTCGGCCAGCGCGTGGGCACGATCAAGGTCACCACGCCGGCTGGCGAGGCCGTCGCCGACGTGCCGCTGGTGGTGCTCGAGCCGGTGGAGGCGGCCGGCCTGTTTGCCCGCGCATGGGACACGCTACGCTTGTGGATGCGCTGAGAGGCTGAGCCACTGACGCCGAGCGCAAGACTCGGGTCTAATGGGTTCACTGAAGCTGCATCGCAACCCCCGGAGCCGCCATGCAAACCATCCCTGACACTCTGTGCTACCTGAACGGCGAATACACGTCGCTGCGCGACGCCAAGGTGTCGGTGCTCGACCGCGGATTCATCTTCGGTGATGGCGTCTACGAAGTCGTGCCGGTGTATGCGGGCAAGCTGTTTCGCTTTGACGAGCACATGGCAAGATTGAACCGCAGCCTCGCCAAGCTGCGCATCGCCAACCCTCATGACAGCGCGCAGTGGCTGGAACGCTGCCGCAAGCTGGTGCGGGCCTTGGTCGACGCGTCGAGCGAAAAGACCGCCGCGCTGGACCAGGTGGTCTACATCCAGGTGACGCGCGGCGTTGCGCTGCGCGACCATGTGATGCCACGCGACATCACGCCCACCGTGTTCATGATGACGGGCCTCATGAAGCCGCCCAGCGCCGAACAGCGCCACGCGGGCGTCGCGTGCGTCACGGCGCGCGACTTTCGCTGGGAGCGCGGCGACATCAAGAGCATCTCGCTGCTCGGCAACGTGCTCGCGCGCCAGCTCTCGGCCGACCATGGCGCCTTGGAGACGATCATGTTTCGCGGCGGTTTCCTGACCGAAGCCTCGGGCAGCAACGTCTGGGTCGTGCACGAGGGCGCGGTGCTCGGGCCGCCGAAGAGCGAGCACGTCCTGGAGGGCATACGCTACGAGCTGATCCGAGAACTCTGTGAAGACGCCGGCATCGCCTTCAACCTTCGGCCCATTGCCGAGGCCGAAGTGACGGCGGCCGACGAAGTGCTGATCAGTTCGGCGACCAAGGAGGTCTTGCCGGTCACCACGCTCGACGGCCACCCTGTCGGCCACGGCGCGCTGCGCGGCAAACCCGGGCCGGTGTATGCGAAGCTGTACGAGGCCTATCAAGCGGCCAAGACTGTGCACTCGACTTGACGCCGAGAGGGGGTTTCGGATGCAACCAGGTGAGGCCGTACCGCCGTCGCTGATCGGGTCATTGATCGAGTACCCGTCGGCCTTTCCGATCAAGGTGATGGGGTTGAACGCTGAAGGGTTTGTTGAGGCGCTGATCGACTTGGCGCGCCGCTTTGACCCGGCGCTCGACGCTTCGGCCGTCACGACACGGCCCAGCAAGGGTGGCAAGTACCTCGGCGTGACGCTCACCGTCACGGCGACCAGCCGTGAACAGCTCGATGCGCTGTACCTCGGCCTGACGGCGCACCCGATGGTCAAGGTCGTGTTGTGAGCGCAGCCACGGTGGGCTCGGGTGCGGGCCTGGGCCAGACAACGAAACTGCTGGGCCGCGTTGACTACGCGGCCACGCTCGACGCGATGCGCGAGTTCACGAAAGTGCGCCAACCTTCAACGCCTGACGAGTTGTGGCTATGCGAGCACGACCCCGTCTACACCCAAGGCATTGCCGGACGCGCGCAGCATGTGCACGACCCGGGCGCCATTCCCGTCGTGCAGACCGACCGTGGCGGGCAAGTCACCTATCACGGGCCCGGCCAGGTGGTGGCCTACCCGCTCATCGACCTGAAGCGCCAAGGCATCTATGTGAAGGAGTTCGTTCATCGAATTGAGCATTGCGTGCTGAAGACGCTTGAGGGCTTAGGCGTCACCGGGCATCGGGTGGCGGGCGCACCGGGCATCTACGTTCGATGCGCGGACCCGTTTGGCCACGCCGCGCTGCGCGGACCGAACGCGCTGCCGTTCGCCGGCCTGGCCAAGATCGCCGCATTGGGCATCAAGGTCAGCCGCCACTGCACGTATCACGGCGTCGCGCTGAACGTGGCGATGGACCTGTCGCCGTATCAAGCCATCGATCCTTGCGGCCATGTGGGTCTGAAGACAATCGACCTCGCTACACTGGGCGTGCATGCCGACTGGCGAACCATCGCGGTGCGGCTCGGCGCGCACTTGGTGAACCACCTGGGCCCTCATGTCGATTGAACCCTCAAGCAGCAATGCCGCGATCGCGTACGACGCGACCGTCAAGCAAAAAGCGCAGGCGAAAACCGCGCGCATTCCGATCAAGGTGGTCAGCGCCGAGCCGTTGAAGAAGCCGGCGTGGATACGCGTCAAGGCGGGCTCGCCCAGCACCCGCTTTTACGAGATCAAGCAAATTCTGCGCGAGCACCGGCTGCACACTGTGTGTGAAGAAGCGTCGTGCCCGAACATCGGCGAGTGCTTCGGCAAAGGCACGGC
The DNA here is from genome assembly GCA_031419715.1 of Burkholderiales bacterium. GTDB lineage: Bacteria > Pseudomonadota > Gammaproteobacteria > Burkholderiales > Burkholderiaceae_C > JAEMQF01. Next base: position 11,761 of record JANOLJ010000353.1, on the reverse strand, counting down.
CACCTTCATGATCATGGGCGACAAGTGCACGCGGCGTTGCCCGTTCTGCGATGTCGGCCACGGCCGGCCCGACCCGCTGGACGTTGATGAACCCGGCAACCTCGCCAAGACGATCGCGGCGCTGAAGCTCGCCTACGTCGTCATCACGAGCGTGGACCGCGACGACCTGCGCGACGGCGGGGCGGCGCACTTCGTCGAGTGCATCCGTCGCACACGCGAGTTGTCGCCGCACACGAAGATCGAAATCCTGACGCCTGATTTTCGCGGCAGGCTGGACCGCGCGCTCGAAATTCTGCGAGCCGCGCCGCCCGACGTGATGAACCACAACCTGGAGACCGTGCCGCGCCTGTACAAGCAGGCGCGTCCGGGGTCGGACTACGCGTTCTCGCTGGACCTTCTGCGGCGCTTCAAGACCTTCGCGCCGCATGTGCCGACGAAGAGCGGGCTGATGGTGGGCCTGGGCGAAACCGACGAAGAAATCCTGCAGGCGATGCGCGACATGCGCGAGCACGGCATCGACATGCTCACGCTCGGCCAGTACCTCGCGCCGAGCCCACACCACCTGCCGGTGCAGCGCTATGTGCATCCCGACACCTTCGCGATGTTCGAAGTGCAGGCCCGGGCGATGGGCTTCTCGCATGCCGCTGTCGGCGCGATGGTGCGCTCCAGCTACCACGCCGACGCGCAGGCGCACGCGGCCGGCGTGGCCCTGACTCCGGGCGTCGCGACGGTTTGACCTCGACCCTGTTCGCGCTCGGCGCCATCGCGCTGTGGTCGCTGCTTGCCACGCTCGGCCTGATGCTCTCGCATGTACCGCCGTTTCTGTTGACGGGCCTCGGCCTGCTCATCGGCAGCGTGCCGGCGTGGCCGCTGTATCGCCAATGGCGCGTGCCGCTCGGCACGCTGCTGCTCGGTGTGTATGGCCTGTTCGGCTTTCACTTCCTGCTGTTCATCGCGTTGCGTCACGCGCCGCCGGTCACGGCGAACCTGGTGAACTACTTGTGGCCGCTGTTCATCGTCGTGCTCGCGCCGCTGTTCCTGCGTGATCTGCGCTTCAGCCTTGTCCACGTCGGCGCGGCGTTGGTGGGCTTTGCCGGCGCGGCGTTGGCGATCGTTGCCGACCGGGGTGGCGCCGACGCGACGAGCGGTGAATTCCCATGGGGCTATCTGGCGGCGTTGGCGTCGGCCTGGGTGTGGGCGAGCTACTCGCTGCTCACAAAACGCGTGGCGCATTTCCCGACCGCGGCGATCGGCCTGTTCGGCCTGGTGTCGGGCGGGTTGTCGCTGCTGTGTCACTTGTGGCTCGAACCCACCGTCAGCCTCACGGGGCGCGATTGGGGTCTACTGGTTCTGCTCGGCTTGGGCCCGCTGGGCGCGGCATTCTTCTTGTGGGACGCGGCGCTCAAACGCGGCGACCCGCGGCGCATCGGCGTGTTGAGTTACCTCACGCCCCTGGCCTCGACGCTGCTGCTGATCGTCACGAGCGGCCGGCCGCTGACTGCGGCGATCGGTCTGGCCACCCTGCTGATCGTCGGCGCCGCGGGGGTCGGGCTCGCGGCCCGATGAGGGTTGCGATCTGTGGCAAATTCGACGCTCGCCAGCCCGGGGAATTCGCAGCGGCGCCTGGCGTATACCCCACAATGCGCTGCGCTGCGCCGGTGGACAGCGCCACAAGCAAGCAGGGAGTTCCATGCGGCGTCGCGTTCTGAATCTGCAATTCGCGTGCGCGCCGTGGGGGTGGCTGCTCGCGGGCCAAGCGCACGCGGGCTTGCTGACGCAGGGCGACGCGGCCGGTGCGTTGCGCCTCACGCTGGAGCGCGGCGCGAACGCTGCGGTCGACCTGCTCGCGCGCGTTGACGGATTTCTGGGCAATCCGAAAGTTCGCATCGCGCTGCCGGGGCATCTGAACGACATCGCCAAGTGGATGTCGGCGATCGGTCAACAACGGCGCGTAGACGAACTCGTGACCGCGATGAACCGCGCCGCCGAAGCGGCGGTTCCGAAGGCGCGCACGCTGCTGATCTCGGCGGTCAAAGGGGTCAGCGTGAAGGACGCGCAGCAAATCATCACTGGTGGGGAGAACTCGGTGACGGCGTTTTTCGCGCAGAAGACCCGCGCACCGCTTGGGCAGGAGTTCTTGCCCATCGTCACGCAGGCGACAGAAAAAGTGTCGCTGGCGGCAAAGTACAACAAGCTGGCGGGCAAGGCGGCCAGTTTGGGAATGCTTGACGCCCGTGACGCGAACATTCAAGAATACGTGACCGCCAAGGCGCTCGACGGCCTGTACCTGATGATCGGTGAGGAGGAGCGCAAGATCCGCCAAGACCCGGCCGCCACTGGGGTGGCCCTCTTGAAGAAAGTGTTTGGCGCGATCAAGCCGAACAACTGATAGCGTCATTCAACCTATCGCCAGCCCACAGCCGAGTCACCCACCGATGAGCTTGAACCATCCGCTTCCCATGGCTGCACTGGCCGAGCATTTCACGGCCCACACGGCGGGTTCGTTGCATCCGCCGCTGCCGTTCGCGGCGGGCGCGGCAGCCGCGATCGGTGCGCACCCGGCGCGCGTGCTCGTCTTGTTCGGCGCCGACTGGGATGGCCGGCTGCTCCCGCACTACGAACGCAGCGGGCGCTACCAGTTCCACGAACACGGCTTTGACCTGTTCAGCTTTCCGAGCAATGCGCGGTTGATGTGGTTCAACGTCTGGAACTTCGTGGACTCCATGGTGGCGCGCTATCGCGGCCGCATCGACGCCGTGTTCAGCTCGAACGAACAATTCGGCGCGCTCGCCGCGGCCTTGGTGGCCAAGCGCCTGGGTCTGCCCGGCGCCGACCCGGAGGTGCTGCTGTGCTCGCAGCACAAGTACGAGGCGCGGCTGCGACTCCGCGAGTTCGCGCCCGACCTGTGCCCCGAGTTCGAACTGATCCCCTACACCATCACGCCCGAGCAGGCTGAGGGTCTGCGCTACCCCTTGTTCGTCAAGCCCGTCAAGGCCACGTTTTCGGTGCTCGCCAGACGCTGCGACAACCCGCGGGAGTTGATCGAACACCTGCGCTTCAAGCCCTGGGAAAAGCACGTCATCAAGCGCCTCATCGAACCGCACAACCAGGCCCTGCGGCGCTTCCCGAAGCTGCGCATCGACGCGCGCAAACTCATCGTGGAAGAGGTGCTCGAGGGCCGGCAGATCAACGTTGACGGCTACGTGCACGATGGTGTTGTACACCTGCTCGGTATTGCCGACGAGGTGATGTACCCGGGGACGAATTCATTCCAGCGCTTCATGTTTCCCGGCCACGGAGATGCGTTGCTGAACGAGCGGGTGCGCGACGCCACTGAGCGCGTGGTGCGCGGATACGGCCTGGACCATGGGCTGTTCAACCTCGAGTTCTTCATCCACCCGCGAACCGGCGCGCTCAAGCTGATCGAAATCAACCCGCGCCTGGCGGCGCAGCTCGCGCAGTTCTACGGCTGGGTACTGGGTATCGACACCTACGAACTTGGGTTCGCCATGGCGCTGAACCGGCCGATGCCGGTGCGCCACGTACCGCGCTTTGGCGCCGCGGCGAGTTTCGTATGGCGCAGCTTCGACGGGACTTCCTGCCCGCGTCTGCCCACATCCGAAGACCTGGCGTGGCTGGCCGGTGAGTACCCCGAGGCGCGCCTGGAGCTCTACCCGAAAAAAGGCGGCTCGCTGCAACGCGACCTGAAGTGGCTCGGCTCACACCGCTGGGCAGTGTTGAACATGCCCGGCGTCGACGAGGCCGATCTGCGCCAGCGCTACGAAAGGATCTGCCAGCGCTTCGGCTGGCCCGCGCCGTACTGCCCGGCCGCGGCTGGTAGTTTGTGAGACGCCCCTCGGCGCCTTCAATGCGCCCGTGACAGCTCGTGCAGCAGCGCCGCAGCAAGCGCGGTGTCGATGACATCGCGGCCGACGCGGCCGAGATCGACCCCCGCGGAACCCGACTTCTCGAACGTGCGTCCCTGCTCGACGATTTCGACAAACGCCGCGCCCGGCGCGGTGGCGCGAAGTTCCTCGCGGAACTTCGTGAAGCGCTCGCCGCGCTGAATGGCCTCGATGATCACGGCGTCGGGCGCGCCGCCTTCACAGAACTCCGCAGCCTCGCTGATGGAACTGACGAAGTCGATCATCAGGCCCATATTGCGCAGGGCATCGCGAACCTGCACCCGCACTTCGCGGCGCGACGACACCACCAGCACCTGGCTGCCAGCGAGGCTGCGCGATTTGGGCACGGCTGCGGATGCGGGTGCGGCGGTGCCGGGCACGGAGTCCGGCGCGGCACGCGCGAATTGCAGGCTCAGAACCACCCAGGATGCATCGTCCTGAACGGTCAGGCCCGCGCCCATGGCCAATGCAGTCTGCTCCAGGATGCGCCAGGCCAGTGCGTTCAGGCGCGGCGGGTGGAATGCTTCTTCCAGATCGATGGTCAGCGCTTCGCTGGCGCGCGGCTCGAACCGACACTCAATCTGCAGGCTGCCGGGAGCGGCGCCAGCCGCGGTCTTGAAGCAACAGCGCCCCGCGGAATTGCCCAGCGCCCATTCGAACAAGGCGTTGAGCAGGCAGAACATCAGCGCCGGATCGGCCATGACTTCAGCCTGCTGTGTCCCGACTTCAACGCTGACCGCCCGGTTCGCGGCATCGCTCGCGCGCGGGCTGAGCACGCTTTGCACGGTTTCGTCCAGCACCAGCCGTTCCGCGCACGACTGCACCGCACCCGAAGCGACGATCGCCAACTGCTGCCCCAGCATGCCCGCCTGGCGAGCCTGGTGAACCTCGTCGCGCAATGCTTTCAGGTCGGCGCGCCGGATGCGCCCGCTGCTGATGAGGGAATCGATGCGTTCCAGCGCCGCCGTCAACGGGCCGGCGACGTCTGCGCCGAACTCCCCGACCAAGCCGAGCCACTGTTGCGCCGTCCCACCGGCGCCCGCCTCGCCATGCAGTTGCGGTGTTGCGACCGAACTGCTGTGGGAGTCTGACATGTCCATCTCCCGATTGTTTCAGAAGAATCGGCGGATGGAAGCCCCGCGGTGCCGCGGGACGAAGAAATGTTCTGCGCGCGGCCCAGCCGCTTGGCCTCGTCGCGGCGCGGCGCGTTGCTGCGTTACTTCAACGAATCGATCAGGTCTATGTAGTCCTGCATCGCGCCCGCCTTGTCGGTGCCCTTCAGTTCGTTCCACGCATCCCATTTGGCGCGCCCCACCATGTCGGTGAAGCCGGGGCGCTTGCCGTCCACGTCGCCGCCCGATGCCTGCTTGTACAGGGCGTAGAGCTTGAGCAGCGTCTGGTTGTCGGGCTTGTCGGGCAGGCTCTTGGAGTCCGCCACTGCTTTGTCAAACTTTGCTTTCATGTCGGCCATGTTCATTCTCCGTGGGTGGTGCCCAAGGCTGGGCTGTAGGTACTTGCGGGCATTGACGGCGTCGATGTTACCCAGCATCTTGCGAAGAGTCCCCGCACGCACGCCCCAGGAGAACCCGAATGCCCCTTTCAGCTGAACGCATGTCGCGCGTCGATACCGCGTGGTTGCGCATGGACAACGATGTCAACTTGATGATGATCGTCGGCATCTGGTTGCTCGAACCGGCCGTGCCTTACGACATGCTGTGCGAACGCGTGGCCGACAAGTTGCTGAAGTACGACCGCTTTCGCCAGAAGGTGGTGCAAGACACTTTTGGGCCGAGCTGGGTCGAAGACACTGACTTCGACATCGGCCGCCACGTGCTGCGCGAGCCACTGACGCGCAAACGCGGTGAAAGCGAACGCAAGGCGCTGCAACGGCGCGCCGGTGATCTGGCGAACACGGCGCTTGACCCGGCGCACCCGCTGTGGCAGTTCCACCTGATCGAAAAGTACGAAGGCGGCAGCGCCATGGTGGCGCGCATTCACCACTGCATCGGCGACGGCATCTCGCTGGTATCGGTGATGATGTCGATCACCGATGGCGGCAAAGATCCGCCGCGCCGGCTGCCTCGCGGCAAGCGGGGCGCCAAGATCGATGGCGATGGCGATGGCGACGGCGACGGCGACGGCGATGACGCTGGCGCTTGGCTCTCCGATGCCGTGCTCGGACCCCTCACCGACATGACCGTCAAGGCCATCGGCATGACGGGCCAGGGCGTAGCCAAGTCGCTCTCGGCGCTGTCGCACCCCGAGCGCGGTTCACTCGACCTGATGCGCACCGGAATGCAGGCGCTGGGCGATGTCGCGGCCCTGGCGATGATGCCCGACGATTCGCCGACCCGGCTCAAGGGCAAGCCGGCCGGCAAGAAAATCGTCGCCTGGGGCGAGCCGATTCCCCTGCCCGCGGTCAAAGCCATCGGCAAGGCGCTCGGCTGTTCCGTGAACGATGTGCTGCTCGCCTGCGTCGCGGGCGCCATTGGCCACTACCTGCGCGACAAGGGCGACGACACCGAAGGTCAGGAGATCCGCGCCATGGTGCCGGTGAACCTGCGCCCGCTCGACCAGGCCTGGCAACTTGGAAATCGTTTCGGCCTGGCGCCGCTCGTGCTGCCGATCGGCATTGCGAATCCGATTGAACGCGTCTACGCGGTGCGCACGCGCATGAATCAACTCAAAGGCAGCTTCCAGCCCCTGCTCGCGTTTGCCGTGCTCGCGGTCTCCGGGCTGACGATCAAGCCCGTGCAAGACGCGATCCTTGGCCTATTCGCGAAGAAGGCCACCGCGGTGATGACGAACGTGCCGGGCCCGGCTGTGCCGTTGCAGTTCTGCGGCGCCACGTTGCGCCAGACGATGTTCTGGGTGCCGGCGTCGGGCGACATCGGCGTGGGCGTGAGCGTGCTGTCGTACGGCGGCGGGGTTCAGTTCGGCCTGATCACCGACCAGAAGTTGTGCCCGGACCCGCAGGCAGTGATCGACCGCTTCGAGCCCGAGTTCGAGAATCTGATGTTCGTGACCTTGATGCTGCCTTGGGGAGACGCGGCATAGCCGCGCCGCGTGGCGCGCGCCGAGACGAGACGCGCGTAGGGCGCTGCGCCAGCGCACAGTCGCCTCAACTAATCAGGCAGGCCCGAGACTCTCAATCGGCTCAAAGCGGCCCAGGCGCGCCACGGTGCAGCCCGGCGCGAGATGGGCCAGGCCCGGCATCACGAGCACGGTGTTGTCGTAGGGCGCGCGCCAGAGGTGCTCACCATCGCGGGCGATTGGCGTGCCGGCGCGCTGCACAATGCCCAGCCCCACCAGCGGCACGAGGAACTTGAAGGCCATCGAGCGCGCCACCACGCCTTCCGTGACGCGCACCACCTGTTGCTTCGGCGGCGGCGTGCACCGCGTGCGGGCGAGCGCCCAGGCGCGCTCGACTACGCCGGTGTGCGCCAGAAAGCGCATCAGCGTGTCGATGGCGACGTCTTGCGCCGCCGCCTCCCAGTGTTGCCCGCATTCGATCAACAGCGCGCGCTTCGGGCTGGCCGGGTCGCCGAACCCGCCGCGCTCGATCATGCGCAGCCCCGCGGCCTGGCCGGTGTCGATCAGCAGATCGGCGGGCACGCCCAGCTCAGCGGCATAGCGCGCGTTTTTGTCGACACGCCCGCACACCATCAGCGGGCGGCAGGGTTCGCTCATCGAATGGATGTCGAGCAACAGATCGGCGGCGTCAACGAACGGCCGCAACGCCCGAGCGCGCCGCAGTTCGCTCGAATCGCGCGCGCCGAACAGCACCTCGTCGGACCAGACGCGGTTCAGGTCTTCATCGGAAAAGCGCGAGCGGTTCGGATCCGCCGGGTCGAAGCGCGCATAGGCGTCGACGTTGGCGAAGACCAGCGTGAGCGCGCCGCGCACCGGCACCACGCCTTGTTCGAAAAGGTGCACCAGCGCCAGCGCGCCGCACAGCTCGTTGCCATGGGTCAGGGCCTGCACCATCACATTCGGTCCCGGGCGGCCAGAATCGAGTACATGCACGAACTCGACGCCGCGGTTGCCTTGGCGCCAGGCGGTGATGTCGGGGGGTGTCAACTCCATCGGCATTGGCAGATTGGCTTACTTCTCCTGCTTGAAGTATCCGCCAGCCCGGCACTGGGGTGGACCCCGATGCCTGTGCATCGGGCGAGGGACTAGCATGCCGTCGTGTTTTGAACCAGTTTGATGGGGGTATCGCCATGCGAGAGCAAGATCTGCGTGTATTGATCGAAGAAGTCCGTGAAGGCAAGCTGCCGCGCCGCGGCTTCATCCAAAAGATGGTGGGCCTGGGCCTGACGGCGCCGATGGCGTCGATGTTGCTGATGCACGAAGGCCTGGCGCAAACGCCAGCGCCGATACCCTACAAGGGCACGAAGCGCGGCGGCGGCGGAACGCTCAAGCTCATCTGGTGGCAAGGCGCGGTGCACCTGAATCCGCACTTCGCTGGCGGCACGAAAGAGCAGGACGCGACGCGCATCTTCTACGAGCCGCTGGCCGGTTGGGATACCGAGGGCAACCTGATCCCGATGCTCGCGACCGAGATTCCCACGCGCCAGAACGGCGGCGTTTCCGCCGACGGAAGGTCGGTGACCTGGAAACTCAAGCGCGGCGTGACTTGGCATGACGGCACGCCATTCACCGCCGACGACGTGATCTTCACCGCGCAGTATTCGGGCGACCCGGCAACCTCCACCGTGACGGTGGCGACCTACAAAGACCTCAAGACCGAGAAGATCGACTCGCACACGGTGCGCCTGATCTATCCCAAACCCACGCCGTTCTGGGCCGAAGCCATGGTGGGCAGCCAGGGCCCGATCCTGCCCAAGCACATCTTTGAGCCCTTCATCGGCGCCAAGTCGCGCGAGAACCCGGCCAACGTCAAGCCGGTGGGCACGGGCCCGTACAAGTTCGTGGACTTCAAGCCCGGTGACATGCTGCGCTGCGAGGCGAATATGAACTACCACGTGCCGAACCAGCCTTTCTTCGACGCGCTCGAACTCAAGGGCGGCGGCGACGCGCTGGGCGCGGCGCGCTCGGTGCTGCAAACGGCCGAGTTCGACTACGCCTGGAATCTGGCGGTGGAAGACGAGATCCTCAAGCGCCTGGAAGCCAGCGGCAAAGGCAAGCTCGTGTTCCTGGAAGGCAGCGACATCGAATTCATCTCGCTCAACGTCACCGACCCCTGGAACGAGGTCGACGGCGAGCGCGCCAGCGCGAAGAGCAAGCACCCAGCCTTCAGCGACAAGGCGGTGCGCCAGGCCATGGGGCTGCTGGTCGATCGCAAGGGCGTCGTCGACTTCATCTACGGCCGCGGCGGCGTTTCCACGGCGAACTTCCTGAACAACCCACCCCGGGTGCGCAGCCCGAACATGAAATACGAGTTCAACGTCGACAAGGCAAATCAGATCCTCGAGGCGGCGGGCTGGAAGAAGGGCGCCGACGGCATCCGCGCCAAAGGCAATGTGAAGCTGAAGTTCGTGTTCCAGACCTCGGTGAGCCAGCCGCGGCAGAAGACTCAGGCGATCGTCAAGGACGCTTGCACCAAGGCCGGCATCGACCTTGAACTGAAGAGCGTCACGGCCGCCGTGTTCTTCGGCAGCGACGCGGCGAACCCGGACACGTATCAGAAGTTCTGGTCCGACATTCAGATGTTCACGACCACGATGACGCAGCCCGACCCGCAGATCTTCATGGAGCAGTTCACCACCGACCAGATCGCGCAGAAGGTGAACAAGTGGTCGAGCCGCAACCTCGTGCGCTGGAGCAACGCTGAGTACGACGCGGCGTTCAACGCGGTGCAAAACGAGTTCGACCCGGTGAAGCGCGCAGCGCTCTTCATCAAGATGAACGACCTGGTGGTGAGCGACGGCTACGTCATTCCCATCTTCGGCAGGCCGCGGCCGCGCGGCATTGTGAACAAGCTCAACCCGGTGCCGTCGGCCTGGGACAACGACACCTGGATGCTGGGCTACTGGACGCGCGACGCTTGAGGAGCTGACAGGCCGCACCCGCCACGCGCGCCGCCGCCTTGACGAACTACATCCTGCGCCGGTTGATGATCGCGCTGCCGAGCTTGCTCGGCATCAGCATGATTCTGTTCACCGTGCTCGCGCTGGCGCCGGGAGACCCGTTCGAGGAACTCGCAAACAACCCGAACGTGCCCGCCGAAGTGCGCATGGCGCTGCGCGAAAAATTCGGCCTGGACGATCCCATCTGGCAGCGCTACTTCCACTGGCTGGCCAGCATGCTGCAGGGCAACTGGGGTTTCTCGTTCGTCAGCCGCATCGACGTGGACGAACTCATCCTGCAGCGCCTGCCGGTGACGATTGCCGTGATCGGCATGTCGCAGCTCCTCGCGCTCGCCGTGGCGCTGCCCGTGGGCGTGCTCGCCGCCGTGAAGCCCTATTCCTGGTTCGACCGCATCGCCAGCACGATCGCTTTCGTGGGCTTTTCGCTGCCGACCTTCTTCACCGGCGTCGTGTTCATCTTGTTCTTCTCCATCTACCTGGGCTGGCTGCCGTTTGTGTTTCGCGCCGACATTTCGGCCACCGGTTGGGCCTGGTGGTGGGAGCACTTTAAGCAGTCGATCATGCCGATCACCGTGCTCGGTTTATTCCAGGGCGCGAGCATGATGCGCTATGTGCGCTCGTCGGTGCTCGACGTGATCCGCCTCGACTACGTGACCACGGCGCGCAGCAAGGGCCTGGGCGAAAATGCCGTCATCATGAAACACGTGGTGCGCAATGCGCTGATTCCGGTGGTGACGCTGGTGGCGCTGCAATTGCCGGCGGTGTTTGGCGGGGCCATCGTCACCGAGCAGATCTTCCGCATCCCGGGCATCGGCTCGCTGCTCATCGACGCGATCCTGCGCAACGACACGCCCGTCGTGATGGCGGTGACCTTCGTCCTCAGCGCACTCGTGATTCTGTTCAACCTCATTGCCGACATCCTCTATGGCTGGCTCGACCCCCGCATCAGCTACCGGTGAGTCGGGCGGTGGCCCCGCGGCCACCGGGCCGGGCAAGCTGCTGGCCAGCGTCTCGCCCTGGGCCGAGGCCTGGCGGCGCTTCAAGCGGCACCGCCTCGCCTACTGGAGCCTGTGGCTGCTGGGCCTGATGGTGCTCGCCGTGCTGCTCGGGCCGCTGTTCTACAAGGTCGGCGTCAACGAGATCGACTTCCCGGCGCGCCTGGCCGGCCCCGGGGCGAAGCACCCGCTAGGCACCGACGACCTGGGGCGCGACATCCTCGCGCGCATGCTCTACGGCGGGCGCATCTCGCTCGCGGTGGGGCTGGCGGCGATGCTGATGGCGATCACCGTGGGCGTGTTGATCGGCGCGATCGCCGGCATTTCGCGCGGCTGGGTCGACGCAGTGCTGATGTGGATCACCGACCTGTTCCTGAGCCTGCCGCAATTGCCGCTGCTGCTGTTGCTGATTTTCCTGTTCCGCGACGCGCTGAAGAAGATGTTCGGCCTGGAGATGGGCATCTTCATCCTCATCGTCGTCGTCATCGGCGGCTTTCGCTGGATGCCGGTGGCGCGGCTGGTGCGTGCGCAGTTCTTCTCTTTGCGCGAAAAAGAGTTCGTCGAAGCCGCGCGCGCGCTCGGCGCCACCACCTCGCGCCAGGTCGTGCGGCACATCCTGCCCAACGCGCTGGGGCCGGTCATCGTGGCCGCCACCATCGATGTGGCCGCGGCCATCATTGCCGAGAGCACGCTGAGCTTTCTTGGCCTGGGCTTCCCGCCCGACATCCCGACCTGGGGCCGCATCCTCTACGACGGGCGTGACTACATGGACATCGCCATGCACTGGGCCTTGTTCCCGGGCTTGGCG
>JANOLJ010000352.1:0-5415 GCA_031419715.1 Burkholderiales bacterium | reverse complement strand
TCGATGCGCAGAAAGAGCCCTTGCAGCAGGCTTTGCAGCGCCTTGATCATGCGGCTGCGGCTGCGGCTGCGGGGCCCAGCGATGCCGGGGGCCGCCTCGCGCGAAGCGTGTCCCCGGTGAAAAGCAGCCCGCCGCTGATGGCGTTCAAACCCCCCAGGCCCATCAGCCCCATGCCGGCGATCTCGCCGGTGCTGCGCAGCACTTGCTCGGTTCCGGCCACCTTGCGCTGCACGCCGTAGCCGCCCGACCACACCAGGCCGAGAATGTGCAGCAACTGGCCGGCGCCGTAGATCAGGGGCTGCCATGTCGCCAGCCGACCCTGCGGCGCCGCGTAGCCGAGTTGCGGCAGGAGCCGATACACCAGGCCCATCAGCGCCAGCGTCACGCCGACGATGCAGCCGTGGTAGTGCGCGGGGATGCGAACGTTCGCGCCAGCGATGAACACGCCGATCAGGCCGCCCGCGGCGAACAGCACGATCGACGCGAGCAGCGCTGCGCGCAGCGGGCGCTGTTGTGGCTCGATCCGGGCGACGTGTCGAAGCCCCAGCGCCACCGCCAGGCCGACCGGAAGAATGGCCAAGCCACCGCCGACGCGCATCGCCCAGGTGTGCAAGTTGCGGTGTTCCACCGAAGCGATGTCGTGCGCGACGTAGGCCAGCGGCGTGACGAATACGCTGGCCAGTGCGAGCGCGAACAGGATCAGCGCGACGCGTGGGCTCAGCGGCACGCGCGCGCCGCAGCTGCTCGCCAGCCACAGCCAGGCGACGAGCATCAGCAGCGTCCAGGTGAACTGCAGCGCATGGCCGCCGCCCCAGAAGAGAATCTCGTAGTAGGCGCGCCCCGCCAGCTCACGCGGCAGCACAGCGTAAGACCAGCCGAAGGCGAGCAACGCCACGGCGGTGGCGATCACGCTGGCATTCAAGCCGAAGCGCAGCGCGCCCGCGGCGTCTGGCGACAAGCCCACCTGGGGTGCGGCGAACAAACCGCGCAGCACCAGCACCCCCGAGCCCAGCGCGAACAGCAGCAAGCCGGCGATGAACGGCGCGCCGTCGAGCACCGGAATGTAGTTGGCCATGACTGCATCACCGCTGCCGATGAAAGGCGCGAGCGACATCGCCGCTGCGCCCAGCCCACAAAGGATCAGCGCCACCCAGGCCCAACCCATGTATCGCAGCGAGCCGTTCAGGCTCCACAGCAAGCCGGCGAGCGCGATGAACCACACCAGCACCGAGAGATCGACGTGCACGACGAGTGCGACACGGAAAAAGTCCGCCACCGGCAACACCCGGTTCAACCCCGGCGTGCGCGACAGCACGAGCAGCACCGAGAACAGCCCGGAGACGATCAGCGCCAGCAGGCCCAGCCACAACCAGCCGCGCGCCAGGGTGCGGCGCGCGTCGATGGGCACCTCTAGGCAGTAGTCGTTCGCGACCAGGGTGGCCCGAGACGGGCGCCGCGCCGGCATCACGACAACCTGGTCAAGCGTATTCATTGCAATGTGATCTTCTGCGTCGAGGTGTCGAAATCGATCACCAGAATCTGCGCCGGCTTGAGCAACACGCGGGTCTCGACCACATGGTTGAAACCGGCGCTGCGCACATCGTCCTTGAGGCGCACCGCCACGCGGTGCGTGCCGGCATCCACTTGCACACGGTGGTAGACGGAAGACGCGCCGTCTTTCGAAAGGCCCGAGGGTTTGGCGGAGTGGCGCAGCGCGGCTTTTCCGTCGACATCGAGTTCCACGACGATGGGCGAGCGCTCGCGCGGGCAGCGCACCGGAGCGCGCATGTTCGGCGGCAGCTTGGCGAGTTCTTCCGGCGTCTGCGTCGCGCAGTCGGCCACCGGCTTGCCGGTGTGGCTGAAGCTGAGTTTGATGAGCGCTTGGTCTGCTGCAAGGTGGCGGTATGGCGGCCAGCCCGAGAACACACCGATGACCAGTGCGAACAGGCCGTACAGCAGCGCCTGGCCTGCCCATGCGGCTGGGGTGCCGGGGAGTTTCATCATCATTGCTCCGCCGCGCTTTGCGTGGGAAGTGTCAGCGGGGCGCGGCAGGCGGCACCCGGCGGGGGCTCATGTTGGGGCGGTCTACGCTTCGCTCCGACTCCACTGTGCTGCTCGGCCTGGGGTCGCGCCGCAGAACTCACTGCGCTCACTTCGTTCGCTCCGTTCAAACAACCGCGGCGAGTCAGTTTTGGAAGCGCGCTGGCGCGCGCCGACCCCAGGCCTGCGCTGCTCGTCGCCCCAGAAATCGCCCCCACCGGGTGCCGGCTGCCGCGCTGCAACCGTTTGGTTCTTTGCGACGGAAAACCAAGACCCGTGGGCAAACGCGCGTCGAAGCAATTCGGAGCGGATGTCGCGGCCGTGCAAAACCAAGTTGGTGTTCGCAACGAAAACCTCGACGGTGGTAGCGCCTGCCGCGCCGCGCAGACGCTGACATGCAAGAGCGGACCCACACCGTTGGCATCGACGAGCCGAAAGGCGACGAATCCCCAGTACCCCACTGGCTGCTAACCATGAGCAGTACCCGCAAGCAAGCCATGTCCCGGCGCAACGCTCAAGCGTGAGCGAAGCTCATTCAGCGCGTTGCGCAGCGCGCCTTCGTCGCCCGCGTCCAACCACGCAGTTGAAACGCTTTCGCAGGGCACCGAGGCGCGCAGGTGCGGCTCGCGTGTGCCCGCCAGGCGTGCCTCGGTCCAGCGCTGGCCGAGGCGGAATTCGCAGCCGCCCTCGCGGCAGCCGCTCACGAGCACGGCGCTGGCGCCGTCGCGCAGCGCGTACTCGACGAACGACGGCGGCAGCATGCCGGTGCACATCAGGCTGAACGTTGCTACGTCGGGCGCGGCGAGGGTGGCCACGCGCGCGCCGTGATCGCAGCCGAAGACGACGATGCGGGTGGGGCCGCGCAGTTGTGCAAGTCGTTCCTGCAACTGGCGGCGCAAGGCGCCGATGGGGTGGCTCGGCATGTCGATGCCGGTCACGAGTTCGGCGGAACTTCGAAACGGTGTCGACGACGGACATGCGCCGACGCAGATACCGCAGCTTGCGCACAGGTCGGCGTTCACTTGCGCCATCTGGCGAATGCCGCGTATCGGGTGCGGCACCATCGTCACCGCAGCGTAAGGGCAATCGTCGAAGCAGCGCCGGCAGCCGTTGCAGTTGGCCGCGTCCACCACCGCCACCGGCACGCGTGCCTCGGAACGCGGCAGGAACGGCAGGGCGAACAGCAGGGTGAGGCTTCCCGCGAGCAGCAGCCACACCTTGCCGGCTGAGGTGGCATACATGAGCGGATGCATGAAAAGCAGCAGCCAGTCGAGCGCCAGCTCGCGTGGCACCATGGCCAGATCGGCCGGCGCATGGCTCAGCACCGGTTGCACAAGCGCGAGCGTGAGCAGTGCGGCGCAGGTGCCCAGGGCCAGCGCGCGCGGCGGGAACACAACCGCGCGGCTGATGCGCTGGATGTGGAACCACAGGCCGAACACGAGCAGCAAGGGCACGCCGAGGTGGATGAAGATGAACAACGAAAACAGCCGGTCGCTCACGGCGGCGTTGCTCAGGACATTGCGTGTCAGCGGGGTGGCGAACAGCGGCAACCAGTCCAGCAGCTCGGCGGTGGCGGTCACGGAGAACTGGCCGAGCTGGTCCCAATTCAGCCAGAAGCCACCCACTGCCGAGATCAGCACGAACGCCAGCAACGGCACGCCGGTGAGCCACGAAAAGCGGCGAAATCCATGGTGGTGGCCGAACAGCCACTCGCGCAGCACATGCAACAGCAGCACGATCACAAAGGCATCGGCCGCGTAGCGGTGCACGCTGCGCAGCACACCGCCGAGATACCACTGCTCGCGCGACAAGCGCTCGATCGACGCGTGCGCGCCGCTGGCCGAAGTGTCGAGCACCGTGTAGAGGTAGATGCCGCTCACCGCGAGCAGCCAGAACAGCAGGAACGCGAGCGCGCCGAGGTTGCGCAGTGGGTTCAGGGCCGAGCCGAAGGCCGCGTCGAAGCCGTGTTCAAGGCTGCGATAGCCCGCCAGGAGTGCCTCGCGCATGCGGGTGGCGCGGTGCCTGCCTTGCACGCCCGAGGCCATTTGCGCCATCGTGGGCGCCTCAGTGGGAGACGCCGACCGTGGGCAGCGCAGGCGTGTCGGCACGACGCTTCGCCCGCCAGCGGCCGCGCAATTCAAGCACAACGAACCACAGCATCGCGATGATGAACGTCACGCCACCGGCGATCTCGATGATCAAGCCGTAGTTGTAGCGATAAGTGCCGGTGTGCGGGTCGTACACCGTGCAGATGATGCGCACACGCTCGATCAGCTCGGCGACGCTCAATTGCCGCGGCATCGGCGCGCCGCGCAGCAGCAGGCGCAGTGGCTCGCCCAGTTGGTCGGGGCTCATGCGCTCGCCATAGACCTGGGCGTAGACGCGGCCCTGCGCATCGACGACGCTCACCCCCAGAAGATGGTCGAACCCGGCGGGCGTGGCGAGGTAGCTGAAGCCGAAGTCACGCGTGAGTGCGTCCACGGCGGCGGGCGCCGGGCTGAGGAAGTCCCAATTCGCCTCATCAATGCGGTGCTGCGCGGCGAACGCACGCATCGCTGGCGGCGAGTCGGCCGGCTGGTTGAAGCCGACGCTGATGACATTGAAATGCTCCGCCCGAAACGTCTTGCGCAGCGTTTGCAGAGACTCCTGCAGCGAACGGGTGCTCGTCGGGCAGACCTGGAAGCAGCCGGTGTAGATGAAACTCACGAGCAGCGGCTTGCCGCGGTAGCTGTGCAGCCGCACCGGTTTGCCTTGGCGGTCGAGCAGCGTGTGGTCGGCAAGCTCCCGGCCGATGGCAGCCTGGCTGTCGCGCAGCGCGAGCGTGGCGTCCAGGGTTGGCGCTGGTGGATCTTCGGGCGCGACAGGTGCGGCCACGGGAGGCGGCTGGCCGGCAGGTGTGCCGACGGGGACTGGTCTCGCAGCGATTGCGCTCGACGACCACATCGAACCCAGAAGCACCAGCGCTGCCACGCAGCGTGGCAGGAGCGTATTCACTTCAGTTGCTCCACCGCGAACAAACCTTCCTGCCTCATCACTTGTTCACCGCATCAAGCCGTCAATGCTCGCCGCGCCCAGCAGCAAGCTGAGCTGCAACAGCGACGCGAAGAACGATGCCAGCGCGGTCTTGCGGTTCGGTTCGCGTGCCAGGGCCCAGGCCTTGAGCAGAAAGAATCCGCCCCCCGCCAGTGCGCCGATCATGTACACCGGCCCGGCGCCGAACAAGCCCGGCAGGAGTGACGCTGCGACCAGCGCGACGGTACTCAAGAACACGATGCGCGCGGCACGTTGGGTGCCCACGACCACTGGCAACATCGGCACACCGGCCGCGGCGTAGTCGGCTTGGCCGGCGATCGCCAGGCTCCAGAAATGCGGCGG
>JANOLJ010000351.1:0-18039 GCA_031419715.1 Burkholderiales bacterium | reverse complement strand
CGGCGCTCGCTCGCCGCCGTAGCGTTCGCGGCGGCGACTGCCGGGGTGACGCTCGGCGCCAGCAGCACGGCCCACGCCGCCGACACGTTGCGCCCGGTGATCGAAGACCCGCACTACGGCGACTCGCTGTTCCACTTCTATCAGGAGCACTATTTTTCGTCGATCACCGGTCTGATGGTGTCGCAGCACTTCGACCGCGTCAGCCGACACGCTGACCAAGCCGAGGTGCTTCGCGGTGGCCTGATGCTGTCTTACGGCATGCACCGCGAAGCCGGCGAAATCTTCGCGCAACTGATTCAACGCGGCGCCCCCCCGGCCGTGCAGGACCGTGCCTGGTTCTTCCTGGCCAAGATACGCTACCAGCGTGGCTTACTCGCGCAGGCCGATGACGCGCTGTCGCGCATCGGCAAAAACCTGCCCCCGGATCTGGACGAAGAGCGCGTGCTGCTGCACGCCAACCTGTTGATGGCCAGGGACGCCTACGCCGAAGCCGCCAAGGTACTCGCCAGCCTGCCCAAGGATCACGCTGCGAGCCAGTACGTCCGCTACAACCTGGGCGTGGCCCTCATCAAGAACGGCGACATCGAACCCGGTACGGCGCTGCTCGACGGCGTGGGGCGCGGCCGCGGCAAAGACGAAGAGTCGCGCAGCCTGCGCGACCGGGCGAACGTGGCGCTGGGCTTTGCCGCCCTTCAGCAACAGCGCCCCGACCTGGCCAAGACGGTGCTCGAGCGCGTGCGCCTGTCCGGCATGCTTGCCAACAAGGCGCTGCTCGGCTTTGGCTGGGCCGACGCTGAAGCGAAGAACCCGCGCCGTGCGTTGGTGGCGTGGACCGAACTGGCGCGCCGAGATTCCAGCGACGCCGCGGTTCTCGAGGCCAAACTCGCCGTGCCCTACGCCTACACCGAACTCGGCGCTTACGGCCAGGCATTGCAGGGCCTTGACGCCGCGCTCGACAAATTCGATGCCGAAGGCAAGACGCTCGACGATTCGATCGTCGCGATTCGCGCCGGCAAGCTTCTGACCGGTTTGATCGAAGCCAACCCGGGCGAGGAAATGGGTTGGTTCTGGAACATTCGCGTCCTGCCCGACATGCCGCATTCGGGCCACCTCGCCCAGGTCCTGGCGAAACACGAGTTTCAGGAAGCGTTCAAGAACTATCGCGACCTGAATTTCCTGGCGAAGAATTTGCAGACCTGGCTCGACAACCTCGGCGCCTTCGACAACATGCTCGCCGAGCGCCGCAAGGCCTACGCCGCGCGACTGCCGCAAGTGCGCGCCCTCGCGCGCGACACCGGCCTGGGCGCGTTGCAGCAGCGGCGCGACGCGTTGGCGAAAGAGCTGGCGCGCGCGCAGGCCGAGGAGGATGCCGCGGCGTTCGCCGATGCAACCCAGCGTGAACTGCTGCAACGCATGGCCAGCGTGCGTGCGTTGCTCGCGCAACGCCCGGGTGACCCGGAGTTGGCCGGCACGGCGGAACAACTGCGCCGCGTCTCCGGTGCGATGACCTGGCAGTTGGCCCAGGAGTTTCCGGCGCGTGCATGGGAAGCCAGCAAGGCGTTGCAGGCCGCCGACGCCGGTTTGGCACAAGCCCGGCAGCGCGAACAAGCCCTGGCGCAAGCGCAAACTGAGGAGCCGGCGCGTTTTAGCCGATTCGGAACGCGCATCGCCGAGCTTGCCGCCCGAATCCGTGCGCTGATTCCCCGCGTCGCGGCCCTCAAGCGCGAGCAGCAAGGTCAGGTGCAGGAACTCGCGGTGGCCGAGTTGTTGCGCCAGAAAGAACATCTCGCGGAGTACGTGACGCAGGCGCGCTTCGCCGTGGCGCAACTGCACGACCGTGCCCACCTCGCCCAAGACGCCAACCATGCGAAACAGCCATAACGGCCGCGTGAGCTTCGCCCCGGGTGTGCGCACGCCGGTGCTGCGCGCGTTGTGCGTCGCGCTGCTGGCGTCGCTGGGCGCATGCACGAGCCTGCGCGAGACCTTGTCGGACAACGAGCCGACCTTGGCCAGCCTGTCCCGGCGCAGTGACGCGATCGCACCCGACCCCGGCATCAAGGGCAGCCAGGAACAAGCGATCGCGGCGTACCGAAAGTTCCTCGACACGGCGCCACGCGCGTCGCAACGCCCAGAGGCGATGCGCCGGCTGGGCGATCTGGAGATGGACAGCGTCGATCAGCGCCTCGCCAATGGCGAGGCCAAAGGCGACATCTCCGATTACCGGGCCGCCATCACCCGCTACCAGGACTACCTGAAGCACCACCCGAAGGATCCGGCGAACGGGCGGGTGATGTATCAACTGGCGCGCGCTCACGAGCAGGGCGGCGCCCTCGAAGTGGCACTGAAGACGCTCGACCAACTCGTGCGTGACTATCCGAGTTCACCCTATCTCGACGAAGCGCAATTCCGGCGCGGCGAATTGCTGTTCACCGTGCGCGACTACGTCAAGGCCGAGTCCGCGTATTCCGCCGTTCTTGCCAGCAACGACAAGACCTACCACGAGCGTGCGCTCTACATGCAGGGCTGGTCGATCTTCAAACAAGGCCGGCTGGAGGATTCCTTGCACCCGTTCTTCGGCGTGCTCGACATTAAACTCGGTGGGGACAGCAAAGACGACCCGCTGGAGAAGCTCCCGAACCTGACGCGCGCCGACCGCGAACTGGTCGACGACACGTTTCGCGTCGTCAGCCTGAGCCTGGCAAACCTGCAAGGCGCCGAGTCGATCGCGCCGTACGTCAACAACAACGAGCGCCGCGCTTACGAGTTCCGCGTCTATCAGCAACTCGGCGAGATCTACATCAAGCAAGACCGCAGCAAGGACGCCGCCGACGCGTTTGCCGCGTTCGCCCGCCGCGAGCCCTTGCATGCCCAAGCGCCGGTGCTTCAGGCGCGCGTCATCGACATCTATCAACACGCCGGACTGGCCACGCTGGCATTGGAAGCCAAGAAGGAGTACGTTGAGCGCTACGGCGTGGCCAGTGCGTTTCGCAAAGCCAACCCGGCCGGCTGGGAACGCGCCCAGTCACTCGTCAAGACGCATCTCGGGGAACTCGCGCGCCACCACCACGCAAGCGCGCAAAAGAGCAAGGCCAGCGGCGACTACCAAGAAGCCGTGCGCTGGTACCGCGAGTACATCGTCTCTTTCCCGCAAGACCCAGCCGCCGCGCAGAACAACTTCTTGCTCGCCGAACTGCTGTTCGAAAGCGCGCGCCTGTCCGAGGCCGCTGTCGAGTACGAGCGCACGGCGTACAAATACGCGCACCACGCCAAGAGCGCTGACGCCGGCTACTCCGCCTTGCTGAGCTACGCCGGCCAGGGAAAGGGCGCCGACGCGAAACAACGCGCGGCGCTGCAACAGGCCGGCGTCACCAGTGCGCTGCACTTCGCGCAAGAGTTTCCGACCGACGCGCGCCTGGCCGTCGTGTTGACGAACGCCGCGGAGAAACTCTTTGCGCTGCGCGACACCGAACAAGCCTACAGCGTCGCGGAGCGCGTACTCGAACTCAAACCGACGGCGGCACCAGCGCAACGGCGTGTCGCATGGACGGTGATCGCGCACATCGCCTTCGAGCGTGGCGGCTTTGCGAAGGCCGAAAACGCCTACGCCGAAGTGCTCGCCTTGACACCGCCCGACGACGCCGCGCGCAATCAATTGATCGAGCGTGTCGCCGCATCGGCGTACAAACAAGGCGAGTCGGCCCGCACCGCCGGCAAGGCGCGCGACGCCGTGGCGCACTTCAATCGCATCGCGACCCTCGCACCGCAGTCTGCGGTGCGCGCCACGGCACAGTTCGACGCGGCGGCCGTGTTGCTGGGCATCAAGGATTGGGACGTCGCCGCGCGCTCGCTTGAGGATTTCCGGCAACGTTACCCGAAGCATGCATTGCAGGAGGACGTGGGCGCGAAACTCGCCGTGGCGTACCTGGAGCAGGGCCATTGGGCGAAGGCCGCGGGCGAGTTTGAACGCGTCGCGGCGAATCACAAAGACGCGCAGGTCGCGCGCGGCGCGCTCTGGCAGGCCGCCGAGTTGAACGAAAGGGCCATCGACAAAGCGGCCGACAAACCCGCGGACAAGACGTCGGCACGGGCCGTCGCGGTGAAGAGCTACGAACGCTACGTCAAACAGTATCCCGAGCCGATCGAACCCGCGCTTGAAGCGCGTTTTCGAGTCGCACGCATGGCCAAGGAGGACGGCAATGCGGCGCGCGAATTCGCGTTGATGCGAGAAATTTTCCAGATCGAGCGTGACGCCGGCAAGGCGCGCACCGATCGCACCCGAACCCTGGGCGGCCTGGCGGCCCTGGCCCTGACCGAGCCGGTGCTCGAAGCCTACAAGAAAGTACCGCTGATCGAGCCGCTGCAGCATCAGCTCAAGCTAAAGAAAGCCAAGATGGAATCGGTGATGAAGGCCTATGGCGCGGCGTCGGAGTACGGTGTCGCCGAAGTCACCACGGCAGCGACTTTCCTCACCGCGGCCCTGTACCGCGACTTCGGCAAGGCACTGATGGGTTCGCAACGACCGAAGAAGTTGTCGAAGGTCGAGCGCGAACAGTACGACGTGATGCTTGAGGAGCAGGCTTTCCCCTTCGAGGAGAAGTCGGGCGAGCTGCATGAAGTGAATGCGCGCCGCACGTCCGACGGCTACTACGACAAATGGATCAAGCGCAGCTTCGCCGAGCTGGCTGAACTGCGCCCCGTGCGCTACCGCAAAGCCGAACGCAGCGAGGTGAGCATCGATGCGATTCGCTGACACACTGGGTCGTGGGTTGACGCTGGCCGCGCTGTGCGCAGCGCTGGCCGGATGCGCCTCGCTCGGCAACCCGTTCAACGCCGCCACGACCCCGACTGCGGGCTCGGACGCACCCGCACCCGCACCGAAGGAAGCCAAGCCGGTGCAGGCTGCCGCTTCGGCGCCCAGCCGCGCGGCCAGCGCCGCGGTACAGGCCACACCAGCCCCCGCCGCCGACGCCCCGACCGGCCTGGCCGCGGTAAAAGCAGCGCTTATGGAAGCGGTATCGCCGCCCCCAGTGAGTGCATCGGTGCAGCGCGCCTTCGACGAGGCCGTGCGCGCGCTGCGCGCTGGCCGCACGGCGGAGGCGGAACGCGGCTTCAAGGCGCTCGCGGCGTCGAACCCCGAACTCGGCGGAGCGCATGCGAATTTGGGCCTGATCCACCGCCACGCCGGCAAAGGCGCGCAAGCGGTGATCGAACTTGAGAAGGCGGTGGCGGCAAGCCCGCGTCAGCCACTATTCTTCAACCAACTCGGCATCGCCTACCGTGAGCAAGGCCAGTTCGCGAAAGCGCGCGAGGCCTATGAACGCGCCATCTCGCTTGACGCAGCCTACGCCGCGCCCTTGCTGAATCTGGGCATCCTGCACGACCTCTATCTCTGGGACGGCAAGCGCGCGCTCGAACTCTATGACCGCTACCTCGCGCTTGCGCCGGGTGGCGACGCGACGGTCGTCAAGTGGGTCGCCGAGCTGAAAAATCGCAAGCCGCAGCAAGCCATGCTGGCGCGTAAGGAGAAGGAATGAAACGCCACCACCCCTGCCTGCACTGGCTGGCCCACGCGGCGCTCGTGGCCTGCCTCGGCAGCGTGGCCCATGTGGCGTTGGCACAAGACCGCGCCGACCTCGATCGCTCGCAGATCATCGGCAACCGCGAGTTGCCCAAGGTGCTCTACATCATGCCGTGGAAGAAGCCCGTCCCGGGTGACCTTTCCGGGCGCCCGTCGACCAGCGTGCTCGACGAAGCCCTCGCGCCGGTGGATCGCGATGTGTTTCGCCGCCAGGTTCGCTACGACGCGCAGATTCAAGCGCGCTCGGCACAGGCCGCCAAACCCGACCAGTAGTCAAGAACGGCCTCAACTTAGACGCCGACCTACCGATACCCAACCGATTAGTCACATTTGGACCAGGAGTTAGCCATGACCGCATTCGAAACCTTCGTGAAATTCTTTCAAGACAGTGGCCTGTTCATCTACCCCAGCATCTTGATCATGGCGCTGGGTGTCTCGATCGCGATCGAGCGCTACGTATTCCTGAACCGCGCGAGCAGCCAGAACCGCAAGCTCTGGGCCAAGGTGTTGCCGATGCTGCAAAGCGGCAAGTTCAAGGAGGCGCATGGCGTGACCTCGGCGTCGGACGCCGCGATCGGCAAGATCGTGACGAACGGTCTGGTGCGCATGCAAAGCCAGAGCCGCCGCGAAGACCTCGACGCGGCAATGGAAGAGGGCATGATGGAAATCGTGCCGCGCCTGGAAAAGCGCACCCACTACATCGCCACTTTCGCCAACGTGATCACGCTGGTGGGTTTGCTAGGCACCATCATCGGCCTGATCAAGGGCTTCACGGCGGTGGCCACGGTGAATGCGGCGGAGAAGGCCGAACTGCTGTCGGCGAGTATTTCGATCGCGATGAACAACACCGCGTTCGCCCTGATGGTGGCGATTCCGTTCCTGCTGATCCACGCTTTCCTTCAAGCGAAGACCGGTGAAATCGTCGACGGCCTGGAGGCCGCGAAGATCAGCTTCCTGAACCTGGTGCAGCGTCTCAAGTCCGAGGCTGCCTCACCTGCCACCGCGACGAGGTAAGCATGGCTGTCCGGCGCCTCAAAAAGCACGCCGCCGAACTCGAGGTCACGGCGTTCATCAACCTCATCGTCGTCCTGATTCCGTTCCTGCTGTCCACCGCCGTGTTCACGCGCCTGTCGGTGCTTGACCTGACGTTGCCGGCGCAGACCTCGGGCATCGAGCAACTCAAGGCGGAAGACTTGAAGCTGGAGATCGTGATCCGCCCCGACGCGCTTGAGGTCGGCGACAGAAACGGCGGCCTGATCCAGCGCATTCCGAACACCGCACCCGGCCAGCAAGACGTGAAGGCACTGGCGGCGTTGATCGAGCGCATCAAGGCGAAGTTTCCGCAACACACCGCGGCCACCGTTCTGGCCCAGCCCGACACGCCGTACGACGCACTCGTGCATGTGATGGACGCGGTGCGCGAGAACGTCACCATCAAGGGAGCAAAGACGGTGCGCGCCGAAATGTTCCCCGACATCTCGATCGGCGACGCGCCGCGCAGGCAGGCAGGATCATGACACTCACCCCCTTGCAAAAACGCGCCGAGCGGCGCGACCGCAACAAGAACAGCCTCGACATGAATCTGGTGTCGCTGATCGACATCTTCACGATCCTGATTTTCTTCTTGTTGTCCAGCGCCGCGGGCGTGGAAATCCTGCCGAGCAGCAAGTCGGTGAAGCTGCCCGACTCGACATCGGAAAAGAGCCCGCGCGAGACGGTGGTCGTGATGGTCAGCGCGACCGACATCGTCGTCGGCGGGCGCCGCATCGCCACGGTTGCCGACGTGCTGCGCTCCGACAACGACTTGATCGCCGCGCTGAAGCAGGAGCTGGATCTGCAGTCCAGCCGCCAGGTGATCCGCAAGGAAAACGAGGGCAAAAGCAAGGCCGTGACGATCATGGGTGACAAGGGGATTCCCTATCGCCTGCTGCGAAAAGTGATGTACACGGCGGCGCGCGCGAACTTCAGCGACGTGTCATTCGCCGTGGTCGGGAAGTACGCATCGTGAACGCCGCCATCGCATTGCCCGGTGTGACGTTCCGGCTGCCGGTGCTGCCGTGGGCGATCGTCTTCGAGGACGAGGTGCGGTTTCGCAAGATCCGCCAACGCGTCCTGATCGTCTGCGTCTTGTTGTGCTTGTTGTTCCTGTTCTGGCCGAAACCGGAAGAAGACCGCAGCAAGCCGGCGGACCTGCCGCCACGACTGGCCAAGTTGATCATGGAGCGCGAGGCGTTGCCACCACCCAAGCCGATCGTGAAACCCGACAGTCCGGTGCCGAACAAGCCCGAGGGTGTGGCGCCCGAGTCCGTCAAGCCCGAGGCCGCAGCCAAGACGCCGCCAGTGCCCGAGGCGCGCCGGCCGCAGCCCAACAAGCCGCCGGGTGAAGTCGAAACCGCAAGGCGCCGCGCCGCTGGCCTGGGCCTGTTGGCGATGACCAACGAACTCAATGCACTGCGCGGCGCGCCGCTGGCATCGCAGATCAAGCAAGACATCAAGTTCAGTCCCGGCGTCGGCACGAGTGCCGGTGTGGGCGTCGGCGCGGGCCAGTTGCCCGGCCTGCCCGATCGCGCCCTGCTCACCTCCAACGCCACCAAAGGCAGCGGCGGAATCAACACGGCCGCGTTCAGCCGCGACACGGGCGGCAACGGCCTGGCCGGCCGCGCCACCACGCTGGTAGCCGGTGTGGCCGGCGGCGGCGGCGGTGGTGGCCCGGGCACCGGTGGCGGCAAGGGTGACGGCTTCGGCTCGGGCGGCGGGGGCGGCGGGGGCGCCGTCGGCGGCACCTTGAAGCGCAGTGGCAGCGGCAAGGCCTCGCGCTCGATCGAAGAAATCAAGCTCGTGTTCGAGCGCAACAAGGGCGCCATCTACGCGATCTACAACCGCGCCTTGCGCGACGAACCCTCGCTGCAGGGCAAGGTGGTGCTGGAGCTGAAGATCGCGCCGTCAGGTGAAGTGACAGACCTGCGCATCGTCTCGACCGAGCTGAAAGCGGCCGAGTTGGAGCGCAAGCTGCTTGCAAGAATTCGCCAGTTCGACTTCGGCGCGAAAGACGTCGAACAGATGGTCGTGACCTGGCCGGTGGACTTCTTGCCGTCTTGACGCGGTTCGACAACGTGGCGCTGAGCGGGCCCGCGCAACGCCACACCTGACCTTGCCGTAAGCTCGGGCCATGCATGCATTGCCCGAGCGCATCGTCTGCCTGACTGAAGAGCCCACCGAGGTGCTGTACGCGCTGGGTGAGGAACAGCGCATCGTCGGCATTTCCGGCTTCACCGTACGCCCGGCGCGGGCGCGCGCCGAAAAGCCCCGCGTCTCGGCCTTCACCAGCGCGAAGATCGACAAGATCCTCGACCTGCAGCCTGATCTGGCGATTGGGTTCTCCGACATGCAGGCTGACATTGCCGCGGCGCTCATCAAGCGCGGCGTCGAGGTGTGGATCTCGAACCACCGCTCGGTGGAACAGATCCTGGGCTATGTGCAGCGCCTGGGCGCCATCGTCGGCGCGAGCGACAAGGCGCGGCATTATGCGCAGCAACTGCACGCCGGCCTGGCGCGAACGCGCGCTGCCGCGGCCGAGTTGCCGCGCCGGCCGCGCGTCTACTTCGAGGAGTGGGACACGCCACCGATCAGCGCGATCCGATGGGTGAGTGAGCTGGTCGGCATCGCCGGCGGCGACGATGTCTTTCCGCAGCGCGCCTTGGCCGGCCTCGGCAAGGACCGCATCATTGCCGACCCGATGGAGGTGGTGCGCGCCGCACCCGACATCATCATCGGCTCATGGTGCGGCAAGAAGTTTCGCGCGGAGCACGTCGCGGCGCGCGTTGGCTGGGCCGACATCCCCGCGGTGCGCGATGGCGAATTGCACGAGATCAAGTCGCCGCTGATCCTGCAACCCGGGCCGGCGGCATTGACCGACGGACTGGCCGCCCTGCATGCGATCATTTCGCGCTGGGCAATGCGCCAGCGAGATTGACTGCGTCCACGCTTACCGAACGCCACCCAGGAGCACCCGCCATGGCCGAACGCCGCCCCAGCATCGCCGACAAACGCCGCGTCTTCCGTGAGTTGCACAAGGGCGGTTGCTTCGTCATCCCCAACCCCTGGGACGTGGGCAGCGCGCGCTACCTGCAGGGCCTGGGCTTCAAGGCGCTGGCCACTACAAGCTCGGGCTTCGCCTGGTCCCAAGGCCACGCCGACAACGCGATCACGCGCGACATGGCGCTCGCCCACCTGCACGAGATGGTGGCGGCAACCGAAGTGCCAGTGAATGCCGACTT
Organism: Burkholderiales bacterium; assembly: GCA_031419715.1. GTDB lineage: Bacteria > Pseudomonadota > Gammaproteobacteria > Burkholderiales > Burkholderiaceae_C > JAEMQF01. The sequence continues at coordinate 8,184 of JANOLJ010000351.1, read as the reverse complement.
CGAGAGCGGCTTCGCTGTCGACGCAGCCGGCGTGGCGCAAAGCGTGCGGCTGGCGGTTGAAACCGGCGTGGCGGGTTTGTCGATCGAAGACTCGACCGGCGATTCCACCCAGCCGCTGTTCGCCTTGAGTGAAGCCGTGGGGCGCATGCGCGCCGCGCGCCAGGCCATTGACAAGGTCGGAGGCGATACGCTGTTGGTCGGGCGTGCCGAATGCTTTCTGGTGGGCCGGCCGGACCTCGCCGAGACCATCGCCCGCCTCCAGGCGTACTCGCAGGCGGGCGCCGACGTGCTCTATGCGCCGGGACTGAAAACGCCAGAGCAGATTGCCGCGGTGGTTGCGGCAGTGGCGCCCAAGCCGGTGAACTTGCTCGTGGGCTCGGCCACTGAGCTGACACTGCAGTCGGTCGCCGCGCTCGGCGTGCGCCGCATCAGCGTCGGCGGCGCACTCGCGCGCTCAGCCTGGGGCGGTTTCATGCGCGCCGCGCAAGGGCTCGCCGATCAAGGCAGGTTCGACGCTTTTGGCGATGCGGCGTCCGGCAGCGAACTCAATTCCTTCTTTCTTCGCGATATGCAGGATCGCGGCTTGCCGTGAAGCCTGCTGCGTACCGCGTACTCAGGCCAGTTCACATTGGCTTGTGAAGAAAAGGCGGTCTGAACACGGTGTTCCCTTGCTCTGGCCAACGACATTCGCTCGCGCAGCGCGGGCTCTCTCTATGGGCCGGCGGCATCGGTCGCGGGAGTCGATGGCACGACGGCCGTGACCTCGATCTCCACCTTCGCCCGGTCTTCCATCAGCGCACTCACTTGCACCGCGCTCATCGCCGCGTTGTAGCTGCCGATCACTTCGCGGAACACCGCGCCGACTTCGCGGCCGCGTGCGAGGTATTCGCGCTTGTCGAGCACGTACCAGGTCATGCGAACGATGTGCTCCGGCCGCGCGCCGGCCTCGCCCAGCACCGCGACAACGTTGCGCAGCGCCTGGCGCACCTGGCCGACAAAGTCGTCGGTCTCGAAAACGCACTGCGCATTCCAGCCCACCTGGCCGGCAACAAAGACCTGAGGGCCTTGCACGGCCACGCCGTTCGAGTAGCCGCGCGGGCTCGCCCAGCCGGGCGGTTGCAAAATCTTCATGGCGTGGCCTGGTGTGGGGCTGCGGGTGGGGCAGCAGGTGACGCTCCGGGCTCGCGAAGGCGAAAGCGCTGCAATTTGCCGGTTTCGGTGCGCGGCAACGCGTCGCGGAATTCAATTGCGCGCGGGTATTTGTAGGGGGCGATTGCCTGCTTCACAAAGTCCTGCAGCTCACGCGCCAGTGCAGCGGACGCTGCCTGCCCGGCGCGCAACACGACAAAGGCCTTGACGATCTGGCCACGCTCTTCATCGGCCACGCCGATCACGCCGCATTCGGCCACAGCTTCATGCAGCAACAACGCCGACTCCACCTCCGGGCCGGCGATGTTGTAGCCGCCGCTGATGATCATGTCGTCGGTGCGCGCCTGGTAGACGAAATAGCCGTCGGCGTCGATCAGGTAGGCGTCGCCGGTGAGGTTCCAGCCGTTTTGCACATAGTCGCGTTGGCGCTCGTCGCCCGGCGATGTCAGGTAGCGACAGCCCGTCGGGCCTTTCACCGCCAATCGCCCCACTGTGCCTGCCGCCACGGGCTGGCCTGCGTCGTCGAGCACACACGCCACATAGCCTGGCACGGCGGTGCCCGTGGCGCCGGGCTTGGCATGCCCTTCGTCGTGCGAAATGAAGATGTGCAACAACTCGGTCGAGCCAATGCCGTCGATGATTTCGATGCCGGAAGCAATTTTCCAGAGCTTGCGCGTCGCCGCGGGCAGCGCCTCGCCCGCGCTGACGCACTTGCGCAACGATCCGATGTCGTGCGCCCTCAGATGCGGCGCCATCGCGCGATACGACGTTGGCGCCGTCACGCAGATCGTGGCGCGATATTGAGCGATTGCCGCCGGCAGCGCATCCGGCGTCGCCCTCTCCAACAACACGCTCGATGCGCCCACCGACATCGGGAACAACAGCATGCCGCCCAGGCCGAACGTGAACGCGAGCGGCGGGCTGCCGATGAACACATCGTCCGGTTTCGGCCGCAGCACATGCACCGGCCAGCAGGCGCACGCCGCCATCACGTCGCGATGAAAATGCATCGTGCCTTTGGGTTGGCCGGTCGTGCCCGAGGTGAAGGCGATGATGCAGGTGTCGTCACTGGCGGTCGCGACGTTCCTGAACGCCGCGGTCTTGCGCGCGGCACGCGCATCGAGTTCACCGGCATCGGCACTGTTGAAGTGCAGCACATGGCGCAGCGTTGGGCAGCCCGGGCGGGCCAGCAGCAACTCATCGGCCAGGCGCGCATCGCACAAGGCGTGGCTGACTTCAGCCTTCTGCACGATCTGCGCCAGCTCCTTGGCGCGCAGCAGCGGCATGCTGCCCACGGCGATGCCACCCGCCTTGACCACAGCGAACCAACACGCCGCGAGTTGGGGTGAATTGGCACCGCGCAGCAGCACGCGGTTGCCGGGCACGAGGCCAAGGTCTTGCACCAGCACATTCGCGATGCGGTTCGCCACGCGTTGCAGGTCGGCATAACTCCAGCGCACGCCGTGGCCCTGAATGCAAAGCCGCTCGCCCTGGCCTGAGTCAACCCAGCGGTCGAGCAACTCCGTCGCGCAATTGAGTTGCTCGGGAAACCGCAGCTCGGGCCGGTCGAACAAAAAGTCGGGTTGCCACTGCGCGGGTGGCAGATGATCGCGCGCGAAAGTATCGATGTGCGAAGTGGCCATGGCGCCGCCTATCGGGCATTCGCCTTCAGCAACTCGCGCGCGATGATGAGCTGCTGCACTTCCGTGGCACCTTCGTAGATGCGCAGCGCCCGGATCTCGCGGTAGAGCTGCTCGACGATGTTGCCGCTCACCACCCCCGCGCCGCCCCAGAGCTGCACGGCCGCGTCGATGACCTGCTGCGCGCCTTCCGTGGCCGCCATCTTCGCCATTGCCGCTTCAAGGGTGATGTTGCGGCCCCGGTCGCGCAGCCAGGCGGCGCGGTAGGTGAGCAGGGCCGCGCTGTCCACCGTGGTCGCCATCTGCGCGAGTTTGGCCTGGGTGATCTGCATGTCGGCCAGGCGCTTGCCGAACATCGGCCGCGACGCCGCGCGCTCCACGCCTTCATGCAGCGCGCGCCGCGCGAAGCCCAGCGCCGCGGCGGCGACCGAGGTGCGGAAGACGTCGAGCGTCTGCATCGCGATGCGGAAGCCCTGGCCCGGCGCGCCGAGCAATTGGCCGCGCGACACGCGGCACTGGTTGAACCGCAGCGTCGCCAGCGGGTGTGGTGCGATGACCTGAATGCGCTGGGCGATCACCAGGCCCGGCGCGGTGGCGTCGACGATGAAAGCCGAGATGCCGTCGCTCGCACGCACCGCCTTGCGCCGTTCGGCTTCGGCGGGCACGGCCGCGTTGGGCGGGCTGGTGCGGGCGAAGACGATGTAGAAGTCGGCGATGCCGCCGTTGCTGATCCAGGTTTTTTCGCCGTTCAGCAAGTAGGAGTCGCCGTCTTCGTGTGCGCTGCACGCCATGGCGGCGACGTCCGAGCCCGCATCGGGTTCGGACAGCGCGAACGCGGCGATCACCGTGCCGCGCGCCACGCGCGGCAGGTACCGCTCGCGTTGCGCGGCCGTGCCGTGCAATGAGATCGCGCCTGACCCCAGCCCCTGCATCGCGAACGCGAAGTCGGCCAGGCCGTTGTGGAATGCCAGCGCTTCGCGCAGCATGCAGATCGCGCGTGTGTCGATGACTTCGCTCGCGCCACCCTGGGCGGCACCGGCCACGGCGTGGCGCAGCCAGCCCGCGTCGCCGAGCTGGCGCACGAGTTGGCGGCAGGTGGCGTCAACGTCGCCGCCCGCGCCCGTGCCCGTGCCCGCGCCCGCGCCCCCACCCGCGCCCGGCGCGGCGTGCGGCGCGCCGAACATCGCCGCCGCGCCATCGGCCAGCCACGCGCCGAGTTCGCGGTGTCGCTCGTCGAAAAACGGCCACTCCAGGTGCGCGGTGTTCATGGTCGGGGCCATGCTCAGTCTCCTTCAAACACAGGTTTGGCCTTCGCGACGAAGGCGTGGTAGGCGCGGTGGAAGTCTTGCGTCATCATGCAGATCGCCTGCGCCTGCGATTCCGATTCGATGGCTTCATCCACGCCCATCGCCCACTCCTGATGCAGCATGCGCTTGGTCATCGCGTGGCCGAAGCTCGGGCCGGTGGCGAGCTCCGTCGCCCAGGCGAGTGTGGCGTCAAACAGCGCGTCGGGCTCATGGACGCGGTTGTAGAAACCCCAGGCCAGCGCTTCCTCGCCACCCAGGGCGCGGCCGGTGTACAGCAGCTCCGATGCCCGACCCTGGCCGATGATGCGCGGCAAGATGCTGCACGAGCCCATGTCGCAGCCCGCCAGGCCGACACGCGTGAACAGGAACGCGCATTTGCTGCGCGCGGTGCCGACGCGCAGATCGGACGCCATCGCGATGATCGCGCCAGCCCCCGCGCACACGCCGTCGATCGCGCTCAGTATCGGCTGCGGGCAGGCGCGCATCGCTTTCACCAGGTCGCCCGTCATGCGCGTGAAGGTCAGCAGATCGGGCATGCTCATCTTGGTCAGCGGGCCGATGATTTCATGCACGTCGCCGCCGGAGCAAAAATTGCCGCCCGCGCCTTGCACGACCACGGCACGAATGTCGTCGGCGTGCTGCAACAGGCGGAACAAGTCGCGCAGTTCGGCGTAGGAGTCGAACGTCATCGGGTTCTTGCGCTCGGGGCGGTTCAATGTGATCGCGCCCACCGGGCCGTGCACGGCCCAGCCGAAGTGGCGCGGCTTGAAGCTTGCCGCCTCGCGGCGGTTGCCTTGCGCCAGGTGGCTGTCGATGCTTCGAGTCATGCGGCTTTCTCCTTGGCCTTGCGGCGCGCGGTGGTGGGGGTCTCGCTCATGGCGAGATGTGTCTTCAGCGTCGCGAGCAACTTGTGCACGCGCTGTTTGTCGGCGTCAGGCCAGGCGGAGAACAGATCGACGATCCATTGTTCATGCGTCGCCGCCATGCGCCGGAACTGGCGCCGCCCGGCCGGCGTGAGACGCACCGCGTAAGCGCGGCGGTCGCCGGGGTGGGGCGTGCGCAACACCAGGCCCTCACCTTCAAGCTGATCGGTGATGCCGGTGACGTTGCCGCCGGTGACCATCAGGCGCTGCGAGAGTTCGCCCATCGTCAGCCCCGCCGGATGACGCTCGAGCTGGGCGAGCAGATCGAAGCGTGGCAGCGTCGTCGAAAATTCGCCGCGCAGGCGATTGCGGATCACGTCTTCAATGCGCGTCGTGCACGACAGCAGGCGCAGCCAGAGCTTCAGCGCCTGATGATGGTCGTCGAGGATGCGCGACTCCAGGTCGCTGCGTTCGGCCGTGACCACCGCCGCCATCACACCCCCAGCGCCAGGTTCGCCTGCTCTTGCGGCGTCAAGCCGACGTTCTGCTCCAGCAGCGCGCGTTCGCGCTCCAGGTTGCGTTCCAGCTGGTTCTTGCCCGCCAGATATTGCACCGGCCAGTCGGCGCCAATGCCCAAGGTGTAGCCGATCTTCGCGGCCTCAAGCAAAGTCCACGCCGGGTTCGCGAGGTGCGGCCGGCCGATCGCGCACAGGTCGGCACGGCCTGCGGCGATGATGCTGTTCACATGGTCGGCTTCGGAAATCGCGCCGACCGCCATCGCGGCGATGCCGACTTCATTGCGGATGCTCTCCGCGAACGGCGTCTGGTACATGCGGCCATAGACTGGTTGCTGGTCTTTGCTCACCTGGCCCGAAGACACGTCGATCAAGTCGGCGCCGGCCACCTTGAACGCGCGCGCCATCTGTACCGCCTCCACCGGCGTATTGCCGCCGCTCACCCAGTCGTGCGCGGACAGGCGCACCGACATCGGCAAGTGCGCCGGCCACACCGCGCGCATCGCGACGAACACTTCAATCGGGTAGCGCAGGCGATTCTCCAGCGCGCCGCCGTAGTCATCGTCGCGCTGGTTCGTCAGCGGTGACAGAAACGCCGACATCAGATAGCCGTGCGCGCAGTGCAACTCCAGCCAGTCGAAACCGGCCTCGACAGCGCGGCGTGTGGCGGCAACGAATTCATCGCGAATGGCGTCCATGTCGGCGCGGGTCATCGCTTGCGACCAGTCACTGACCTCTCCCACGTATTGATGTCTCGACGGCGCCAGCAACGGCCAGTTGCCCACGGGCAGCGGCAAGTCTTCGCCTTCCCACGGCACGCGCGTCGAACCCTTCGCCCCCGAGTGACCGAGCTGCAACGCCACCTTGGCGCTGCTGTGGCGATGCACGAAATCAGTGATGCGTTTCCAGGCCTGCTGCTGCGCGTCATTCCACAGGCCGCAGCAGCCGGGGGTGATGCGCGCGCTCGGCGAGGGGCAAGTCATTTCGGTGAAGACGAGCGCTGCGCCGCCCATCGCGCGTGCGCCCATGTGCACGAGGTAGTAGTCGCCCGGCACACCCTCGACAGCGCTGTACTGCGCCATCGGCGAGACGACGACGCGATTCTTCAGCGTCACGCCGCGCAACGTGAACGGCGTGAACATCGGCGGCACGCCCTGCGCAGATAAGCCCGCGCGCTGCGCGAGCCAGTCTTCGAAGCTGCCCACATAGGCCGCGTCGCGCAGCCGCAGGTTCTCGTGCGAGATGCGCTGCGAGCGTGTCAGCAGCGAATAGGCAAACTGCTCCGGCGCGAGCTTCGCGTGGCGCGCGACGTTCTCGAACCACTCAGTGGAATTGCGCGCCGCGTTCTGGATCTTCAGCACTTCGACGCTGCGCCGCGCTTCGTAATGCGTGAGCGCCTCGTTCACATCGCCGGGGTATTCCGCCAGACTCGCGGCGAGGTCGATCGCGTCTTCGAGCGCGAGCTTGGTGCCAGAGCCGATGCTGAAATGCGCTGTGTGCGCCGCGTCGCCCATCAACACCACGGGCGTGCCACTGCCCGCCAAGCGGTGCACCCAATGCTTGCACACGACACGCGGGAAGCGAATCCACGCCGCCGAGCCGCGCAAATGCGCCGCGTTGCTCATCAGCGCATGGCCGTCGAGGTATTTCGCGAACAGGCGCTCGCAAAAGGCGATGCCGTCTTCCTTGCTCATGTCTTCCAGGCCGGAGGCGCGCCAGACACTTTCAGGCGCCTCGACGATGAACGTCGACGTCTCGGCGTCGAAGCGATACGCGTGCGCCTGGAACCAGCCCCACGGCGTGTGCTCGATCGCGAATGTGAAGGCATCGAACGTCTTCCTCGTGCCGAGCCAAACGAACCGGCAGTGGCGCAAGTCGATGTCGGGTTGGTACGTCGCCGCGAACTGGGTGCGGACGCGGCTGTTCAGGCCGTCGGCGGCGATGATGAGGTCGGCGTCGAGGCCTTCACCGCTTGCGTCGTCCGTTGAAAACTCGGTGGAAAAGCGCAACTCCACATCCAGTTCCCGGCAACGCTCTTGCAAGATGCTCAACAGGCGCTTGCGCCCGATGCCGCAAAAGCCGTGGCCCGACGAGCGCATGCTGCGCCCCTGAAAATGCACCTCGATGTCGTCCCAGTGGTTGAACGACGCGTTGATCTGCTCCGCGGTCTTGGGGTCGGAGCGGTGCAAGGCCCAGAGCATTTGGTCCGACAGCACGACGCCCCAGCCAAAGGTGTCCGAAGCCGCGTTGCGCTCGATCAGCGTGACCTGGTGCGCCGGGTTCTGCTGCTTCATCAGCAAACAAAAATACAAACCCGCGGGGCCACCGCCGACACATGTGATGCGCATGCGCCGAACTTTATGTCTTGATATTTGAGGTGTCAAGCAATAATGGCGCTGGAGGAACCCTGCCATGAGCACACCCCATCGCCCCGACCCGGACGCACCGAAGCTCAACTTCGCGAACGACATGAGCTACGGCGACTACCTGCACCTCGACGCCGTGCTCGGCGCGCAGCACCCGCTGTCACCCGAGCACAACGAGATGCTGTTCATCGTGCAGCACCAGACGAGCGAACTCTGGATGAAGCTGCTGCTGCATGAACTTTCCGCCGCCGTGCAGTGCATCAAAGGCGACAAACTCGGCAGCGCGTTCAAGATGCTCGCGCGCGTGAGCCGAGTCATGGAGCAGCTCGTGCACGCCTGGGACG
>JANOLJ010000350.1:0-2412 GCA_031419715.1 Burkholderiales bacterium | reverse complement strand
TTTGCACTAACCAGGTCATCTATCCGACAGAGGAAAAGACTCAGGAGGCCATCGTCGAATTGGCGACTCGGTCGGCCGGTGCAGCGTATCTCGCGAACGCGCTCGCACCGCGCCTTTCGCTGGAGATCATGAGCATTCTGCGCAATGACGCAGCCGCTCTTTCCACCCTACATGCGACGCCTCCACCAAACACAGCAGCAGTTGGAGGCCAGTCGGCACGGTCTGTGAAGTGGCGGCAAGCTCTCTTCGAACTTCTCCCGGCCATCATTCACGACACGGGGAAATCGGATGTCACGACGGTCATGAAGGAACTCAAGAGGCGCGGTGGCCACTGGGAAATTTCTGCAACAAGTCCACCGGGCGTGCTGCGCTGGAAGGACGACAACGGGACGCCGCATGACGTCATAAAGAAGACCGTCTCGACGGCAATCTCGAAGATGAGAGCAGGAAGCAAAGGGCCGGCAGCGGCGATCAAGGCGCCCACTCAGGGGGAGAGAGATTCCCACATGTTTCCCTAGGAGCTTCCCAGTTTCCCTGCGAGCTTCCCGAGCCGTCGTAACCCCTTTCAAACGACCTTGCCCACCGATACCGTCGGGCCCGTTGCGACAGAAAGCGACGGGACGGTGCAGAGTAAACCTCATTGCGTCGCCTCGTCATCGAGTAACTCGCGGCGACGGGGAGCTGCTGAGTCTGGGGAGCTTCCACGTCGTCGCCAACGATGGATTGACGACATGGCAAGAAATTCTCTACCTGGCTTGGCCGACTTCGACACGATGCCGAACGACGCGCGCGTTGCACTGCCGATCGTGTGCGGGCTGTACGCTATCTCTGCCGCGACAACCTGGCGCAGAGTCAAAGAGGGTCTGATACCAGCGCCTCACAGGGAAGGCGGATCGACTCGATGGGTTGTCGGTGCCCTACGCAAGGCGCTTGCGAAGTGAGCCGACATGGACCTCATCGCACAGAGCCAGGCGCGGGCCTATCGAACCGCGCCCCCAAAAGACGAGGCCAGCGATTCAGCACAAACCGCTGGCCCCGCGGATCAACAAACGCAGGGCGATTTTGCCAGCAACGAAGCCGCTCTCAAAGCCGTTGAGACCGCGGTAGCTCAGTTCGCAACGCGAGTTGCCAAGTGAGGCGCGCGATGAAGCAGGCCATCGTGTTCCTTGCCATGCGAGAACTGATCTCGGCGCGTGTGGCGCATTGGCTGTTGAATCGGTTGGGCCTGCGCGATGCATGACCCGACGCAGACCTTTCGCTCCGCAATCATGGTCACGCTTGGCCATGCACCCGACGCGATCGAGCCCGGCCAGTTCCATCGCTTCTCCACCAGTGACCGGCGCGCCGACGATGCCGGCTGGTGCAAGCTGTTCGAAGACATGCGCGGCGGCGTGTTCGGCTGCTATCGCCAGGACATCAGCGAGAGATGGTGCGCAGCCGACCGCGCGACGATGACCCGCGAGCAGCGTGCCGAGCTTGCGCGGCAAGTGACGGCTGCGGCTGTTGAGCGTGAGGCCCAGCTGCGCCAGCAGTGGGCCGAGAACGCACGCCGCACTGCCCAGGTGTGGGCGCAGTGCGTGCCGTTGCGGGTCGCCGATCCGGTGACGCTGTACCTCAAGCGGCGGCTCGGTGCCGCCGTCTGGCCGCTGCCGCAGTGCCTGCGATTCCATCCGGCGCTGCGCTACTGGCACGGCGCAGAGAAGCTGGGCGCGTACCCGGCGATGGTCGCGCCGATCGTCGCGCCCAATGGCCGCACCGTGGCCTTGCATCGAACCTACCTGACTGTCGATGGTCGCAAAGCGGACCTGCCCGCTGTCAAGAAGTTGACGGGCTCAGCCGGCCCGCTGGCCGGCGCATCCATCCCGTTGCACACGCCGGCGCATGGTGTGATCGGCGTCGCCGAGGGCATAGAAACGGCGCTGGCCGCTTCCGTGGCGTCAGGAGTGCCGACGGTGGCCGCGTACTGCGCGAGCGCACTGGCAAGCTATCGGTGGCCCGCTGGCGTGCGGCGCGTCGTGGTCTTCGCCGACAACGACAAGGCCGGGCGCGAGGCGGCCGACGTTCTGCAATCTCGCGTGCTTCGGGCCGGGCTGCAAACCAGCGTGTTGAAGCCCACCGCTGCCGACGCCGATTGGTGCGACGTGTGGGCCGCCCGGGACGCGGTATTGATCGAAACGGAGCGTGCCGCATGAGTGCGATGGTCGAAGACTTGGCGCGAGCGCGAGGTGTGTTGGACGCCACCGACGTGAAGCCACTGCGGGCGCTCAACGTTATGCAGTTAGCGGCGCATCAGTTCCCCGAGCGGGTGGAACTGCTGGGGCCACTGATTCACGCGGGCGACCTTGGAATGTGGTTCGCGGCGCGAGGTGTCGGCAAGACACAGGTGATGCTGTCCATCGGTGCCGCGCTGGC
>JANOLJ010000349.1:0-23427 GCA_031419715.1 Burkholderiales bacterium | reverse complement strand
CGTAACGAAGAAGACGTGGCTTGGGCCCACCTGCAGGGGCAGGCCCCAACAAGCGCAGGCGGCTGATGGGGTCGCTCATTTTGACGAGGCGGCACGTTGTGTTGTTGCCGTTTCCGTTCTCCGCCGATCGTGGCGCAGTCGTTCTCGTGGATGCCGACTTCGCCGAAGGTGGCCTGCGAGTCACGAGCTACGCGCGCCCGTCCAAGTTGTTCACCGCGAACGCCACCCTGGTGCGCTCGATTGCGGGCCGTCTGCACGAGGCGCCACATCAGCAGGTGTGCGAGGCGCTGGTGGCCTTGCTTCGCGCTGGTGATTCGCCCGAACCTGCCGTGCCAGTGGCGTGAGGTCAGGACACTGGCGACGCCGCATTGACCTCAGTCCCTCGGCTTGAAGTCGATCTCGATCAGCGGCGGCACTCGCCCGTCCACGTCTCGCGGCAGGATCTCTGTCTTGTCGATCGCGCGCAAGACCGCTTCGTCCCAGTTCTTCGCGCCGCTGCTCTTGATGAGTTTGCGCGCGACGATCGTACCGTCGGGAGACAGCCGCACTTCCACTGTGGCTACCGGATCGCCATTGACGGGTTCAGTGAGCACGATATTCGGTTTGATGCGCGCCTTGATGCGCCCGGCGTAGCCCGCCGAGGGCGCGGCGCTTTGCGCTGCCGTGCCGGTGGTTGCGGAGTTGGCGTTGCTGCCGGCCTGGCCGAGCATGCGTTTCAGGTTCGCCTGGCGCTGCGCCTCCAGGCGCTCTTCGTCCTGGCGCGCTTCCTCCTTCTCCGCGAGTTCCTTTTGCTTGCGCTCGGCCTCCGTTTTGGCCAGGTCGCGTTTGGCCAACTCGCGTTTGGCCGCCTCACGTTTGGCTTCCTCGCGCTTGGCTACTTCGCGCTTGGCATCCTCGCGTTTGAGTTCTTCACGTTTGAGTTCTTCGCGCCGCGCCTTTTCAATGGCAATCTGCGCGTCGGGCACCGCCTGCGGCGCGGGCGCAGGGGCTGGCTTAGGCACTGGCTTAGGCACTGGGGCGGGTTGGGCCTGCACCGGCTCGGGCCGTGGCGGCGGCGCGGGAGGTGGCGGGGGTGGTGCCGCAATCTGCGGGACGGCGGCCCACAGTTCGGCCTCCACGGCGGCAGGCGTGCTGGAACGCCACGACACGCTGAACGCCAGTGCCACAACGAGCAGCGCATGCGCAATCAGCGCGAGCAGCATTCCCGCGCCCATGCCCGTGGGCTGCCGGGGCATGAAGGCATCGCGCGACAGGGCGGCCGTGCTCACGGTCAGCTCGCGCCTTGTTTCACCGACAGCCCCACGCGCTGGATGCCGGCGCGCTGCAGGATGTCCATGACTTTGACGACGGCTTCGTACTTGACGTTGCGGTCCGCCGAAATCACCACCGGCGTTGTGGCATTGCCGGCCTGGGCGTCACGCACACGCGCGGCCAGCGTCTGCAGGTTCACGGCTGATGGCTCCTTGCCGTCGATGCGCAGGCGCAGCACCTCGTCGGTGCCGACGGTGATCTCCACTACATGCTCGGGGCGCTGCTTGCTCTTGCCTACGCTGGGCAGGTCAACGACACCGGTGGTGATGAGCGGCGCCGTCACCATGAAGATGATGAGCAGCACCAGCATCACGTCGATGAAGGGCACCATGTTGATCTCGCTGATCGTGCGGCGCCGGCCGCCGCCGCGTTGGCTGATGGCGGGCATGGGCTACTTCGACGCCGCCGCGGGCGCGCCCGCGTTGCGCTGCAAGATGTTGGAGAACTCTTCGATGAACGATTCGAGCTGGATCGCGATGCGGTCGATGTCGCGCGCGAAGCGGTTGTAGGCGATGACCGCCGGAATCGCCGCGAACAGGCCGATCGCGGTGGCGACCAGTGCCTCGGCGATACCCGGGGCCACCGTGGCCAGCGTCACCTGCTGCATGTTCGACAGGCCGACAAACGCATGCATGATGCCCCACACCGTGCCGAACAGGCCGACATAGGGTGACACCGAACCCACCGAGGCGAGGAACGACAGGTTCGATTCGATGGTGTCGAGTTCGCGCTGGAAGCTCGCGCGCATCGCGCGGCGCGAGCCGTCGAGCAGCGCGCCGATATCGGCCACACGCCGCTCGCGCAGTTTCAGGAACTCGCGCATGCCGGTGGCGAAGATGCGCTCCATCGGCGCGCCGTCTTTGTGCTTGCCGGCCTCGCTGAACAACTCGTTCAGGTTCTTGCCGGCCCAGAACTCGCGCTCGAATTCTTCGTTGGCCGAGCGCACCTTGCGCAGGCCGAAGAGTTTGCCGAAGATGACGGTCCAACTCGCGAGCGACGCGAGCATCAATCCGGCCATGACGAGCTGCACGACGAGGCTGGCGTGCAGAATGAGGGTGAAGATCGACAGGTCTTGATTCATGACCCGATTTTGCACCGGGTTTGCACCGTGCCGCGCGGGCTGCGCGGGCGTCCATTAAGCCTTGGCGCGCTCAGGGCCTCAAGCGTTTGTAGACCTCGCCCCAACTTGGGTGGCCGGCTTCCGACTTGCTGAGCGTGAACGAAGTATCAGCCAGGCGCGCGGCGCGGAACTGTGCCTCGCATTCGCTCTTGCGGTTGCTCGTGCAATAGATGAACGCCAGGTGCTTGTGGGCTGCGGCGCGGTCCTTCGGCGAGGTGAGGCTCAGGCCGAGCGCTTGGTTGAAATGCTGCTGCGCTTCTGCGTATTGCGCGTCTTCATAGGCGCGCAAACCGGCCAGCAACGCTTTTTCGGCGGGCATCGTGAGCATGTCCACCAACGCCGTCGGCGCCTGTGCCGGCTGAGCGCAGCCCGCGAGCGCGGCGAAGGCGGCGGCTGCGGCCAGTGCTGCGGCGTTGCCAAGGCGCCGAGTCATGAACCGAACTTGTGCTTGATGTTCACCGCCTGCCCGGGGGTCACCGTCACGGTGGTGCTGAACGGTGGGAAATCGGCATTGCGGATCGTGATCTGGTGCTTGCCCTCGGCAAGGTTCAGCTCGGTCAACGGCGGTGCGCTGCCGGCGGGCGAGCCGTCAACCTCGACCTCGCCCCACGGGCTCACCGCCAGGCGCACCAAGCCCAGCGCTTTGACCGCAGGCGTGGCCGAGGGGGCGGGCGTGGCTTTGGCCTCGCGCCGCTCGCGCGTGGCTGGCTTCGCTGGAGCCGGCTTCGGGGGTTGTGCTTTCAGCTTCGCGGCGTCGGGCGCACCCGCGTTGCCTGCGCCAACCGGCGGCGCACGATCGGGTGCCGCCGGCTGCGCGGGGGCTGCGTCGGCGAGCTGAGCACGCGCCATTTCGGGCGGCGGTGTGTTGCCAGTGACCACGGGCGTCGCTGCCGCCGCTGTGGGAGTTGACGACTGCGCCACACTCGCGGGGGCAGTCTGGCGCGACGAATCGGCGAGGTACAAAGCCGCCCCGCCCAGCACCACGGTCGCCGCCGCCGCGCTACCGGCCCAGACGCGCCATCCGCGGCGCACCGGGCGTACCGGCTCTTCTACCTCGGCGCTGCCTTCGCTTTCTTCCAGCCAGTGGCGCAGCTCGCGCGAAAAAGTGCGTGCCGAGCGATAACGCTGTTCCGGGTCTTTGACCATGGCGCGCGCGGCGATGTCGGCCAGGGCGCGCGGCACGCGCGTATCCACCTCGCACGCCAGCGGTGCCTCGTGTTCGATCACCGCTTTGGAGATCTCGGCCAGCGTGGTGCCGCGAAATGGCTTCTGATCGGTGAGCAACTCATACAGCACGACGCCCAGCGAGAACACATCGGCACGGCGATCGACCGTCTGGTGGCGCGCCTGTTCCGGCGCCATGTAGTACGGCGACCCGGCGGCAATGTCGCCCGCGCCTTCATGGCGATGCGCGACGCGCGCGATGCCGAAGTCGAGCATGCGCGGCTGGGTGCGGCCGACCATGAAGATGTTCGCCGGCTTCACGTCGCGGTGCACGACACCCTTGCTGTGGGCGTAGGCCAGCGCGTCGGCGATGCGCCGCACGATCAGCGCGGCCTGTTCGGGCGTCGGCCGCCAGCCCTCCTGGCGCAGTTGGCGCAGATCGCGGCCCTTCAACAGCTCCATCGCGATGTAGGCGCTGTTGTCGCTGGTGCCGGCGTCAAACACGGTGACGATGTGCGGGTGGCTCAAGCCCGCGGCGGCGCGCGCTTCGTTGAGGAACAGCGCGTTGAATGATTCCCGCTCCTCAGCGGAGAGTTCGAGGTTCAGTGTCTTGATCGCGATCAGGCGCGACAGCAATGGGTCGTGGGCTGCGTAGACCGTGCCCAGGCCACCTTCACCGATGCGGTACTTCAAAGCGTACCTGCCGATGTGCCCGATGGTGGGCATCTGTTCCTCCGACTGCGCTGCCGGGTTGGTGGCGAAGGCGGCCACCGGACCCTTGGGCAGCTCCAGGCCGGAGTCAGCCCAGATCTGCGGGCCGGAGTCAGCCGCGTGTTGCCGAGGGTCCGCCTCGGGCGGGTAAGCGGCAGGAACGGTGGGGGCGCCGAAATCGATCACCTTGCAACTTTAGTTCACCTGGCCCAGGGCAGCGTGCGCAAAACCACACACTTTGTGCCATACGTAACGACGAAAAACAATTCATTGCCGTGTGCTGCCCAATTGCACGATTGCGCTGCCCGAGCTGCGTCATCAATCGGTTAGGCGCCGTACGTCAACGCTTCAATGTGGCATCGAGCCGGGCCACAGCGGTTTGCAATTGCGCCATCGAACTGGCGAACGACAGGCGAATGAAGCGTTGCGCCGCGTGGGGCCCGAAGTCGCGGCCGGGTGTCAGCGCCACATGCGCCCGTTGCATCACGTCAAAGGCGAAGTCCCAACTGCTGGTGCTGTGCGCCGAACAATCCGCCCAGGCGTAAAAGGCACCGTCGGGCATCACGGGAACGTGCAAGCCCAGGCGTTCGAGCGCAGGAATCAGGTAGTCGCGACGCTACGGTTGCACGGGTAGCTGGGGTCGGGCATCAGGACTTCATCGCCACGATCGATCAACGCGAGGCACGCCAGCTGCAACGCCGCCGAAGCGCCCGCGGTGATCACGATGCGCCGCGCGTCGACCTCGATGCCGAAGCGCTGCGCGTACCAGTTCGAAATGCGCGCGCGCAGCTCGGGCAGGCCAGTGGCGTCGGTGTATTGGGTGCGGCCGTCGCGCAGGGCTATTTCGGCGGCGCGCTGCACCGGAAGCGGCGCGGTGAAATCGGGCTCGCCGATGTTGAGAAAAATCATCGGCGAGTTCACGCACGCCGGGCTGCGCGCGATTTCAGCCGCCGCCTTGGCGCACTCCATCACATAGAACGGCTCGATGTGTGCCAGGCGCGCGGCGAGCTTCACGATGAGTAGACCCTCAGGGTAGAGACAGGCTCGGGTGCTGCCTCGGAGGGTGCGAGTGCGACGCCCTGCGCTGCCTGCGCCGCGCACACTCGCGAGTCAGCGGCGATGGCCGCGTGCGCCCGGGATTCAGCGTCCACGGCCGCGCGCCGCTTGCACCTCGGTGGGCCGCAGCTCGGCGGCGGCTTTGTCGAGCACGCCGTTCACGTACTTGTGGCCATCCGTGCCGCCAAAGCTCTTCGCCAGTTCAACGGCTTCGTTGATCGCGACCTTGTACGGAATGTCCACACAGTGCCGCAGCTCGAACGTGCCGATCAGCAGCACCGCGTGTTCCACCGGCGACAGCCGGGTCGCGAGGCGGTCCAGGTGCTGCGCGAGCAGGGCGTCGAGCTCGGCGGCCTGCGCGATGCAGCCCCTGAGCAGCGCCTCGAAGTGCGCCAGGTCGCATTTGCCGAAGCCATCGAGCTCGCGCATGTGGGCCTCGATGTCCGCCACCGGCGTCGCGGCGAGGAACCATTCGTACAGGCCCTGCATCGCGGCTTCGCGGGAGCGGCGCCGCGCCGACTTGGGTGCGCCGTGTTTGCGCGCCGCGGGCACTGTGGGCGCGGCGGCGGGTTCAGGTTCGGGCGTGGCGGCGCTCATCAACGCAGGTCTTCCAGCAGATTCGCCATCTCGATCGCGACATGCGCCGCATCGCGCCCCTTGTCCTCGACACGCGCCCAAGCCTGCGCCTCGTTCTCCACGGTGAGGATGGCGTTGGCGATCGGCAGGTCGTGGTCCAGCGAAACGCGCATCACGCCGGCTGCGCTTTGCTCGGCGACGAGTTCGAAGTGGTAGGTCTCACCGCGGATGACGCAGCCCAGCGCGATCAATGCGTCGAAGTCGTCGGTCTGCGCCAACGCAGCCAGCGCGATCGGCAGCTCCAGCGCGCCCGGCACCGTGACGTGGCGGATGTGGCGCTCTTCCACACCCGCGGCGCGCAACTCGGCCTTGCAGATCTGCAGGAGCCGGTCGGTCAGCTTGCGGTTGAAGCGCGCTTGCGCGATGCCGATGCGCAAGTCGTGTCCGTTCAACTCCACATCCATCGATTTTTCTGCCACTTGCATGTTTGTCGTACCTTGAAAACTGGGTTGGAGCGGGTGCGGTCAATCGTCGGCGGCAACGAAACCCGTGACTTCGAGCCCGTAGCCCACCATGCTCGGCATGCGCCGCGGGGGGCCGAGAAGCTTCATCTTGCCGATGCCGAGTTCGCGCAGAATTTGCGCACCGATGCCGTAGGTGCGCAGATCGAGTTGTGTCCGGCCCCTGGCCGGCTCGGTGTCAACCGGGTCGAGCAGGCTCGTTGCGCTGGGGCCGTCGGCGGTGCAATTGAGCAACACGGCGGCGCCGCGCCGCGCCGCATGCAGCCGCTCCAGCGCGGTGTGCAGTGGCCAGGAGTGGCCGCGCGGCTGGGTGTCGAGCAGGTCCATCACGCCCAGCGGTTCGTGCACGCGCACCAGCACTTCGTCGTCACGCGTCCAGCGCCCGATGGTGAGCGCCAGGTGCGCGCCGCCGCTTCGATCTCGGTACTCGGTGCAAGCGAATTCGCCTTGCGGCGTGTGCAGGGTTCGGTGCGAGATGCGTGCGATCAACGACTCGTTGCGGCTGCGGTGCTCGATCAAGCTGGCGATGGTGCCGAGCTTCAGGCCGTGCTCGACCGCGAAACGCAGCAAGTCGGGCAGTCGCGCCATCGTCCCGTCGTCGTTCATGATCTCGCAAATTACCGCGGCGGGGCTCAACCCGGCCATCTTCGCGAGGTCGCAGCCGGCCTCGGTGTGGCCGGCGCGCATCAACACGCCGCCGTCTTGGGCTTGCAGCGGGAAGATGTGGCCGGGCTGTACCAGGTCGCTCGCCTGCGCGTCGCGCGCCACCGCGGCCTGCACGGTGCGCGCCCGGTCGGCGGCGGAGATGCCCGTGCTCACGCCTTGCGCGGCTTCGATCGACACCGTGAACGCCGTCGCGTGGCGCGTGCCGTT
Organism: Burkholderiales bacterium; assembly: GCA_031419715.1. GTDB lineage: Bacteria > Pseudomonadota > Gammaproteobacteria > Burkholderiales > Burkholderiaceae_C > JAEMQF01. The sequence continues at coordinate 16,095 of JANOLJ010000349.1, read as the reverse complement.
GCGGCTTGTCATGGGGCTCAGGTGCAGTCGCTCGCAGCGCTCGCGCGTCAACGTCAGGCAGATCAGGCCGCGGCCGAAGCGCGCCATGAAATTGATGGCCGCCGCGCTCACATGGTCGGCGGCGAGCACCAGGTCGCCTTCGTTCTCGCGGTCTTCCTCGTCGACGAGGATCACCATGCGGCCAGCGCTGAGTTCGCTGACGAGTTCGGCAACCGTGCACAGGGACATGCGTGAATTGTAGGTGGCGGCCTCGCCTCGGCCGGGCCGCGCGGGCGCTGTGGATGGCGTGCCGGTTCAGCGCCGCAGCTGCGTCGTGCTCAGCATGCGCTCGACATAGCGCGCGATCAGGTCGATCTCCAGATTGACGCGCTGGCCGGTGTGCAGGGTTTCGAGCGTCGTCACGCTCAAGGTGTGAGGGATCAGATTGATCTCGAATTCGCAGCCCTGCGCATGGTCTTCAACGCGGTTCACGGTGAGGCTCACGCCGTTCACCGTGATCGAACCCTTGACCGCGAGGAAGCGCGCGAGCGACGCGGGCGCCGCGATGCGCAGCAGGTGCGACTCGCCTGCCGGCGCGAATGCGCGCACCACGCCGACGCCGTCCACATGGCCGCTGACCATGTGCCCACCCAATCTGTCGTTGGCGCGCAGCGACTTCTCCAAATTCACCGGCCCGTTCGCGTCCAGCCCCACAGTCTTGTCCAGACTCTCTGCCGAGACATCGAAGTGGAAACGCCCCGCCGCCACGTCGAATCGTGTGACCGTCATGCACGCGCCATTGATCGCGATGCTGTCGCCCAGGCCCACGTCGTCGAGCCAGCCGGGCGGCGCCTGCACTTCAGCACGCAGGCCATGCGCGGCGTCCGCGCCCAGCGCCTGGGTTTGCACGATGTGCCCGACGGCGCCGACGATTCCGGTGAACATGGGGCCGAATTGTCGCAGGCCGACTCCAGGCCTGTGCGCTGGCGGGTCAGGTGGGGTCAGGTGGGGTCAGGTGGGTTCAGGCACACTGCGGCGCAGGATGATGCGCAGATCGTCGCCGATCGGCGTGCTGCCCACGAGGTGCAATCGTGGCGCGTCGGCGATGTTCCCGAGCGGCCCGAAAGCCGCAAGCTCGCGGCCCTGGCCGAACAGCATCGGCGCCATGTAGATCAGGAATTCGTCGACGAGGCCTTCGCGGACGAACGATCCGTTGAGCTTGTGCCCGGCTTCCACATGCAACTCGTTGACGCCACGCCGCGCCAGGTCTTCGAGCATGCGGGGCAGATCGACTTTGCCGTCTGCTCCGGCCTGCAACTGCACTTCAGCGCCGAGGGCGCGCAAGGCGTCGATGCGTTGCGCCTCGGGCTGCGCCGCGTAGAGGAGCGGCGCGCCCGGCGGCTGCAGGATGCGTGCGGACAGGGGTGTGTCCAGGCGCGAATCGACGATCACACGGCGCGGTTGCAACTCGGTGTCGACATGCCGCACGTCCAAGCGCGCGTCGTCGTCGAGCACCGTGCCTACGCCGGTCAGCACCGCGCCGGCCCGCTTGCGATAGAGGTGGCCATCGCGGCGCGCGGCCTCGCCGGTGATCCACTGGCTCAATCCGTTAGGCAAGGCAGTGCGGCCATCGAGTGTGATCGCGGCTTTCAGGCGCACCCACGGGCGGCCATGCCGCATGCGCGAGAAAAAACCGATGTTGAGTTCGCGCGCCGCCTCGGCGTGCTGCCCCGCCTGGACCGTGATGCCCGCGGCGCGCAGGCGCGCTTCGCCCTCGCCGCGCACTGCGGGGTTCGGATCCTGAATCGCGAATTCGACGCGGGCCACACCGGCGGCGATCAGCGCGTCACAACACGGCGGCGTGCGCCCGTGGTGCGAGCACGGCTCCAGCGTCACGTAGACGGTGGCGCCGATCACCGATTCGCCATGCGCCTGCGCGTCGCGCAGCGCCATCACTTCGGCGTGGGCCTGGCCGGCGACCTGCGTCGAGCCGCGGCCGATGATGCGGCCGTCAGCCGCCGCGATGACACAGCCGACGCGCGGATTCGGGTCGCTGCGGCCGATCGCTTGCGCGGCGAGCGCTAGCGCTTCAAGCATCGGCTCACCAGCAAATGTGGCTCTGCCACTTTGCTGGATCCCCACGGGGGACGGGCGCCGCAAGGCGGCGTCCTTGGGGCGCTCATGAGCAAATGTGGCTTTGCCACTTTGCTCATTCCCCTCGGGGGACGGCGGCGACGCCGCCTGGGGGCGATCAGGCAACGCGGGGGCGATGGGCATCGGTGGGCGAATCAGGGTTGATGCGGCGCCGTCGACAAATCGGCGATCACGTTGTTCGTGCCGCCACCTGGGGCCGCGGAAGGGCAGGACTGCGTGCCCTTGATCACCAGGAAGTTTTGGTGGGTGAGCGAGGCGTTCAACGCCGTGTAGTTTTGCGGATGCTCGAGATTGTTGTCGACCGCGCCGCTGCCGTCCAGGTCAGCCGAGTAACGGCAGACGCGGTGGTCGCTGGGGCCGGCGCCGAGGGTCCAGCCCGCGGGCACGATGTTCGCGCGGCCTGACCATGCGCCGCCCGGCGCGGCCGGCACCACGACACAATGATAGGCGACGTAGCGCTCGCCGGTCTCAAGCCAGGTGCTCACGCCCAGCGTGGCCGGGACCGCACTGAGCGGCACCGCCTCGGTGCGGCTGGCGCCGGCAAACGTATACGTGACCGACTTGCGCGCGTCGCTGCGGCACAGTGGCGCTGAACCTGCGCCAGTGGTCGCGTCAGTGGTTGAGATAGCCACTGAAAGTGCCGCGGGCATGTCGTTGGCCGCAGCCGGGTCCGGCGGGGTTGCGCCGGAAAAGCGCACGACACCGCTCAATGCATAGCCCTGCAGGGGTTCGCATGCGCCCAGAGCCGATGCGCTCAGGCTGGAGTTGGATGCGCTTGCGTCCACCCCGACACAGCGCGCCGTGACGTTGCCCGTGGTGTTGTCGAACACCCAGGCTTCGGTGCCGGCGGCGATGGGTTTGAAGGCGCTGCTGCCTTGCCCCAGGTCTTTGGCGTCCACGGGGATCCAAGGTGAGCGCTGTTGCACGCCGCGCAACGGCCTAGGCTGGGAAGTCACCTTGAGCGCGCCCGAGTACGCCGGGTCCTGACCCGAAATCAGCGTGCTCAGCACCACTTGGTGGCGTGAACCGGACTTATCGTCCCAGGCCACGCTGACACTGGCGTTCTTCGACGCGGGCGCGTCGGCCGCCGTGATCTCGCGGATCAGCGCATAGCTCGTGTTGCTCGGCTGGCCGCTACCGGAATCAACCGCGCGCGTGACGCTGGCGACGCTGGCATAGGCACTCGCGCCTGCACGCACGGCGATCACGGAAAAGGCGCGCAGCTTTTCGATGTCTTCCTGGGCGATGCGAACCGCTTCCGAGCGCTGCCGCGCGACGTCGGTATTCGTGCGCATTTGGGTTTGCACCCGCAGCACGCTCAACATGCCGAGTGAGAGCACGAGAAACGCGACCAGTCCCTCGAGCAGCGTCGTGCCGCGCTGTTTGCGTCGGCCGTGTTGAAGAGTCGCCTCAAGCATGTCCATGCGCCTCAGAAATCGCGCCAACTGCCGCTGACGCGGGCGAACATACCGCTGCGGCTGCGCAGTGTGGCGAGCACCACCGCGTCGTAGACCAGATCGGGCGTGGCGTCGCCCTGATACCCGGTCTCCGAGACCAGGGCGCCGCGCACCAGGGCGCCGCTGGCGGTGGGCCCGTCCCAGCGCAGCGTGCTGGCGTAGAGGAAGCCGTGCAGCGCGACCGCGCCACGCAGTTGCACTGCGCCGTCGACGACGATCAGCACTGGCTGTTGGCGCGTGCCGAGGCTCAGCGGGCCTTGCAGGTCGAGGTCGCCGACGATGCGAATCATGGGGTTGCTTCCCGCCGCGAGCACGGCTTGCTCCAACGCGGCGCTGCAATTGCCGGCGCAGTTCAAGGTGGTCACGACGGGCTGCTGGGTCCAACTCGAACGCTCCAGGCCAAAGTAGGACACGAACAACTGCGCCGGGCTGAGCGCTGTCAGGCGTGCATCTTGGCTCACGATGGCGGTGCTCATCGCAGCGCCCGGCGCGGTGCCGATGCGCAGCAGCGGCGCTTGAACCTGAGCGCCGGCATGCAGCGCCACGGCGCCCGAAGCGATGTCGGCGTTGTGCACGCCCAGCGCCGCGTTGCCCACGTCCAGCGACCCGCGCAGCGTGAGCGCAGCCGCGGGCGCACTCGCCAGGCCAGGCAACAGTGCCAGCGAAGCCTCGACGCGCGCGACTGCGTCTGGGTTCTCCGCCGACCCGGGGGCGCAGGCGCCGCCCAGGCTGGTGCAGCCGCGCGCGACCACACGCACTACGCCGCGCTTCGCACCCGGGAGGAACTCAACGCTGAACGCCGGGGCTGCGGGCGCCGCCAGCGCCACGGAGCCTAACCGCGCATGGCCGCTGCTGGGGCAACTGCATTGCCAGCCCGCCTCGCTGCGCACGCAAACGGGTTGCAAGGGGGTGGGCACACCGGCGTTGTTCCACTGGGTGGCGCTGAAGCCGGCGCCGGCCGCTGCGACTCTGAGGTAGCGGTCACGAAACGACACCGCGGTCTCGTCGCTGCTCGCCTTGCAGTCGTCTCCTAGGCGCGCTACGTTGTTGAGTTGCGCCTGGGCCCACTCCAGCCCGGCCTCGGCGGCCTCGAAGGCCTGGGTCGCGCGGTACTGATTGGCGGAGCCGCGCTGCTCGAACACCAGGTTGCGATTCGCGAACACGGCGACGAGCAACATCGCAAAGAACAAGCCCATCGTCACGACGAGCGCGGCCACGCCGCGTTGAGAATTAGATGGGGCGCGGCGCTGCATGTTTGCCTCAGGCGGGGCAGGCGCCCGTGATCGCATCGTTGCGTAGGCGCACGCTGCTGTTCAGGCTGCGCTGCACGGCCGCGTCTGCGCTCGACCTTGCGGCGATCGATACCGCCAGGCTGCGCACCTGCTGGCGCGGTGGGCAGTTCGCATCGCCCGCAGCGCACGCGGCGCTGCACTGGCTCGCGAGTTCGATGACCTGGATGGTCGGCGTGACGCGAAATTCGGAAATCACGACGGTGTTGGCGTCGGTCAGCGCCTGCCAATTGCCGCCGCCCAACTGCATTTCGATGACGCCGCGGCGCAACCTGAAACCGAACTGCTCGTTTGAATCGAGGTTGTGGTTCTCGGTCGCGTCGCGCGAGAACGCGAAGCTGACGCTGTCAGCCGGGGCGGTGCTCGGGGTGACGGCCATGTAGGGGTTCGCGGCGGTGGGTGTGCCCGCGGGCTCCTGCACCGCGTCGGCAGCACCGGCCCAGTAGCCGGCTCGGCGCAGGTCACGCGTGATGATGTCCGACGCGGTGCGCAAGTCCTGCATCAGGCGGCTTTCCAGCATCAGCGAGCGGTTCTCGCGCAGGTTGCCCGCCATCAGCGTGACGCCTGCCGCCGCGATGAACAGGCCGACCGCCAAGCCGACGAGCAGCTCGACCATCGAGATGCCGGCCGCGCGCTTGAAATCGTGGCGCGGCAGTGGGCGGGGCGAACGCGGATTCATGGTTCAGACCATCCAGCACTGGCGGTTCTGCGGCGCCGCGTTGCTCGTCGCGGCGTCGCCACCCGAGGCTTGCACGAGGTTGCCACCTGCGATGCGCAGCCTGAGGTTGCGGCAGTTCGTGTCATGCGCCTGGCTGCCCGTGGCCGAAGCGAGGATGTCGTAGCCGGTAGCCGTTGGCGCGCTCAGTTGCAGCGTGTAGTGGCCGGCGGCGGATGTCGCGGAAACGCCGATCTCGGCGAGCGTGCCGTAGCTCAGATTGTTCGAGCGCCAACGTTCCTGGGCCGCCTGCACTTGCAGGATCGACACCATGGCATCGGCGCGGCGAATTTTTTGCAATTGACCCATGAACGACGGATAGGCAACGCTTGACAACACACCGGCCACCGCCACCACCAACATCAGTTCGATCAAGGTGAAGCCTCGCGCGAACCGGCGAGCCGTGGCCCGACCGCAGTGACCGGCGGCACGGCGTGGGGTGCCAGTCGTCTCGATTATCAATTCGTTACATGGGCCCGCCGCCTTGCGCACGGCCCGCTGGTCGGCCTCAAGGCTCCATTCGTCTTGGCTCGATGCCCGGCTCGATGTCATTGCTTTGAACATGTTCGTTGCTCCTCTCAGCACATGGGGTAGCCGGCCACGCCGCCGGCAGGCGTGCAGGAGCGAACCCGCCCCATCACGTTGATGACCTGATGGATCGCCCGGCCGTTGCGGCCTAGCACGCGAAACGTGGCCGACGGCGTGCTCGTGCCGTGCAAGGGGTCGAACAGCACCGAGGCGGTGTTGGCCGCCAGCGTCACGCCTTGGTTTGAGGCCAGCGCGACAGTCTTGATTTCGCGCGCCGGGCTGGTGCAGGTGGCGGGCGTGGAGCCGGCGCACGCGCATTGATTGGCAGCACCGGTGTGCACCACGTAGCACGAACCCTGCGGCGTGGCGTACAGGCTGATGCGCACCGGTTGATTGCGCGCCACCGCCTCGGAGCGCGCGAATTGCACGTCCGTGGCGAACTGGACCGCCGTGCCCTCAAGGCGGCGTGCGTCGATCAGGTTGCCCATCGCCGGAACCGCCGCTCCCGAGGCCAGCCCGAGGATCGTCAGCACGACGCAGGTCTCGACCCAGGTCACGCCGCGCTGTGTTTGCCGTGTTTGCACCCTTGTCTCCTTGTTGTGAACCGATGGGCACACTGTAGGAAAACATCGGCCCGACCGCGACCCCATGAGGTGGGAAGTGGCGGTTCGGCGAAGGGGGTGACAACCCCCCCCTTCGGGGGATGCGACGCTGATACCCGCTTGCGGCCGATCGCATAAGCGTGGGCGTGCGGCTTCGTCCCTTTGCCGACTGTCGATGTCGTACGGGCCTGCCGTCGTCGTGGCTGCAGGGCGACGGCGGCGCCCTGTTTCAACCTCCGGGGGCATGCCACGCCGTGCCATGCCACCCGGGTGTCGGGGCTGGCGGTTTGGGGTACGGGCGTAGGCACCATTCGCGGTGTCCTCGACCTGCGCACGAGAACACGGTGTTGATGGCGCGACGCAAGCGGGCGCAATCCGGTGCCCCGCGAGCGTGGGCCGGAGAACGTACCCCAGGCCGACTGCCACGCTGCTCGACATCTGCACGCAGCGAGCAACGAAAGCCAACAACGGGCCGAAGTCGCAAGGCCACGCTTGTACGAGCACGGCCACGCTTGTACGGTCGACCGCGAATTCGCCTCAGATGTCGCGGATCAACTGGCGGAACTCATCCACGTCTTCGAAGCTTCGGTAGACCGACGCGAAGCGCACGTAGGCGACCTTGTCGATGCGTTTGAGTTCGCGCATCACCAGTTCGCCCAGGCGCGTCGAGGGCACTTCCTTGGCGCCGCTGTTGAGCAGCTTGTCCTGGATGCGTTCCATCGCCGCGTCGATCTGCTCCACGCTCACCGGGCGCTTGCGCAGCGCGAGGCTCATCGACGCGCGAATTTTTGCCGGGTCGAACTCGGCACGCGTGCCGTCTTTCTTCACGACGGAGGGCAGCGAAATTTCAGCGCGTTCGTAGGTGGTAAAGCGCTTGTCGCAGCTCTGGCAGCGACGGCGACGCCGCACCACGTCGCCTTCGTCGGACTCGCGGGTTTCGACGACCTGGGTGTCCTCAAAGCTGCAAAAGGGGCAGCGCATCGGCGGCGGATTTCTGCTGCGGGTCAGTGAGCGCCGGGTGAGTCAGCGCCGGATGACTCAGCGGTACACGGGGAAATCGCGCGTCAGCGCCGCGACCTTGGCTCGCACCGCCTGCACGTTCGCCGCGTCGTTCGGCTTGTCCAGCACGTCGGCGATCAGGTGCCCGGTTTGGCGCGCCTGCGGCTCAAGGAAGCCGCGCGTTGTCATCGCGGGCGAGCCCAGGCGGATTCCGCTTGTCACCATCGGCTTTTGCGGGTCGTTCGGGATGCCGTTCTTGTTGCAGGTGATGTGCGCCTGGCCGAGCAGGTCTTCGGCTTGCTTTCCCGTCAGGCCTTTGGGTCGCAAATCGACGAGCATGACGTGGCTCTCGGTGCGGCCGCTGACGATCCGCAGGCCGCGCTCGGTGAGGGTTTGCGCCAGCGCCACGGCGTTCTTCAGCACCTGCTGCTGGTAGACCTTGAACTCGGGCGCGAGCGCTTCCTTGAACGCCACGGCCTTGGCGGCGATCACATGCATCAGCGGCCCGCCCTGGATGCCGGGGAAGATGGCACTGTTGATCTTCTTCGCGACGCTCTCGTCGTTCATCACGACGATGCCGCCGCGCGGGCCGCGCAGGCTCTTGTGCGTCGTCGAGGTCACCACGTCGGCGTGCGGCACCGGGTTCGGATACACGCCCGCGGCGATCAGCCCCGCGTAGTGCGCCATATCGACCATGAAGATCGCGCCGATCTCCTTGGCGACCTTGGCGAAGCGCGCGAAGTCGATGCGCAGACTGTAGGCGGACGCACCGGCGATGATCAATTTCGGGCGGTGCTCGCGGGCCAGATTTTCCATCGCCACGTAGTCGATCTCTTCACTGGGTGTGAGGCCGTAGCTCACCACCTTGAACCACTTGCCGCTCATGTTCAGTGCCATGCCATGGGTCAGGTGGCCGCCTTCGGCCAGGCTCATGCCCATGATCGTGTCGCCGGGTTGCAGCAGGCCGAAAAACACCGCCTGATTGGCCTGCGAGCCCGAGTTCGCCTGCACATTGGCGTGCGCGGCGCCGAAAAGCTGTTTGCACCTGTCGATGGCGAGCTGCTCCGCGATGTCAACGAACTCGCAACCACCGTAATAGCGCTTGCCCGGGTAGCCCTCGGCGTACTTGTTGGTGAGCTGGCTCCCCTGCGCCGCCATCACTGCCGGCGACGCATAGTTCTCCGAGGCGATGAGCTCGATGTGTTCTTCCTGGCGCTGGTTTTCACGCTGGATGACCGCCCACAGTTCGGGGTCGACGTTCGCTACGGTGGACTGGGTTCGGTCAAACATGGGGTGATTCAGTTCAGGTTCGGTTCGGTATGGGCTTCGGCGTCGGGCATACGAGCGGGCAGGGGTGCCACATAGGCGTCGGCACCGCGCTGCGCGACCATTGTCACCGCAGGCAGCGCGGACGTGCCCGGTGCCACGGCTACGCTCAGGGGCGCCACGGCCTTGCCGCTCATCACCAGACGCAGCAACTGCTGCTCGGCCAGCACCTTGGCGGCATAACCGCCGTCGTCAGGCAGGTTGGCAGCGCCCACGTAGTAACGCAATCCGGCTTCCAGGCCGCCGGCACGCGCGATGCACTCCTTGAGCACCGCCACGCCAACGCGCAAGTTGGTGACCGGGTCGAACGCCGCGTGGTTGCCGCCGAAGCGCACGTATTTGTCGTCGTGCACCTTGGTCATGACCTGCATCAAGCCCTGCGCGCCTACGGGGCTCTGGGCAAACGGGTTGAAGCTTGATTCGATCGCCATGATCGCCAGGATCAGGGTCGGGTCCAACGCGGCGCGCTGGCCGACGCTCCAGGCTTCCTGAACGAGGCGGCTGACGGGCTCAAGCGCAACCCGGTAACGCCGCGACAGCCAGTTCGCCACAGCGGCTTGCTGGTGGTCGAGATCCTTCGGGTCCGCCGCGGTGGCGCGCGCCACTGCGTCCAGCGGTGACTCGTCGACCCACAGGGGCGTCTCCTGTTGCACCGGCTCGACCCGTGCTTCTTGGCGGGCTTGCAGCCAGCTCAGAAACTCGAGTTCCGCTTGATGCCGCAGGTCGTCGCGGCTTGCGGTGAACAAGGCCACGGCCACCAGCGCCAGGCCGAGCAGTGCCAGCGTGTTGTGGCTGACGACGAGCAGACCTCGTCCCACGTCGGCGACGAATACAAACAGTGACTGAAACACCGCGCGGTGCGCGGCCCGAACCATCTCCAAGCTCTTGCGAAGCGATGACATGTCTCACCCTCGTTTCTTCGCGTTTGCATCGCGCGTCGCTCGAACCGTGGTCCGGGCGGGCCATGCCAACCGCAATAATGAGGCTGCAGCGTCTGAACCGGCGAATTCCGGTGATCGGCTTAGGCAAGCAGCCCAGCGCCTCCAAAAACCATCCCAACGATGTGGGGCGCGGGTTATCCCTGACTTAAGTCAAGGTGGGCGGATTCTAGGGACTGTAGATAAGCCCAGTCAACCTAAAAATTTTCAGAAATGTGGCAATTCGACCGTGAAATATAAGGACTTACGCGAGTTCCTAGGGGGATTAGAGCGCTCAAACGAGCTAAAGCGCGTTACTGAGCCCGTATCGCCGATCCTGGAAATGACGGCCCTCAGCGACGCCGTGTTGCGCGCAGAAGGGCCGGCGCTGCTCTTCGAGCGCCCGCTCGGAAGCGGCGTCCCGGCGCTGACCAACTTGTTCGGCACGACGCGACGCGTCGCGCTGGCGATGGGGGCGTCCGAAGTTTCCGAGCTGCGCCAAGTCGGCAAAGTGCTGGCGAGCCTCAAGGAACCCGAGCCGCCGGCTGGAATGAAAGACGCCGGGCGCTTGCTGCATCTCATCAAATCGCTGTGGGACATGAAGCCGGCGCTGGTGCGCTCACCGGCGTGCCAGGAGGTCGTGATTCAAGGCAGTGACATCGACCTCGCACTTCTGCCCATCCAAACCTGTTGGCCCGACGACGCGGGCCCGTTGATCACCTGGGGCCTGGTCATCACACGCGGGCCGCAAGGTGGGCCGACGGCACGGCGCCGCCAGAACCTGGGCATCTACCGGCAGCAAGTGATAGGCAAGCGCCAAGTCATCATGCGCTGGCTCGCGCAGCGCGGCGGCGCACTGGACTTCCGAGAATTCGCGCTCGCCAAACCCGGCCAACCGTTTCCGATGGCCGTGGCGCTGGGCGCTGACCCGGCAACGATGCTCGGCGCCGTGACGCCCGTGCCCGATACGTTGTCGGAGTATCAGTTTGCCGGGTTGCTGCGAGGCAGCCGCACCGAGGTGGCGGATTCATGGGTCGGCGATGCAGGCGTGATGCTGCAAGTTCCGGCGACGGCCGAGATCGTTTTGGAAGGCCACATTCCGGTATGCGCGGCGGGCTTTGTCGGCGTCAGCGAAACCGGCGTGGCGCTGAAAGAGATCAACGGCTACCTGCACGCGCTGGAAGGCCCGTTCGGTGACCACACCGGCTACTACAACGAGCAGGAGTGGTTTCCGGTGTTCGAGATCGGCCGCCTCACACACCGGCGCAGTCCCATCTACCACTCCACCTACACCGGCAAGCCGCCCGATGAGCCGGCGGTGCTGGGTGTGGCGCTGAATGAAGTATTCGTGCCCATCCTGCAAAAGCAGTTTCCCGAGATCACTGACTTCTACCTGCCGCCGGAAGGGTGCAGCTACCGCATGGCCATCGTCAGCATGCGGAAGCACTACCCCGGCCACGCCAAACGCGTCATGTTCGGCGTGTGGAGCTTTCTGCGGCAGTTCATGTACACCAAGTTCATCGTGGTGCTGGACGACGACGTCGACATACGAAGCTGGCCCGATGTGATCTGGGCGATCACGACGCGCGTGGACCCTGCGCGCGACACAACCTTGATTTCGAACACGCCGATCGACTACCTCGACTTCGCCTCGCCCGTCAGCGGCCTGGGCGGCAAGCTCGGATTGGACGCAACGAACAAATGGCCAGGCGAGACCGATCGCCAATGGGGCAAGGTGATCACGATGCCCGCGGCGGTTCGCGAAAAAGTATCGGACCTGCTCGCGCGGATTCTGGCGTCGAAGGCGGGCTGATCGGGTGCAGCGCGGAGCCCGGCTTGCGTCGGGATGATGGCAATCCAGGAAACCAGGCTCGCGAACCGGGCTCGCTCAAGCCGCGCGCAATTGCGGATTCCCGTGCCGCGTATAGAGGAACTCCAGCACCTGCTTGCGGTAGTGCACATAGCGGCTGTCCTCGGCCAGCTCGACGCGCAAACGCGGGCGCTCCAGCGCCACCGTCAGGATTTCGCCGATTGTCGCCGCCGGGCCGTTCGTCATCATCACGATGCGGTCTGAGAGCAGCACCGCTTCATCAACGTCATGCGTCACCATCACGACGGTGCCGCGCGTGCGCGCCACGATCTTCAGCAACTCGTCTTGCAGATGCGCGCGGGTCAGGGCGTCGAGCGCGCCGAAAGGCTCATCGAGCAGCAGCACCTTGGGCTCCATCGCCAGCGCCCGGGCGATGCCCACGCGCTGCTTCATGCCGCCGGAAATCTCATGCGGGCGTTTGGCGAGCGCGTGATCCATGCCGACCAGCGCCAGCGCGGCCGCCGTGCGTTCCCTGAGCTTGGCCTGGCCTTCCTTGGCACCGAAGACCCGCTCCACCGCGAGGTGCACGTTGTCGAAGCAGCTCAGCCACGGCAGCAGCGAGTGGTTCTGGAACACGACGGCGCGCTCCGGGCCCGGAGCGGCGATTTCGCGGCTGTCGCACAGCAGCACGCCCGAGCTGGGCCGCAACAGGCCGGCGATCAGGTTCAGCAGCGTGGACTTGCCGCAACCCGAGTGCCCAATCAGCGTGACGAACTCACCCTTGGCCACCGCCATGTGGATGTCGTGCAGCGCGTGAAAGCGCTCTCTTTTGGTGTTGAACGTCATCTCGACGGACTCGACCTTGATGAAGTCTTTCATGGTGCGCCCTTTCAATCGGCGAAGGAAAAGCGCCGGGCGATCGTGACCAAGAGCCACTCAAGCAGCAGGCCGACCATGCCGATCAGGAAGATCGCGATCAGGATGTGCTTGACGTTCAGGTTGTTCCACTCGTCCCAGACCCAAAAGCCGATGCCCACGCCGCCGGTGAGCATTTCAGCGGCGACGATCACCAGCCACGCCGTGCCCACCGACAGGCGCACGCCCGTCAAGATGTACGGCAGTACGGCGGGCAGCAAAATCTTCGTGAAGACTTTCCACTCGCTGAGGTTGAGCACCCTGGCGACGTTCAGATAGTCCACCGGAACGCGCTGCACGCCCACCGCGGTGTTGATGACCATGGGCCAGATCGAGCAGATGAAGATGGTCCAGATCGCGGCCGGGTTCGCGGCCTTGAACACCAACAGGCCGATGGGCAGCCAAGCGAGCGGTGACACCGGGCGCAACAGGCTGATGAGCGGCGAGACCATGCGGTTCAGAAACTCGAAACGTCCGATCATGAAACCGAGCGGTATTCCCACCAACGCCGCCAAACCGAATCCCAGCGCCACGCGTTGCAGCGAGAACAAGATGTTCCAGCCTATGCCTTGGTCGTTCGGCCCCTTGTCGTAAAACGGATCGGAGAACAGCTTCACGGCCTCGACGAAGGTGGCCGAGGGCGTGGGGAACGAGCCCGCCTTGAGCGTGAGCAGCTCCCACACGCCCACCAGCAGCGCCACGCCGAGCACGGGTGGCAAAACGCGCAGCCACAGCGCACGCCAGTCGAAGGGTGACCGCGGCGCCCGGGTGGCAGCCGCGGCCACCGCTGCGGCCGCATCGACGGTGGCCAGCACCGCGGCCGGCTTGACGCTGGCAGGCGCAACGCCCGCCAGCGTGGCGGGTCTGCCCAGAGGCGAATGAAAGACGGCACTGACCATGGTGTTCTCCTGGAGGCGACCCGCGGGCGCTTCAGACGTTGACCTTGAACGAATCGACGTACTTGACCGGGTCCTTGCCGTCCCAGACCGTGCCGTCGATGAGTTTGCTGGCGCGCATCGGGTCCTTCGGGACGCTCGTCTTGGTGAGCGCCGCAGCCTGTTTGTAGAGATCGATTTGGTTCACTTGTTTGGCCACGCCCAGATAGTCGGGGCGGTCTTTCAGCAAGCCCCAGCGCTTGTGCTGGGTGAGGAACCACATGCCGTCGCTCAGGTAGGGGAAGTTCACCGCGCCGTCGTTGAAGAACTTCATGTGGTGCGGGTCGTCCCAGGTCTTGCCCAGGCCGTTTTGGTAGCGCCCGAGCATGCGCTGGTTGATCACATCGACGCTGGTGTTGACGTAGGCCTTGTCGGCGATCGTCTCCGCGGCTCTGTTCTTGTTCTGCAAGCCCGCGTCGATCCACTTGCCTGCCTCAAGGATCGCGGCGATCACGGCGCGGCAGGTGTTGGGGTACTTCTTCGCGAACTCACCGGTCGTGCCAAGCGCTTTTTCAGGGTGGTCCCTCCAAATGTCTTGCGTGGTGACACTCGTGATGCCGATGCCGTCGGCAACCGCGCGGTGGTTCCAGGGCTCGCCGACGCAATAGCCATCCATATTGCCCACGCGCATGTTCGCCACCATCTGCGGCGGCGGCACGGTGATGACCTTGGCGTCTTTCATCGGGTTGATGCCGTAACTGGCGAGCCAGTAGTACAGCCACATCGCGTGGGTGCCGGTGGGGAAGGTCTGGGCGAAGGTGTACTCGCGTTTGTCCGTCTGCATCAGCTTGGCCAGCGACGCGCCGTCCACCGCGCCCTTGTCAGCGAGTTTTTTCGACAGCGTGATCGCCTGGCCGTTGTGGTTCAGGTTCATCAGCACGGCCATGTCTTTCTTCGGCCCGCCGGTGCCCATTTGCACGCCGTACAGCAGGCCCCACAGCACATGCGCCATGTCGAGCTCGCCGTTCACCAGCTTGTCGCGCACGCCGGCCCAGGAGGCCTCCTTGGTCGGCACGATCTTCACGCCGTACTTCTTGTCGAACCCCATGACCGAGGCCATCACGACCGAGGCGCAATCGGTCAAGGGGATGAAACCGATGCGCACCTCTTCTTTCTCGGGCTTGTCGGAGCCTTGCGCGTAGACCGATGCTTGCAGCCCCGGCACGAGGCCGGTGGCACTGGTCGCGGCGGCGGCCTTGATGAGGGTTCTTCGGGTCATGGCGTTGGTTTGCTTGAATGGTGGGGTCATGTCCGGTCTCGGGTGAAGCGCAAAAAAAACGGCATCCGCAGGGCCGCGCTGGAAAGCGCAAGCCATGGGGACGCCGTCGTCCGATCTTCACGCGACGCCGTTGCCGCAAGAAGATCCTTGTTGAAGATCGTCAGTGATCTGTCGAACCTTGATGAGCAAGGCGCGTGCCAGCGAATCGGCAAGTGCTTGTGCGGTTTCGCCGCAGATGACGCACCAAATGCGGCATCGCCGCATTCCGTTTCGCACGCGGCCGCATCAGGCCAGCACAAGACCTGTGCATGCGTCGGCAAAGCATGAGACTCAGGCCAGGAGATCGGCGACGTCGACGATGCGTTGCGCAACGTCGGCCAGCTTGAGCCCTTTGTCCATCGCCGCCCGGCGCAGCCGCGCATAGGCCTGCGCTTCGTCCAGCGCGTGGCGCTGCATCAGGATCGCTTTGGCGCGGTCGATTGTCTTGCGTTGTGTCAGCTGACTTCGTGCGTCGGCAAGCTCGTTGCGCAGCGCCTCTTCGTGGCGAAAACGCGCCAGCGCGACGTCAAGCACCGGTTTGACGCGCTCGGCAGCCAGGCCCGCGACCACGTAGGCGGTGACACCGGCGGCGATGGCCTCGCCCACATGCGTCGTGTCATCGTCTTCGGTGAACAGCACGATCGGGCGGCGCGCGTCGCGCGTGGCCAGCACCACATGCTCGAGCGTGTCGCGCGCCTGGCTTTGGGCGTCGACGATGATCATGTCAGGCGCGATCTGCGCCAGCCGTTCGGGCAGAAAGATGTCAGCCGGCAGAACCGCGACGATGTTGTAGCCGCTTTGCAGCAGGCCGATACGCAGCGAACGCGAACGCCGCGCCTCCGACTCGGCCTGCGCGTCGGTCGGGTCGGCGTCGAGCGTATCGGGCGCGACGATCGCAAGGCGCAGTGCCGGTGCATGCGTCATGTCAGTGGCTCCACCGCGTTTCGCGCGACCAGCGACGCATGAAAGTTCGATGCAGTGGGAAGGGCTGCTTGCGGATCGTTGCTGCCTTCTGAATGTCCGCTGTACGTGCGGTGGCGCGGCGCGGCAGGCGGCGCGCGGTGGGGCCTGGCGCGGGCTCATGCTGGGGCGGTCGGCGCTGCGCGCCGACTCCACTGCGCTGCTCGGCTTGGCGTCGCGCCGCGAACTCGCTGCGCTCACTTCGTTCGCTACGCTCAAACAGGCGCGGCGAGTCAGTTTTGGATGCGCGC
>JANOLJ010000348.1:0-10217 GCA_031419715.1 Burkholderiales bacterium | reverse complement strand
GGGCGGGGGCGGGGGAAGTGGCGGGGGCAGGGACGCCGCCCAGCTCGGCCGGCGCCGTGGCGGTGACGCGGTCCGACTCCCAACTCGCCAGCAGCTGGTTCAAGCGCTGCTTCAGGCGTTCCACATCGCTGCGGCTGCCTTCGAGCACGCGCTGCAGGCCGTCCTTCTTGCGCGCCGTGGTCCAGGCGCGGCTGCCGCGTTCCACGCCGCGCACGACGCGCCCGATCAGCGCCGCGAGTTGCGGCGCGGCGTCGTCGGCTTCGGGCAAAGGTGCGTGGGCGGAAGGCTTGGGCCGAGCCGGGCCGCCTTCCTGCTCATAGGCGCGTGCATAGTTTTCCGGCGTCGGCTCGAGCTTCTCGAGCGCCAACCGCCTGAGCGCCGCCTTGGCCAGCTCGGCGGCTGAGCCCACCTTGGCACCTTCAGTGCTTGTCGACTTGTTCATGTCACTGCCGCGCGCGGCCGTTCCGAAGGGTCTGAGCTTGGGGGTGTCATCTAGGCCGCCTGATCGACCGCGAGCGCGGGCACCGCGCCGCTTCGCGCGGCAGACAAGGCGCCGGTCCCTGCCCACCAGGACACCGGTTTGGTCAGCATCACTTGCTGCATCCAAACCTCCAGTTCGTGGGGCGGCAGGGCGCGGCTGAACAAGAAGCCCTGCATCATCACGCAGCCCAGGCGCGCCAGAATTTCCATCTGCGCCGAGGTCTCCACGCCCTCGGCGACGACGCGCAGGCGCAGCGACCGCGCAAGCGCCATGATCGCCGTCACCACCGCCGTGCCTTCCTTTTGCTTGCCCAGGTTGCGGATGAACGAGCGGTCGATCTTGAGTTCGCTGATGGGCAGCGTCGTCAGGTAGGCGAGTGACGAATAGCCGGTGCCGAAGTCGTCGATCGACACTTCAACGCCGATGGCCTCAAGACGGTGCAGCGTCGGAATCACGCCCTGCAAGTCCTTCATCAGCCCGGTTTCGGTGATTTCGATCGCCAGCGCGCCATGCGGCACACCGGCGCGCGTGACGGCGTCGTGGATCGTTTCGATCAGGTCGTCACGCTCGAACATCCGGTTCGGCAGGTTCACGGCGATCGGATCGTTAAAACCGAAGCGTGAGCGCCACAGCGCCGACTGGCGCGCGGCCTCGCCCAGCGCCCAGTGGCTCATCGGGACGATCAGGCCCGACTCTTCGGCCACGGGAACGAACTCGCCCGGGGGCACGAGCACAGAGCCACGCTGCCAGCGCATCAGCGCCTCGACGCCGACCAAACGTGCCGCGCTCACGTCGACCTTGGGTTGGTAGTGCAGCACGAGCTCATTGCGTTCGATGGCCTTGTGCAGCGCACTTTCCAGCTCCAACCTCGAACGTCCCCGGCCAGCGAGCTTCGGGCTGAACTGCAGCGCGGCATCGCGACCCTGGGCTTTGACCGCCGACATCGCGACGTCGGCATTGCGCAGCAGGTCTGCGGCGTTGAGCGCATCGCGCGGGAACAGCGCCAGGCCCACGCTCGCACTGACAAAACATTCCTG
The DNA here is from genome assembly GCA_031419715.1 of Burkholderiales bacterium. Taxonomy (GTDB): domain Bacteria; phylum Pseudomonadota; class Gammaproteobacteria; order Burkholderiales; family Burkholderiaceae_C; genus JAEMQF01. The sequence continues at coordinate 8,699 of JANOLJ010000348.1, read as the reverse complement.
GCCACCGACGATGATGGGGGCGTGCAGCACTTCCACCATGCGTTGCGCGATGCCTTGCGCATGCTGTACGTCGCTGAGTTCGGGCAGCAGCGCGGCGAACTCGTCGCCGCCCAGGCGCGCCACGCATTCGAGGCGGTGCGCCGCCAACACACCCAAGCGTGCCGCGTCGGCGGCGGGGGGGGCGTCGTAGTGGCGCACGCAAGCGCGCAGGCGCCGCGCCGCTTCGCGCAACAACTCGTCGCCCGCCGCGTGGCCGAGCGTGTCGTTGATGATCTTGAAGCGGTCGAGATTGATCTGCAGCAGCGCCACCGCATGCTGCGAGCGCTGCGCGAATTCGATCGCGCGCTCGGTGCGCTGCATGATCTGCGCGCGATTGGGCAGTTCGGTCAACGCGTCGAAGTTCGCCAGATGGTGAATTCTGTGCTCCGCGAAGCGCTCCGTCACATCCTGCACGATGCCGCTGTAACCGAACGGTTTACCGCTGGCGTCAAACTGGCCGTCGGCCTCGATGTGGATGACATGCGGCGTCGCCTCGGCGCCTGGCTGCATCTGCACTTCGCACGCCAGCGCGGTGCCGCGCCGCGCGGCCTGGCGGCGCGCCTGCGCCAGGCGCGACCGATGCAGCGGCGCGATTCTGCGCAACAACTCGCGCCACGACGGGTGATCATTCCCATGGATGCCCAGCACCTGGCGCGCCTCGGGCGAGAGTGTCGGCCCGGCGATGCCCAGCCGCCACTCGACGCTGCCGATGCGCGCCAACTGCTGCGCGCGCGCGAGCCGGGCCTTGCTTTGCTCGAGTTCGATGCGATTGGCCGCGGAGCGCAACAGGTAGCGCAGGCGCTGCGCGAGCAAGGTCCACAGGTTCGACTTGACGAAAAAATCGGTGGCGCCGGCATCAAAGGCGCGCTGGATCGAGGCGTCGTCGTCCAGCCCGGTGAGCATCAACACCGGAGTGGACTCGAATCCCGGCGTGGCGCGCAGGCGCCGGCAGGTCTCGAAGCCGTCCAGCCCCGGCATCATGGCGTCGAGCACCACGATGTCGGGCCGCCACGGGCTCAGCCGTCGCAGTGCCGCGTCGCCGCCGCTGGCCTGCTGGGTGTCGAAGCCGCGCGCCTGCAACGCCGTCATGCAGATCAGCAGTGTGACTTCGTCGTCATCGACGATCAGCACACGCGGCTCCGCAGGTGCGAGGGGCGGGTCGAGGTGGCCGGGTGCGCCCATGGGGTGTCAGTTCAATCCGGCGCGGCGCGGCGTGGGCAGCGTCGGGCGCGGTAACGCGCGCGTCGGCGCGCCGGGCGTGTCGGCGTGTAGCAGGCCATGGCGCGGCATGATGCGGCGTTCACCGCCGCGTGGCGTGTCGCCGTGCAGCGCGCGTGCCATCGCGATCAGCAGCCGCGGCGAGCCGTCGGCGTGGCGCAGCGCGCACAGGCTGACATTCGCGCCGCGTTGGCCACGCGGCGTCGCCCAATGCAGATCCTGTTCAACGATGCGTGCTTCATCCATCGCCTGGCGCAGCGCCTGCGCCGCCGCCTGGGCGATGACCTCGCCGAAGTTCTGTGTCAGCGTGCGGCCCAACACGCGGGAGCGGCGCAGCGCGAAGTCACGCTCGGCGCGCCGGCTCAGGCCGAGGACGCGCAAGCCCTGCGGTTCGATGACGAACAGGCTCACCTGAGCGTCGCGCGCCACCGCGGCCAGGAAGTCCGGCGCCTCGGACTGCGCACGCAAGGCACGCAGCCGCGCCGGCGAGAAGCTCCCCGGGTTGCTGCGCACGCGCTGCACCACGTCGTTCAGCTCGCCGCGCACCAGCTCCAACAGGCGAACCAAGGCGAGCGGCGACACCGGCAGCGCGAGCGTCTCGAATTCAATCAGCGCCACTGGCTTTCCGGATTCCAGCACTGCCAGCGCATGCCCGAGGTGGGCATCGCTGACGACACCGCGCTCGCGCAGTGCGCTGCCGGCGGCTTCGCTCAGCGCCAGGCCGGCGCGCTGCAGGCGTGGCGGCGCCAGGTCGAGCAGCGGTTTCAGGCGCATCTCGCCCGCGCCCGCTCCCGCGGATTCGACCAGCGCCACCAGCACATGGCGCGCCCCGAGTTCATGCGCCAGGATGTGACCGATGCTGCGCAGCGCCTCGCTCAGATCGGCGGCGTTCGCGCAACAGCGCGCCACTTGCGCTGCCGTATCGAGCAGGCAGCCGTCGTCCAGCGCGGCCACGGGCGCAATCGGCAGGTCATCGTGCCGCGACGGTTTCCAGCCGCGCCACACGAGCAGCGAGCACGCCGCGGCGCCGAGCGCCAGCGTCGCCAGGCGCGGCGCGAGCGGGTCGGGCAGCATGAGCGAAGCCAGCGCCGAGAAGGCGGCGAGCCAGAACAGTAGTTTTGAGAGCAGGGGTCGCAGGGACATCGGCAAGGCGGAGCCCGAACAGGGCGGCGCCATGGCGTTCTTTCGACGCCTGGCAGGGAAACTTGAGGGCACGGACTCAGCTTTCGCGCCTGCATGCGCGAAAGCCTTCGTCAGCCGCAAGGCCCCTTCCGGGCCCTTGCGCGCGGACTCAGTCAACCTGCCCGGCGGCTGTCAGCGCGCGCAGCAGCGCACGGTTGATCTCGCCCACGTCCATCATCAGCGCGCCCGAGGCCTCGCGCAAGTCGAACGGCGAGCCGGCTTCGAGGGCGTTCACCAGGCTCATGTAGGGCGCGAACGGGCCGGCGTTCTTCACCAGCGCGTCATGCACACGCTGCGGCACCTGAATGCTCGCGAGCAGGTCGGAAAACGGTTGGCGGAACATGCGGTCGAGCAACGAGAACACGCCGCAGATGAAGATTTCACTGCGCATCTCGGCGTCGCCGCTGCCGCGCACCAGCTCCTCCATCAGGAGCCCCCGGCGCACCGAGGCGAACATCATCGGCCGCAGATTCGGCTCTTTCGAGGCGGTGGCCAGCAGCAGCGCCAGCCAACGCTTGAGGCGCTTGTAGCCCAGCAGCATCACGGCGTGGCCGAGCGAATTGACCTCGACCTTGATGCCCAGCGCCGGTGAATTGATCAGGCGCAGCAGCTTGAACGCCAGCGTCGGATCCCGCTTGAGTGTCTCTTCCAGCTTCGCCGTCGGCGCTTCGGCATCGACCAACTGCATCAACTGCAGGATGACATGCAAGTCGTTGGGCACCTTGCCCTTGTCCTTCTCGGCGGCAACGAGCACGGCGTCGTCGATCGGCCAGCCCAGCACCGCCACCGAGCCGCGCGCGAAACTCTTTTCCATGTCGGCGACGTTGTTCACGCCGCTTTGCACCGTGGTGATCGAGCGTGTCATGCCCTGCGGCGCGGCGGCGTCGGTGCGCCGCTCTTCACTCAGGTCGACGATCGCGTGCTTGAAGTACGGCAGGATGTCGCGCGGCAGCTCTTGCAGCGGCCGGCCCTTGAGCAGCAGCGCATTGCCGTTCGCGTGTGCCGCGCCCAGCGCCGCGGCGACTGCGTGTTCGCCTGCCATGAAGGCGGGCACTTCGATCTGCAGGTTCTTCGCTGGTTTGGCGTTCAGCAGTTCGACCAGCAATGCTTCGCTGGCGAGATTCAGAAAAACCTTCGGCCCGTCGGCCGGCCAGACCTCGCCGATCGCACCGAGCAGGCCCGCCACGTCAAGCTTGGCCTGCGGGTCGATCGGGAACACGCCGAGCCGCGTGGCGATGATGGCGCGGTTCTTGTCGACGATGGGCGAATAGCCCAGGGCCACCTGGCCCAGGATGGAGGATTTAGCCATGGGGTGCCTGGTTCTGTCAGAGGTTGATGTACTGGAACAGCGACAAGCGCTGCACCGAGGAGTAGGCCTTGAGCGCCGCGTCGTAGCCGACCTGGCGCGCCTGGAATTTCGAGATCGCTTCGATCATGTCCAGGTCTTCGGCCTGCGAGCGTTCGCCCTGGGCCTGGAGCTTGGCGCCGCCCAGGCGCGCATCGGTGCCGTCCATGCGGTTCAGCGCCTCGCCGGCCTGGGCGCGCGCGACTTGCAGGTGGCCGAGCACGGCGTCGATGTCGCGCAAGTCGCGCGACAGCCCTTGCTGGATTTGCGCCGCGCTGCGCAGCGGCGTGCGCAGCGCGGCGGCGGCGCGGTCGAGCACATTGAAGGCGCTGGAGTTCGGCGCTGAGGGCAAGGCCTCGAAGACGTCGCCGTCGGCCGGAGCGCCATGCACGCGCAAGGCGATGCCGTCGATCTCGATCGCCGTTCCCGACGCATACGCCACGCCGCTCAGCGCCGTCGCGCCGCCGTCGCGCAACACCGAATACGTGGTCACGCCCGCGGCAACGGCGAATTGCACGCTGTACGTCGAGCCGGTCAAGCTTGCCGGGTTGGTGACGCTGCCGGCGTCAATCCAGGCCGCGCCGGTGCTCGTGGTGGCGCGCGTTTCGAACACACCGTTGCCGCTGGGCGCGGCGAGCCAGATGCCTGCGCCGTCCATGCTCAACATCAGCCCGGGCTCGCCGCCCGCGGCGAGCTGGCCGGCAACGCCGCGAAACTGCACGCCACCGGGCGTGTCAATGAACGGCGGCGCGCTCGCGCCCTGGCCACCGAACAGGGCGCGGCCCGCGCCGTCGGCGCTGTTTGCCAGCGCGAGCAGCTGGTTGCGGATCGGCACCAAGGTTTCACCCAGGCGTGCGCGTTCGGCGTCGGAGTAAGACGCATTGCCGGCGCCGAGGATCGCCTCGCGCGCCTGCTGCAACAGTTCTGTCGCGCCGCCCAACGTGGCTTCGGTCAGCTCCATGTTCGAGCGGCTCGCCTGCACGGCGCGCAGATTCGCGTCCACGTGCAATTCGCGCGCGAGCGCACGCTCGGCGCGCGCCGCTGCGGCCGGGTCGTCGCTCGCCAGATTGATGCGCTTGCCCGTCGTCAACTGGCGTTGCGCTTCGCTCATCTCGCGCTGGCGGTGCATCAGCGCGTCGATAGTGGCGTCGTACAAGTGGGCGGTGGAGATGCGTGTCGTCATGGGGTCTTTCAGCCTCTGCCGGTGTTGAGCAGCGCGTCGAACACGGTTTGCGCCACTTGCAGCAATTTGGCCGCAGCCTGATAGCTCTGTTGATACTGGATCAGGCGCGCCGCCTCTTCGTCGAGGTTCACGCCCGCCACGTCGTCATTCGCGGCTTGTGCCGCCGCGCTCGCGCTGGTGGACATCTGTGCGCTCATCTTCGCGCCCTGCACGCGCACCGCGATGTCGGTCATCGCATTCGCATAGGCGTCGGTGATCGTCGCACCGCCCGATGCAGCCTGCGCGCCCACCAGCGCCGCGCCGCGCAGATCGACGAGGGCGCGCGCGTTCTGATTGTTCGCCGCGGGGAACAGCGTTCTTTGCACGCTGAGGGTGTCGCCGCTGGCCGGAACACCGGCCAGTTGCATCTCCCAGCCGTTCAGCGCGATCGGCACCCCGGCCTGCCAACTCGCCGAGCCGTTGCTCACGACGGCATTGCTCGCATCGCGCAGCTCCCAATCGTAGTTGCCGGTCGCCGACGTGAACGTCAACGTCGCGCTGAGGGTCGGGTCCAGGCTCGTACTCACAGCGCTCAGTGACGCCACAGTGGCCGTGCCGGTGTTCGCCGCGCTCGGTGTCGCGGTGACGGGCGATGCCGCGGCCAGACCGCGCGGGTCGCTCAGCACGCGCTGCATGGCGCTCGCTGCCGTGCCCACCGGTTGCAACAGGAACTTGTCGTTCGCCACCGGCAGCGGGCCGGTGATGTCGATGCGAAACCCATCGACGACGTCGCCCGACGCCACAGCTTGCACCAGGCCATCGCGCAAGCGCGTCAGGGCATAGCTGCCCGAGCCGGCCGGGTCGGCGACGAGTTGATAGTCGCTCGCCTGCAAGCGGCTGGCGTCGGTGATCGTCAGGCTGACGCTGGGCACACGCACGCCGTTCACGTCGAGGTAGGACGCCACGTCCACCCCTCCCGCCTTGGCGTTGCCGGCGCCGGGCGCGACGCGCGGCGCGCCGGTGGCGAAGATCGGCGCGCCGCTCGCGGCAGGCTGGCCCAAGCTCAGGCCCAAGGCCTGCTGCTCGTTCACCGCACCGCTGATCGCCTGCGCCATCTGGCCGAGCAGGTTGCGTGCGTCCACAAGGTCGCTGTTCTGGAAGCGCAGCAGACCGCCGATCTTGCCGGTGGTCAGCTGATTCGCCGACAGTGGAATCGTCTTGCCGGCTTCGACCAGGCCGATGCCGACCTTGCTCGGATCGTACGCATCGGCCGTCAGCGTCATCTTCGAGGCCTGGCCACCGAGCACGAGGCGCTGGCCGCCGCTGATGAACACGCTCAGCTTGCCGTCGTTCGCCGCGACCGTCGTGACCTGCACGAGTTCGCTGATTTTTCGAATCATCTCGTCGCGCTGGTCGAGCAGGTCGTTGGGCTGATGGCGCTGGCCCAGCGCGTCGCCGATTTTCTGGTTCAGCGCGGCCACGCCTTGCGCGAGCGTGTTCAGCGTCGACACCGCCACGCCCAGGTCTTGCACGACGCCGCTTTGCAACTCCGCGACCCGGCCGCCCGCGGCGCTGAAGCGCTGCGCGAGCGTCTCGGCGCGCGACAGTACAACCTGCCGCGCCGAGAGATCCTGCGGGCTGTTCGCCACATCGACGAAAGAATTGAGAAACTGCGACGCGGCGTAGCCCAGCCCGGCCTCGCCGGTGGCGAACACGCTTTCCAGGCGCTGCAACTGGATGGCGCGCGCTTGGTCAGCGGCCGAAATCGCCGTGGCCACATTCAGTTCGCGGCTCAGGAGTTCGCTGTGGGCGCGCGACACCGTGGCGACATCCACGCCCTTGCCAAAGAAGCCCGCGCCGCTGAACTGGCCGCTGGCGGTGGTCAGCTCGACGCTCTGGCGCGAGTAGCCCGGCGTGTTCGCGTTCGCGATGTTGTTGCCCACGGTCTGCAGCGCCGCATAGTTGGCGAACAGGGCGCGTGCGCCGATCGAGATGAGTGCGCTGGCCATGGAGATGAAATCCTTGCGGGCGTCAGCCCACCGCGCGCTGCAATCTCAACGTGGTGTTGATGGTGCGCGTGAGCTTGTCGGCGTAGTGCGGGTCGGTTGCATAACCGGCGCGTTGCAACTCCTGTGCGAAGCCTTGCGCCGAGCCGGTTTGCTCAAGCACCTTGCTGTAGCGTGGGTTCTCGCCGATAAGCTTGGCGTAATCGTTGAACGATTCGGCGTAAGACGCATAGGCGCGGAACTTCGCCTGCACCTTGTGCGCCTGGCCGGCGATCACTTCAGTGGTCGTCACCTCGACCACTGCACCCGTCCACCCCGCGCTGGCCTTGATGCCGAACAGGTTGTGCGCGCTGCGGCCATCGGCGTGGCGTATCTCCCGCTGCCCCCAGCCCGACTCATGCGCCGCCTGCGCGATCATGAAACTCGCCGGAATGCCGCTCGACTGCTGGGCCGCGCGCGCGGCGTCGGTGTGCCGATCGACGAAACCGGTTTGCGTGGCTGAGAGGTCTGGCACCTTCGGCGCCACGTCGTGCGGCGCGGGCACAACGCCGCGCAATGGAGAGCCGGCGTTGCCACGGCGAATGGCGGGCTCCATGGCGGCCGATGCAGGGTGAACCGCGGCTTTCGCCGGGCTGACGGCTGGGTTGACGGCTGGGTTGGCGGCTGGGTTGACGTCGCTTGCGTGCTCAGCGGGTGCAAATCCCATCTGGCGCTCAAGGTGCCGCGCAATCGCCTCGCTCAAGCCACCGCGAAGGCCCGTCATCTGCTGTGCGAACCGGGTGTCGAGCATCTCGGTTCCCAGCTTCGTCGTCGAGTTGTCGAGCAGGCCGGAAGACTCGCTTGCCTGGCGCATGCTCTTCATCAGCTGTTGCATGAACAGCGCCTCGAACTGCTTCGCCGCCTCCTTGATCGCCGACTTCGGATCGCGCGCTGCCGTGGCGCGCAGCGCGTCCACGCCGCGCGCGTCGGCCGCCAGACCTGCGCTGGCGATCATTGGAGCCGCCCAGGCATCAGATCACCTCCAGCTCGGCATTGAGCGCCCCGGCCGATTTCATGGCCTGCAGGATCGCGAGCAAGTCCTGCGGTGTCGCGCCTAGCGAATTGAGCGCCTTCACGACTTCGGCGAGCTTGGTGCCGGCGGGAAGCTGAATCAGCGTGCCGGGTTCCTGCTTGATCGAGATGTCGGTCTTGTCGCGCACCACGGTCTCGCCGCGCGACAGCGGGCCGGGCTGGCTCACGACCGGCGTGGAGTTGATCGTCACCGACAAGCTGCCGTGCGCGACGGCGCAGGCGGAGAGCGTGACCGAGCCGTTCATCACCACCGAGCCGGTGCGCGCGTTCACGACGACACGCGCCGCCGGTGCCGCACGTTCAATGTCGAGGTTCTCGATGTCGGCCATGAACGAGACGCGCGCGTCGGGCGTTGCGGGCATGCGCACGCGCACGACGCGCCCGTCCACCGCCTGCGCCAGGCCGTCGCCCATGCGCTTGTTGATCGTGCGCGCGACTTCGCGCGCGGTGTTGAAGTCATTCGAGTTCAGGTCGAGTTGCATGTACTCGCCCTGGTGCAGCGGCGTCGGCACGCTGCGCTCGACGGTCGCGCCGTCCGGGATGCGCCCGGCGCTCAAGTGGTTGATCTGCACCTTCGAGCCGCCCGCCGCGGCGCCCGCGCCGCCGACGATCAGGCTGCCCTGCGCCATCGCATAGATCTGGCCGTCGGCGCCTTTCAGCGGCGTGGCGATCAGCA
>JANOLJ010000347.1:0-10127 GCA_031419715.1 Burkholderiales bacterium | reverse complement strand
CTGGGATGCTCTCAGGCTCTCAGATGAGGTTCACTTGAACATGCTCTTGACGCGATCGGTCCAGGACTTCGACGTGGGCGAATGCCGCTCGCCGCCCTTGCGAAACGACTCGTCGAGTTCCTTCAGCAGTTTGCGCTGATGCTCGGTCAGCTTGATTGGCGTCTCGACGCTGACGTGGCAATACAGATCGCCAGGGTAGCTGGAGCGCACGCCACGGATGCCCTTGCCGCGCAGGCGGAACGTCTTGACATGCTGCGTGCCTTCGGGCAACTCGATCTCGGCGCTGCCGCCCAGTGTGGGCACTTCGATGTTCCCGCCCAGCGCCGCCGCGGTCATCGGCACGGGCACGGTGCAATGCAGATCGTCGCCGTCGCGCTCGAAGACCTCGTGCTGCTTGATGCGGATTTCGATGTACAGGTCACCCGGCGGCCCGCCATTCATTCCCGGCTCGCCATTGCCGCTGGAGCGAATGCGCATGCCCTCGTTGATGCCCACCGGAATCTTCACTTCCAGCGTCTTCGTCTTCTTCACCTTGCCTTGGCCGCTGCACGTGGCGCAGGGGTCGGAGATGATCTTGCCGGTGCCGTGGCAGTGCGGGCAGGTTTGCTGGATGCTGAAAAAGCCCTGGCGCATGTGCACCGTGCCGGCGCCGCCGCAGGTGCTGCAACCCCGCGGGCTGGTGCCCGGCTTCGCGCCGCTGCCATGGCAGGTTTCGCACGACTCATAAGACGGAATGCGGATCTGCGATTCCTTGCCGTTCGCCGCCTCCTCCAGCGTGATCTCCATCGCGTAGTTCAGATCGGCGCCGCGAAACACCTGTTGGCCACCGGCACCGCGGCGTTGCCCCGCCGCACCTCCGGCGCCGAAGATGTCACCGAAGATGTCGCCGAAGGCCTCGGCGAAACCACCGAATCCTTCTTGTCCGGGGCCCGGGCGCCCACCGGCCATGTTCGGGTCGACACCGGCGTGGCCGTATTGGTCGTAGGCCGCGCGCTTTTGCGCGTCGGAGAGCATTTCATAGGCTTCCTTGCCCTCCTTGAAGTGCTCCTCCGACTTCTTCGCGCCGTCACCATGGTTGCGGTCTGGGTGGTGCTTCATCGCGAGCTTTCGATAGGCCTTCTTGATGTCGTCGTCGCTCGCGTTCTTCGGGACGCCGAGCACTTCGTAGTAGTCGCGTTTGGCCATCTGAAATCACCTGGATGTACTGGTTCCGCAAAACAAACCGCCGCGGCCGGGGCCAGACCTGGTCTGGCGCTCCCGAACGCGGCGCGATGGACCGGCGCAGTGCCGGTGCTTCAGATCACTTCTTGTCTTTGACTTCCTTGAAATCGGCATCGACGACATTGTCGTCGGCCGGCTTCGCGCCCGGCGCCTGGGCCGATTCGGCAGCCCCGGGTGCGGCGCCAGGCCCAGCGCCGGCCGCAGCCTGGCTCTCGGCGTAGACCTTCTCGCCGAGCTTTTGGCTGGCGGTCATCAAAGCTTCCGTCTTGGCCTCGATCGTTGCCTTGTCCTCGCCCTTGAGCGCCTCTTCTGCGTCCTTCAGCGCGGCCTCGATCTTTTCCTTTTCGGGCGCGTCGAGTTTGCTGCCGTGTTCAGCCAGGCTCTTCTTCACGCTGTGCACCATCGCGTCGGCGGAATTTCGCGCCTGGATCAGCTCAAGCTTCTTCCGGTCTTCGGCGGCATTGAGTTCGGCGTCTTTCACCATCGCCTGGATCTCGTCTTCCGTCAGACCCGAGTTCGCCTTGATGACGATTTTGTTCTCTTTGCCCGTGGCCTTGTCTTTCGCGCCGACGTGCAAGATGCCGTTCGCGTCGATGTCGAACGCCACCTCGATCTGCGGCATGCCGCGCGGCGATGGAGGAATGCCCTCCAGGTTGAACTCACCCAGGCTCTTGTTGCCCGCGGCCATGTCGCGCTCGCCCTGGAACACCTTGATCGTCACGGCCGGCTGGTTGTCGTCAGCGGTGGAGAAGGTCTGCGCGAACTTGGTCGGGATCGTCGTGTTCTTCTTGATCATCTTCGTCATCACGCCGCCCAGGGTTTCAATGCCCAGGCTGAGTGGCGTCACGTCGAGCAGCAGCACGTCCTTGCGGTCGCCGGACAGCACCTGGCCTTGAATGGCCGCGCCCACGGCGACGGCTTCGTCGGGGTTCACGTCCTTGCGCGGCTCGCGGCCGAAGAACTCCTTCACCTTGTCCTGCACCTTGGGCATGCGCGTCATGCCGCCGACCAAAATGACGTCGTCGATCGCGCTCACCGCCAGACCGGAATCCTTGATCGCGGTGCGGCACGGGGCGATCGTGCGTTCAATCAGGTCATCGACCAGCGCTTCAAGCTTGGCGCGCGAGAGCTTGATGTTCAGGTGCCTCGGGCCCGACGCGTCGGCCGTGACGTAGGGCAGGTTGATGTCGGTCTGCGCGCCGTTGGAGAGTTCGATCTTCGCTTTCTCCGCGGCTTCTTTCAGGCGCTGCAGCGCGAGCACGTCCTTGCTCAGGTCCACGCCTTGCTCTTTCTTGAACTCGGCAATGATGTAGTCGATGATGCGCTGGTCGAAGTCTTCGCCACCCAGGAAGGTGTCGCCGTTCGTCGACAGCACTTCGAATTGCTTCTCTCCGTCGACGTCGGCAATCTCGATGATCGAGATGTCGAACGTGCCGCCGCCCAGGTCATAGACGGCAATCTTGCGATCGCCTTTTTCTTTCTTGTCCAGGCCGAACGCGAGCGCTGCCGCGGTAGGCTCGTTGATGATGCGCTTCACGTCCAGGCCGGCAATTCGGCCGGCATCTTTCGTCGCCTGGCGCTGCGCGTCGTTGAAGTACGCGGGCACCGTGATCACGGCTTCCGTGACGGGCTCGCCGAGGTAGTCTTCGGCGGTCTTCTTCATCTTGCGCAGCACTTCAGCGCTGACCTGCGGCGGCGCGAGCCGCGTGCCGCGCACTTCGACCCAGGCGTCGCCGTTGTCGGCCGCGGCGATCTTGTAGGGCATCATGCCGATGTCCTTTTGCACTTCCTTTTCCGTGAACTTGCGGCCGATCAGGCGCTTCACGGCGTACAGCGTGTTCTTCGGGTTCGTCACCGCCTGGCGTTTCGCCGAGGCGCCGACCAGGATTTCACCGTCTTCCTGGTACGCAATGATCGACGGCGTGGTGCGCGCACCTTCGCTGTTCTCGATCACCTTGGTCGTGTTGCCCTCCATGATCGCGACGCATGAATTCGTCGTGCCGAGGTCGATGCCGATGATTCTTCCCATGTTCAATGCTCCTGAATGCTGAAATGCGGTTGTCTTGGAGTTGCGGATAAGTCGGTTGTTTTCAAGCTCTGTGCCAGCTCGGCGGCGACTTCAGGTTGTGCTGCCGGCCACCGTGACGAGCGCCGGGCGCAACGTGCGCTCGGCGATCGAATAGCCTTTTTGCAGCACGGCGACGACCGTGTTGGCCTCTTGCGCCGCGGGAACGACGCTGATGGCCTGATGCTGGTGCGGGTCGAACCGTGTACCGGCCGCCGGGTTGATCTCAAGCACTTTGTTGCGCTCCAGCGCCGCGGCCAACTGGCGCAGCGTGGCGTGCACGCCTTCCAGCACCTGCTCAAGCGGCGCGCCCTTGATGGCGAGCGTGGCCTCCAGGCTGTCCTTGACCGGCAGCAGGCTCTCGGCAAAAGACTCCACCGCGTATTTGCGCGCCTTGCTCATTTCTTCATCGGCGCGTCGGCGCGTGTTCTCGGACTCGGCCTTGGCGCGCAAATAGGCGTCGGACACCTCGGTGTGGCGGGTCTGGAGATCGGCGAGTTGCTGCTCCACACTGACAGACGCGCTCGTGGCGCCCGGGGCGGACTCGTCAGATGCCGGGCCGTTGGGGGGGGAGGATTGAGGTTCTTGCATGGTCACCTTCGCTTGCACAGCCGTCGATCTGAAGCCGAAGGCGGCAATTTCAAGGTGAATCAAGGCGAATTCAGCAAGGAATCTCGCAAAACGCTCATTTCGCAGGCAGGCCAGCGTGATTTCCTGCGCTTTGCGGGCCCGACCCATGGCTGCCAGGCGCGCGCCAGGTCAGCTACAGGCCGTCGTCCGTTGCGCTCCAGCGGTTCCAGTCGGCGAGTTTGCGACGGTCGCGCTTGGTCGGACGGCCCTGCTCCAGGGTTTGCCCCGGCTCCACGCCCGAGCGGCGTTGCTCCGCCAGCGCAGCCCGGGTCGCCAGGCTTTGCGGCGTCTGCTCATAGAGCAATTGCGCGACCGGCGCCGGGCCGCGGCTCTGGCTCAGCCCCTTGACGACGAGCTGCAGCGGCATCTGCCCGTGCGACAAGGCGATCATGTCGCCGATCCGAACCTCGCGCGAGGCCTTGGCAGGCACGTCGTTGACGAGCACATGCCCCTTGCCGATCTGCTCCGCGGCCAGGCTGCGGGTTTTGAAAAGCCGCGCCGCCCAAAGCCATTTGTCGAGCCTGATCCTGGCCGCTTCGATATCCATGGGGTCCGACATTAGCATTTGTCCTAGTGCAATCGCTCTGCGGCGCAATGCATTTGCGGCGAACATCGCGGATGTGCGCCGCTTGGCGCTCGTTCACTGACCAGGAGGATGTTCATGCGTCGCGATACTTTTCTGAAATCCCTGACCGCGCTGGCCGCAGCCAGCGTGCTGCCGCCGCCTGCTACCGCGGCAGCCAACCTGAAGATGATGATTCCGGCCAACCCGGGCGGCGGTTGGGACTCTACAGGCCGCGCGCTGGGCAAGGCGCTGCAAGAAAGCGGTGCTGCGGATTCGGTGAGCTTCGACAACAAAGGAGGTGCTGCGGGCGCGCTCGGCCTGGCGCAGTTCTTCAACGGCAGCAAGGGTGACGCGAATGCGCTGATGGTGATGGGCGCGGTGATGTTAGGGGGCATCATCACCGGCAAGCCGCCGGTGACGCTGTCGCAACTGACGCCGCTGGCGCGGTTGACCAGCGAATACAACGTCTTCGTGCTGCCTGCGGGCTCGCCGCTCAAGACGATGAAAGACGTAGTTGAACAACTGAAGAAAGACCCCGGCAGCGTGAAGTGGGGTGGAGGCTCGCGCGGCTCGACCGAACACATCGCCGCGGCGATGATTGCGCGTGAAGTCGGCGTCGATCCGGCGAAGATCAACTATGTGGCGTTTCGCGGCGGCGGTGAGGCGACGGCGGCGATTCTGGGCGGCAACGTCACGGTCGGCGGCAGCGGCTACAGCGAGTTCGCTGAGTACATCACCGCCGGCAAGATGCTGCCGATCGGCGTCACGTCGGACAAGCGCCTGAAGGGCATCGCCGTGCCCACGCTGAAGGAGCAGGGCATCAATGTCGTGATCGGCAACTGGCGCGGCGTTTACGGCGCACCTGGCATCAGCGCCGAGCAGCGCAAGGCGCTGACGGAGCTGGTTGTCAAGGCCACAAAGTCCAAGGCCTGGGCCGAGGCGCTGGAGAAGAACTCATGGACACCGGCGCTGATGACGGGCGCTGAGTTCGAGAAATTCGTCGACGACGAGTTCGCTAGCCTTCGCGCCGTGATGGTCAAGTCCGGGATGCTCGGATGACGTGGCGGGCGTCCCACGCGCTGGTCGGCGTGGGCGTATTGGGTCTGGGGCTGGTGTACGTCGGTGGCGCGACGACGATCAGCTCCGACGCCGGGTATGCCGGCGTCGGGCCGAATTTCCTGCCGTGGGTCGTGGGGCTGGCGCTGCTGCTGTGCGGCGCAGTCTTGCTGGCGCAGGCACTGCGCGGCGGCTTTGTTGATTTCGACGCGGACCCGCAGGCGCCGCGCGGCGACTGGCTCGGTTTCGCCTGGGTCTCCACCGGCGTGCTGAGCACGGCAGCGCTCATCACGACGCTCGGCTTCATTCTGAGCTGCACGTTGTGTTTCGTGCTCGCGGTGCGGGGTTTCAAGATTTCGCAAGGCAAGCTCGATTTGTCATTGAGCGCTTGGGCTCGCGACGCCGCGATCGGCATGGCCATCGCCGCGCCGGTGTACTGGATGTTCACGAAGCTGCTCGCGATCTCGTTGCCGGGCCTGACGCGAACCGGCTGGCTCTGATCTGACGCATCGGTCTCGATGATGGACATCCTCAACCTCCTGCTCCAGGGCTTTGCCACGGCGGGCACGCCGATCAACTTGCTTTGGGCCTTCCTGGGCTGCACGATAGGCACGGCAATCGGCGTGCTGCCGGGCATCGGGCCGGCGACCGCGGTGGCGATGCTGCTGCCGATCACGTTGAAGGTGGACCCGACGGCGTCAATGATCTTCTTCGCCGGCATTTACTACGGCGCGATGTATGGCGGCTCGACGACGTCGATCCTGCTGAACACGCCGGGCGAATCGGGCTCGATGGTCACGGCCATGGAGGGCAACAAGATGGCCAAGAGCGGGCGCGCGGGCGCGGCGCTGGCGACCGCGGCGATCGGTTCGTTCATCGCCGGAACCATCGCCACGGTGCTCGTGACGCTGTTCGCGCCGCTCGTGGCGCTGCACGCCGTCAAGCTCGGGCCGCCCGAATACTTCATGCTGATGGTGCTGGCGTTCTGCACGGTCAGCGCGGTGCTGGGCAGAAGCACTCTGCGCGGGTTGACCGCGCTGTTCGTCGGATTGGCATTGGGGCTGGTGGGCATCGACCAGATCACGGCGCAGGCGCGCTACACCGGCGGCGTGTCGGAGCTGACGGATGGCCTCGAAGTGGTGTTGATCGCGGTGGGCCTGTTCGCGGTGGGCGAGTCGCTGTACGCGGTGCTGTTCGAAGGCCGTGTCGTCGAGTCGCAGAATGCGATGAGCCGGGTGCACATGACGGCGGCCGACTGGCGCCGCTCCTGGCCAGCGTGGCTGCGCGGCACTTTCATCGGCTTTCCGTTCGGCACGATTCCTGCCGGCGGCAGCGAGATCCCGACCTTCCTGAGCTATGCCGCCGAGAAGAAGCTCTCGTCGCACAAGCAGGAGTTCGGCACGAAGGGTGCAATCGAAGGTGTGGCCGGGCCCGAGGCGGCGAACAACTCGGCCGTCACCGCGACGCTGATTCCGCTGCTCACGCTGGGAATTCCGACGTCGAACACGACGGCCATCCTGCTCGGCGCGTTCCAGAACTACGGCATTCAGCCCGGGCCGCAATTGTTCGACAAGAACGCCGCGCTGGTGTGGGCGTTGATCGCGTCGCTCTATATCGGCAACGTGATGCTGCTGATCTTGAATCTGCCGCTCGTGGGGCTGTGGGTGAAGCTGTTGAAGATTCCGAAGCCCTACCTCTATGCCGGCATCCTGATCTTCGCCACGGTAGGCGTGTACGGCATGCGCCAGTCGGCGTTCGATCTGGTGTTGCTGTATGCGATTGGCTTGCTCGGCGTTGTGATGAGGCGCTTTGACTTTCCGACCGCCCCGGTGGTCGTGGGCGCGATTCTCGGCCCGCTGGCGGAGGCGCAAATGCGCAACGCATTGTCGATCGGCGAGGGGAAGTGGACGGTGTTCATCGAACGCCCGATGTCGGCAGCGCTGCTGGTCGTGATCATCGCCCTGCTCGTATTGCCGCGACTGGTGCGGATGCGCCGGCGGCACGGCTGAGGCAAAGGGGCGCGGCACGCGCCGCGCGGCACACCGCGCCGGCATGCCGTTGGCGCGAGGTTGAGTGCGGGCGTCAACGTCAACGTCAACGTCAACGTCAACACAAGCGTCAGCTTTTTGCGCCTATCGCCAATGCGCGCGCGCGTTGCGCGTCGAGCTCGGAAGAATCAGCCTGGCGCGACGTGTCCCAACCTTGAAGGTGGCGAATCGCCACGTCAGTCAGCGCGACCAGCCCATCGTGCCGGGCGTTCAGGCAGGGCAGGTAGTGGAACTCCTTGCCACCGGCGCGCAGGAAGGCGTCGCGCACTTCGACGCCAATCTCTTCGAGGGTTTCAAGGCAGTCGACGGCGAATCCCGGGCACATCACGTCAACGCGCTTCACGCCACGCCGTGCCAATTCGATCAACGTGGGCTCGGTATAGGGTTGCAGCCACTCGGCCTTGCCGAAGCGGCTTTGGAACGTGACGACAAAGTCATCGGCGCCGAGGCCCAATTGCTGGGCCACCAGCCGTGCCGTCTTCAGGCATTCGCAGTGATAGGGGTCACCGAGCAGCAAGGTGCGCTTGGGCACGCCATGAAAGCTCAGCACCAGTTTGTCGGGGCGACCGTGTGACTGCCAATGTTCGGTGACGCTGCGGGCCAGGGCGCCGATGTAACCCGGGTCGTCGTGATAGTGATTCACGATGCGCAGCTCGGGCAACGTACGGACGCGCCTGGCCCAGTTGCCCAGCGCGTCGATCACGCTCGCGGTGGTGGGCCCCGAATACTGCGGGTACAGCGGCAGCACGAGGATGCGAGTCACATGCTGCGCCTTCAATTCGTCGAGCACGCTGGCCATTGACGGGTTGCCATAGCGCATCGCGAAGCGCACCGTCACGTCGTGCCCACGCTCACCAAGGTAGCCGCGCAGCATCTTCGCGACTTTGTCGGTCCACACCAGCAGCGGCGAGCCCTCGGGGGTCCAGACGGTGGCGTACTTGCGCGCTGACTTGGCTGGCCGCAACCGCAGGATGATGCCGTGCAGGATCGGCCACCACAGCAGCCTCGGAATTTCAACGACGCGTGGGTCGCTCAGAAATTCACCGAGGTAGCGGCGCAATGCGGCGGGCGTGGGCGCGTCGGGGGTGCCGAGGTTGCACACCAACACGGCGGTGCGTGGCGCGGCGCCATGGGGGCGCTCGGGTTCGAGAGCGAAAGGCATCCGGGAGAAGCCGCCTCAGCGCTCGTGGCTGAAGTCGTTGCCGAGCTGCGGCTGCGTGTCACCAAATCTCATGATTTCGAAGCGCACGCTTGGGCTTGAAGGCTCCAGGGGCGGCGTGCCCAGGCCGACCAGGCCGCTGCCGTGCAAGGTGCAAGTGCCACGCCGCAGGCTGATGATTTCGGGGTCGTGATCGAAGCGCACATAGGTGCCGTTGTAGCTCAAGTCGGTGAGCTGAAACGTGCCGCCATGCCAGTCGATGCGCGCATGCGACCTGGAGACGCGGGTGTCGTCGATGCAATACGCGGCCTGCGGGCTGCGCCCCAGCACGACGGGCAAATTGGCTCCGGTGTAAACCCGGTTCAGCTCAAGCCAGATCAGGCGGATGCCTTCGGGCTCGGGCACGACGGCCATGTCGCCGAAGGCCGTGGTGGCGGTATCGCCAAACTTGCGCGAGCCCTCCAACAAGTGCACATGAACCGGCTCGGTGCGGCCGCGCAACTGCATCCGGTCCAGGCTGCGAAACCGCTCGCGCATGGGGGCGTCAAGGTTGGCGAGCACATTGACGGTGACCAGGGTCTCGTTGTCGCCCGCATGTTCGAGCAGCCGTGCCGCGACGTTCACGGCATCGCCGAACAGGTCGCCGGCCATTTCTACCATTTCGCCATGCGCCAGCCCCACCTGAAGCTTCAGCGATGGCATGCCCGGCGTGACGGTACTGGCCGGGCCGAGGCGCTCGATCGACTCATGCATTTCGTCCGCGGCCGCCACTGCGCTGGCCGAACGCGAGAACACCGCCATCAGGCCGTCGCCCAGCGTCTTGACGACACGGCCGTCGCAACTGCGGATGATGCCGTCAAGCAGGGCCACGCTCTGCGTCACGACGGCACTGGCTTCAGCATTGCCCAGGGTTTCGTACAGGGATGTGCTGCCGCGCAAATCGGCGAACAGAATCGTGCCTTCGACGATCTGGGTCATGCGCGCGGCGAGGGTTGCATTGCGTGAGGATTATCACGCACGGATGTGAGCTGCCGGCCCGCCTTGCTTGTGCCGCGCGCCCTCCCTGGCAAGGGGCCAGACGCAAAGCCTGTGGTTCTACAAGTTGTCGAGGTAAGTGCGCAGCTTGTCAGAGCGGCTCGGGTGCTTGAGCTTGCGGATCGCCTTCGCTTCGATCTGGCGTATCCGCTCGCGCGTCACGTCGAACTGCTTGCCCACTTCCTCAAGCGTGTGGTCGGTTGACATCTCGATGCCGAAGCGCATGCGCAGCACCTTGGCTTCGCGCGCGGTGAGGTCATCCAGCAGTTCGCTCACGGCCGTGCGCAGGCCCGACTGCATCGCTGCATCCATCGGCGCCACGTTGTGCGTGTCTTCGATGAAGTCGCC
>JANOLJ010000346.1:0-2477 GCA_031419715.1 Burkholderiales bacterium | reverse complement strand
GCCTAAGTTGGTGTCGAGCATGCGGCCCTTCCACTTGCGCACGCGGCCGGCGACGATCACGGTCTCGACGTTGCTGCGCTCCATCAGCGAGACCACGGCGCCGGGCACATGGTTCAGCGGCGCGACGTTGATCGCCTCGGCGTCCAGGATGATGATGTCGGCTTCCTTGCCCGGCGTGAGCGAGCCGACCTTTTTGTCGAGCTTCAGGTCGCGCGCGCCGTTCATCGTGGCCCAGCCGAGCACGTCGCGCGTGGTCAGCAACTTCGGCGGGTTGGCCGGTGGGTCACCGCTTTCGCCCAGCGCGCGGCCGTTGATGAACATCTTCTGCACCGCCATCGCGGTGCGCATCTGGGTGAACATGTCGGCCGTGAGCGTGCACTCGACATCGCTCGACAGCGAAGGCCGAAAGCCCAGGTCGATGGCTTGCTGAAGTGGTGGCGTGCCGTGGCGCATATTCATCTCGATGGGCACCGCCAGCGAGACGCCCGCGCCCGCGTCTCTGGCCGCTTTCCACGCGTCGTCGGACATGCCGGTCATGTGGATGAACAGGTTGTCCGGGCCGAATGCTTTTGCGGCGGCCAAGGCATCGAAAGTGCCCCGCATGCCAAAGGTGCCAACGATGTGCGCCGCGATCGGCAATCCCAACTCGCGGCCGAGCGCCCAGGCCTTCTCGTACCCCGCCAGATAGATTTCGCCGCCCATGAACATCGACAGCAGTTGGTCGCTGCTGCTGAAGTGCCGCCTCTTGATGCGCCGCGCGTCTTGCGGATACTCGTTGCCGGGGTTCGTTCCCAGAATCGCCGCGCCGGCGCTCTCGAAGAAGCCGAACACCGCACGGCCTTTGGCGTCGCGCAGGGCCTTGATCGTCGCCTCGCTATGCGCCTGGGAGTGATGGATCTGCGAGATGTCGTGCACCGTCGTCACGCCTGCGTCGAGCTGGCTGAGCGCGCCGAACAGCGTGCTGATGTAGACGTCGTGCGGCCGGTACACCGGCGCGAACCCGAGCAGAATTCTCTGGAAGTAGTTGTTCGCGACCCGCGAGTCCAGGCCGTCGAACAGCAAGCCATCGGCTAGAAAACTGCGCAGCGCGGTCTCGAACAAATGGTGGTGCGTGTCGATGAAACCCGGCATGACGATGCGCCCGCGCGCGTCGATCTCTGCGGCGCCCCCGGCATTCAGGTTGCGCCCAACCGCGAGGATTTTCTTGCCCTGAACCAATACGTCGGCTTGCTCGAAGTCGCCCACTTTCGGGTCCATCGACATCACGGCGCCGCCGCGAATCACATAGCGCCGGTCGCGATGGCCGCTGTGTTCGAGCGGGCCGTCGTCGTCGCCGGCCACAGCGGAGCGTGGCGCAAGCAGGTTCAAGCCGCCGACGGCGAAGCCCGTCGCCGCGCTGGCCTTCAGGAATTTGCGCCTCGCTCCGGGATGGTCTTGCGGGCTGCCTTCGTCACAGAGTCTGCACATGCAATGTCTCCTATGGTTTTTTTGAGTGGGCGCCGCCGATGCGAGCGCGATTCATTCTGGCGGCGAACCGCGCACCCGACCATGGGCGTTACATGAGTGCATTCCCTTGTTTGGCCCGGATGCGCCGGCCCAAGGCTGGCGCACACTTCCCGCGAGAAGCGCGCGCCGAGTGCTGGAAACTCAGTAGAGTCGAGCCAGCGGCCGCGAGCCAAGATGCGGGTCGCCCATCAGGCCACTCGGTCTGCCCAGGCCTTGCTTCATTTTTCGGAGTCATCATGAAATTACGCCTTGCCGTCACCGCGCTTTTTGCGGGCCTCGCCCTCAGCACCGGCGCCAGCGCCCAGAACATTTCCATCGCCACCGGCGGCACCGGCGGCGTGTACTACCCGCTCGGCGGCGGCTTGGCGGCTGCGCTGTCCAAGCATGTTCCGGGCATGCAGGCCACGGCCGAAGTGACGGGCGGCTCGGTGGACAACTTGAAGCTCATCGGCAGCGGCAAACCCTATATCGCGTTCGCGATGGCCGATGCCAGCCTGGACGCCGCGCGCGGCGAAGACAAGTTCAAGGGCAACAAGGTCACGGTGAAGACGCTGATGATCCTGTACCCGAACCGCATGCACGTCGTCAGCGTCGAGGGCCGCGGCGTGACCAAGATGGCTGACCTCAAAGGCAAGCGCGTCTCCACCGGCTCACCGGGCAGCGCCACGGAAGTGATGGCGTTTCGCGTGATCGAGGCCGCTGGCCTGGACAAAGACGTCGACATGAAGCGCGAGCGCCTGGGCGTGGCCGAATCGGTGAATGCGATGAAAGACGGCAAGATTGACGCCTTTTTCTGGGTCGGCGGCCTGCCCACCGCTGCTGTGACCGACTTGGCAAACACGCCCAACACCAAGATCAAGATGATCGACCACGCCGACGCGGTGGCGGCGATGAACAAGAAGTACGGCAACCTGTACATTGAAGACGCGATCGGCAAAGACGTCTACAAGGGCATGGACGCCGATAACAAG
>JANOLJ010000345.1:0-1759 GCA_031419715.1 Burkholderiales bacterium | reverse complement strand
CTGACGCACCTGACGGCGCAGACGGTGCAGATCATCATTGCGCGCCTGGAGGCAGACCACCTGGTGCGGCGCCTGGAGCCGGTGCGCGGCAAGGTGGGTCAACCCTCGGTGCCGATGGCGCTTGACCCCGACGGCGCGTTTTCCATCGGCATCAAGATCGGCCGGCGCAGCATGGACATGCTGCTGGTCGATTTCACCGGCCGTGCGCGCGAACGCGTGTCGTTGAGTTACTCCTTCCCCGATCCGCGAGCCTTGTTCAGCGAAGTCAAGACGCGTCTGCGCGAACTTCGCGCGTCGCTGCCGGCCAATTTGCGCGCCCGCCTCACCGGCGTGGGCGTGGCCGCGCCGCTGTCGCTGGAAGGCTGGCAGACGCTGCTCGGCGTCGCGCCCGAACAGGCGGCGCAATGGGCCGGCATCGACATCCGCGAGCGCATTCAGGCGATGACGGAGCTGCCGGTCGAATTCGTCAAGGACACGGCCGCCGCGTGTGTCGCCGAACTCGTGGCCGGGCGTGGCCGCAGCATCCGCAGTTTTCTCTACATCTTTGTCGACACCTTCATCGGCGGCGGCCTGGTGATCGACAGCCACCTGCGCGCGGGCTTAAGCGGCAACGCCGGCGCGGTGGGTTCGATGGCGCTGGCACAGGCGCCGCGCGGCAATGGCGAACCGCAGGCGAGTGCGCCGCCGCAACTGCTGAGCGTGGCGTCGCTGTACAAGCTCGAATCGATGTATCGCGAGAAGGGCCTGGACGCCACGGCGGTGGCCGATGGCCGGGCGCTTCAGCCGCCCTGGCGAAAACTCACCCTGGCCTGGCTCGGCGAGAGCGCGCGCGCGATCGCGCTGGCGGTCCAGAGCGCTGCCTGCCTGGTCGATGTGGACGGCGTGATCGTCGACGGCTCGTTCGACCGCAGCCTGCTCGACGCCTTGCTGCTCGAACTCGACGCCGCGCTCAACGCCTACAGCTGGGAAGGCGTGGCGCGCCCCGCGCTGCTCGCCGGAACGATAGGCTCGGACGCACGCGCGATCGGCGGGGCGTTGCTGCCGCTGTATGCGAACTTCGCGCCGGACCGGGATCTGTTTTTGAAGTTGGGAAGTTGAGGGCGTTGAGAAGTGGTTGTACGCTCGGTCTGTTCTGACCAAAGTCCAAAAATCGCCGATGAGAGGTCACAAGTTGCCCGCACGAAGCGTGTGTCGATCGCGTCGCGGCGCCGCGCTCCTTTGCGCCTGCCTCTTGAGTAGCGCACAAGCGAGCAGCGACATGGGCTCGGCAGACGTCTTTGCATCCGACATTCTTCAGTTGGCGGGTGGCTTGCAGACCGGATCGGACAACAATGCGAGCAAGGGACGTCTGCCCGTGAACCCACTGCTCGAATCTATGGTTCAGTTTGCGCTGGGCGATGCAGCGCGCCGCAGCAGACGCGATATTTCGGCCCTTACGGTCGCGTTGGCGGAAGCGATCGTTTGGCCGGACGGTTCAATGGGTTGTCCGCAGCCTGGCATGGCCTACACCCAAGCCTTGGTGCCGGGCTTTCGCATTCAGATCCTTGCCGACGGTCAGACGCTCGAATACCACGCAAGCACCCGAGGCCAACCGTTCTACTGCCCGCCGACGCGCATCACCTTGCCGACACCCGAAGCGCGAACCTGAGCCATACGTCGAAAAGGACGCCCCGGAACCCATGCTCCGAGGCGTCGATCGAAGGGTCGAACCGACTGCGCGCGACCCCTACTATGGCCCAGTCACGGTGACGATCGTTGG
>JANOLJ010000344.1:0-3619 GCA_031419715.1 Burkholderiales bacterium | reverse complement strand
TCATCGAAAACTCCTCGATCTATACGGGCACATGCCCGCATCGATCAAGGTACGCCTTCGCGCCTTTGTGCCTCCGCCGCGTCGGTCAGCGGCCACCGCGGCAGCGGTTTAGTTCAACGTAATGTAGACCAACCAACCCTTTGCCATACATCGCCAGCGATTGCGATAGCTGGCAAGAACTTGGCAATATTGGTTGGCATGTGAATCTACCCCTGCGTGACTCGCGCAAGCAGGCCGAGTTGCTTTGCCACGCTGCGCGGCATGCGCCATATTTTGGCGTGGGCATCCCATTTCGCGCCGTTGGCGCTCACGACTGCTCGCAGTGGTTTGTCGTCGTAGTCAAGCTTGACCGCGACGATTCGTTTTTCGTCGCGCCGCGCCTGAACAGGCACTTGATCGACGACCAATTCAACCGTCGTGTAACGATTCAGTCCCTGGGCGTCGTGGCGATAGCGCACGCAGACCAGGACATCGCCATAGCGCCGTGCGAGCTTCATTGCGCCTGGCTGCGAGGGCGACATCTTCTTCACGACCCGCGTCCCCTCGAGCGCCTGTGCCGTGATAAGCAACCAGTCCCGGCCCAACGCTCCAAGTCGTTGGACCCACCAGCGGCAACGCTGCACGCTCCGCGCAGGCTGTCATTGGAGCACTCGGCTGGGTTCGATCTTCGCCTACACTGGCCTGAATGAACGAACCGGTACATTCCCGTGCGCGCCTGGCTGCTGCAACTGCCGCCAAAGCGAAGGCTCGGCGCCAGGCCCCGGCCCCCGCCAAGACCCCAACCAAGGCACGTGCCGCGCCCCCGCGCACCAACGACCCGGCGCGCACGATGGCCGACATTCTGGAAGTCGCCACGCACGAATTCTCCGAGAAGGGCCTGGCCGGCGCGCGCATCGACGTCATCGCGCTAGCCATGCGCACCAGCAAGCGCATGATCTATTACTACTTCGGCAGCAAGGAGGGCCTGTACATCGCGGTGCTCGAAGAGGCCTACCGGCGCATCCGCAGCATCGAGGCCGAGTTGAACCTGGACGACCTGGCGCCGGAAGACGCGCTGCGCAAGCTCGTCGGTTTCACCGTGGACTACCAACTCGCGAACCCCGATTTCGTGCGCCTGGTGATGAACGAGAACATGCACCGCGGCTTGTTTCTCGCGCATAGCAAGGCGATCCAGAAACTCAATGTGCCGGCGATCGCTGAAGTGCTCAAGCTCTACGAACGCGGCCTGGCCGGCGGCGTGTTCCGCACCGGGCTCGATGCCGTGGACTTGCACATGTCGATCAGCGCGCTCAGCGTGTTCAACGTGGCGAACAAGCACACGTTCTCGCTGATCTTCAAGCGTGATCTCGATTCGCCCGTGTCCATCGTGGCGCGGCGCGACAGCATCATTGAAATGGTCGTGCGCTTCGTGCGCAAATGAGCTACCTGCTCCACGCACGCCACGCCGCCGCATCCGGGTTTTCCCGCTCAGCCCGAAGTAACCAGTTCGTACATACTGGCTCGGCGCCACCATGGTCCTGTGCAACCCACCCACCCGCGCCATGAGGGAACCCGCCGCCGCCTCACCGAACAAGCTGCTGCTCGGCCTGATCGGCTCGGGCATCCAGCTCTCGCTGACACCAGCGATGCAGGAAGAAGAAGCGCGCCAGCAGGGTTTGAAACTGCACTATCAGTTGATCGACCTCGCCACTACAGGCGCGGGGGTCGAGGCATTGCCCACGCTGCTGGCCGCGGCGCGCATCATGGGTTTCGCCGGGCTGAACATCACCTACCCGTGCAAGCAGGCGGTGATGCCGCTGCTCGACGAACTGTCAGACGACGCGCGCGCGATGGGCGCGGTGAACACGGTGGTGAACCGCGGCGGCAAGCTCATCGGCCACAACACCGATGGCTCGGGCTGGGCCTGGGGCTTCCGCCGCGGATTGCCCGATGCCGACCTGAGCCAGGTGGTGCTGCTCGGCGCGGGTGGTGCCGGCTCGGCGATCGCGCATGCGGTGCTGCGCCTGGGCGCGGCGCGGCTCGTCATCGTCGATCCCGAGGCCGGCCGCGCGCAGGCTGCGGCGCAGAGCCTGAATGCGCTCTATCTGGCGCCGGGCGCGGCACCGGGCGCAGCATCGGGCGCCGCGCGGCCCGGCGCTTTGCCCGGTGGATTGCCCGGCACACCGCGCGTGACAGCGTGCGCCGACCCGGCCACCGCGCTGCGCGGCGCGACCGGGCTGATCCACGCCACGCCCACGGGCATGGACAAACTGCCGGGCATGCCGTTGCCCGAGCAGTTGCTGCGCCCGGATCTGTGGGTCGCCGAGATTGTTTACTTCCCGCTGGAGACCGCGCTGCTCAAGGCGGCACGCGCCAGGGGTTGCGCCACCGTAGACGGCGGCATGATGGCGGTGGGCCAGGCGATCGGCGCGTTCGAACTATTTACCGGGCGCCGGGCGGATGCGGCGCGGGTCGAAGTACATTTTCGACGCTTGATCGCCCGCGGAGACCCTTGATGAAGATTCTGCTGTTGAACGGCCCGAACCTGAACCTGCTGGGCACGCGTGAGCCTGCGAAGTACGGCTCGACGACGCTCGCCGAAGTCGAGACGATGTGCGCGAGCGAAGCGCACAAACTCGGCGCGCAACTGAGCAGCTTTCAGAGCAACCATGAAGGCGCGCTGTTGGACCGCATTCACGCGGCCCGCGCCGAGGGCGTGGGCTGCATCGTCATCAACGCTGGCGCGCTGACGCACACCAGCATCGCGCTGCGCGACGCGCTGGCCGGCGTGGCGATTCCCTTCATCGAAGTCCACATCACGAATGTGCACGCGCGCGAGGCGTTTCGCCATCACTCGTATCTGTCGGAAATCGCCGCGGGCATCATCGTCGGGCTCGGTGTCGCCGGCTACCGGTTCGCGGTTCAGGCCGCCGTCGAGCGCCTCAAGGGGAAGTGAACATGAGTTTGAACCCACTCGGAATCGTCAAGCGCCACATCGTGCGCGCTGACGCGGCGGCTGTGCAACGGCTGTTCCACTTCGGCTCGGCCACCGTGCATGAGGCGATGGGGCGCGTGGGCCTGATGCAGCCCTACATGCGGCCGATCTACGCTGGCGCGCACGCCTGCGGCACCGCGGTGACCGTGCTGCTGCATCCGGGTGATAACTGGATGATGCATGTGGTGGCCGAGCAGATTCGCCCAGGCGACATCGTCGTCGCCGCGTGCAGCGCCGAGAACACCGACGGTTTCTTCGGCGACCTGCTGGCAACGAGCTTTCGCGCGCGTGGTGCCGTGGGCCTGGTGATCGACGGCGGTTGCCGCGACGTGAAAGACCTCACCGCGATGAAGTTCCCGGTGTGGAGCCGCGCGATCAGCGCCAAGGGCACGGTGAAGGCCACACTCGGCTCCGTCAACGTCTCTGTCGTGTGTGGCGGCGCTCAGGTGAATCCGGGCGACGTGGTGCTGGCCGACGATGACGGCGTCGTCATCGTTCCCGCCGCGCTCGCCGCGCAAGTGGCTGACGCCGCCCAGGCGCGCGAAGCCCTGGAGGGCGAGAAGCGCGCCAAGCTCGCTGCCGGCGTGCTCGGCCTGGACATGTACAACATGCGCGGCGCGCTCGAAAAAGCCGGCCTGAAGTACA
>JANOLJ010000343.1:0-3600 GCA_031419715.1 Burkholderiales bacterium | reverse complement strand
CCTGGCACGCCGCCTGCCCGCAGTGCGGCGCGCCGGTGGAGTTCGCCTCCGCCGCGAGCGCATTCGCGGTATGCAGCTATTGCCGCAGCTCGGTGTTGCGCGAGGGTGAGGCGCTGCGCCGCATCGGCCAAAGCGCCGAGTTGTTCGACGATCACTCGCCCCTGCAACTGGGCGTGAACGGGCGCCATCAAGGTGCTGCATTCACGCTCATCGGCCGCCTGCAATACCGAAGCAGCGAGGGCACGTGGAACGAGTGGCACGCGCTGTTCGACATTGGTGAGAGCGCGGACGCGGCGCGCAAAGCGGGCTGGCTGAGCGAAGACAACGGCCGCTACGTGATGGCGTTCGACGCAGCCCTGCCCGGTGCCGCGCCGAGCGCGGAAAGCCTGCGCCCCGGTGCGGCGTTGCTCGTCGGCGGCCAGCGCTGGTCGGTCGCTTCGGTGACGGTGGCCAAGCTGATCGCCGCGCAGGGCGAGTTGCCTGACGCGCCGAACCTGACGCGCGCCTTCGTCGTCGCCGACCTGCGCAACACCGCCGGCGAAGTGGGCACGCTCGACTACAGCGACGCCACGGCGCCACGCTGGTCGATCGGCCGCGGCGTCGCGCTGGATGAGCTGGGCTTAAGCGGCTTGGCGGACAGCACCGAGAAGACGCTGAAGGCGCGCGGCCTCGAATGCCCGAGTTGCGGCACCGCGCTCGTCGTGAATCTGGCGACGACGAAGTCGATCACCTGCCAGCAATGCAAGGCGGTGGTTGACGTCTCCGGCGGCGTGGGCGCCGACCTGGCGCACTATGCGCAAGACAACGGCGGCGAACCGCAGATCGCGCTGGGCAGCACCGGCACACTCACCCTCGGTGGCGACGCGCCCGCACCGTGGCAGGTGGTGGGCTATGTCGAGCGCTGCGAAGTCGCCGAGGCAGGCAGCGAAGACGATCAGACGTTCTGGCGCGAATACCTGCTGTACCACCGCACGCGGGGCTTCGCCTTTCTGGTGGACGCCGAAGACGGCTGGAGCTGGACGCTGCCGATCACCGGCGTGCCCGAATCGGCGGGCGAGGGCGTGAAGTACCGCGGCGTGCTCTATCGCAAGCTCTACGACTACACCGGCCAGGTGACCTATGTGCTGGGCGAGTTCTACTGGCGGCTGGAGCGCGAGCAGCGCACCTTCAACACCGACTACCGCGGCACCGGCAAGTTCGGCTCGCGCCAGTTGAACCGCGAACGCACCGGCCACAGTGACGCGCGGGAAATCGTCTGGTCGGCGGGTGAGGCGATGTCGTCCGACACAGTGCTGAAGGCCTTCAAACTCAGCGCCGACAAAGCCCAGGCGCTGCGCCGCGACGCCACGCCCTTCACCGCTGACAAGACGTCACTGCGGGTCAAACTGTTCGTCGGCGCATTGTTCGCGGTGTTCGTGTTCATGCTGTTCCGCTGCGATTCAGACAGCGACAACTGCACCGCCTTGCGCACCAGCTACGGCGAAGCGTCCAATGAATACCGCAACTGCCTGGCGAGCCAGCGCAGCAGCTCACGCGTGGGCGGCGGCTCGTGGGGCGGCTATTCCAGTGGCGGCGGCGGCCACAAGTAACGTCGCCCTCAACCGGATCAGGCTCTCAACCTTTACCCTGCAACAAACGGAGGCAATCATGATGGGAATCGAATGGCTCAAGCCCGGCGTGCTTTTCGGCTCGATGCTCTATGCCCTGGTCGGCGTGGCGGTGTTCTGGGTCTGCTTTCTGGTCGTCGACAAGCTCACGCCGTACAAGCTGTGGGAGGAGATCACCGAAAAGCAGAACATCGCGCTGGCGATCATCGTCGGCTCGATGTGCATTGCGATCGGCTTGATTGTTTCAGCGGCAGTGCATGGTTGATTCGCCTGCGCCGGCCATGACACCGTGACCGACAGCGCCACCGACGCCGGGCCCGCACCCGACCCGCACCCCGGCCCGCACCCCGCCGAAGTCGCATTGCTGGTGTCGGTGTTCGTCATCGCCGCGTGCGGCCTGGTGTACGAACTCGCCGCTGGCGCGCTGGCGAGCTATCTGCTGGGCGATTCGGTGTTGCAGTTCTCCACCGTGATCGGTGCCTATCTGTTCGCGATGGGTGTGGGCTCGTATCTGTCGCGCTTCTTCGAGCATCAACTGGTCGCGCACTTCCTGCGCATCGAGCTGCTCGTGGGCCTGTGTGGCGGTTTGTTGCCGGCCGCGCTGTTCGCGCTGCACGCGCTCGCGCCGCCGTCGTTTCGCTTCGCGCTGTATGCCGGTGTGCTGCTCGTGGGCGTGCTCGTCGGGCTGGAGATTCCGCTGGTGATGCGCATCCTCAAGCGCAAGTTCAGCGCGCGCTATGCGTTGCGCGACCTGGTGTCGCAGGTGCTGACGTTCGACTATCTGGGCGCGCTGGCGGTGGCGGTCGCGTTCCCGCTGTTGCTCGTTCCCCACCTCGGGTTGATCCGCACCGGCGTGCTGTTCGGCCTGTTCAACGCGCTGGTGGCGGTCTGGGCGCTGTGGCTGTTTCGCGGTGAGTTGCGACGCCTTGGCGCGCATGTGCTGGCCTGCGCGCTCGTGGTGGCGCTGCTGCTCGGCACGCTGCTCGCGGCGGATTCGCTGACGCGCTGGACCGAGGAGCGCTTCTACGCCGACAACGTGATCCTCAGCGAAAGCAGCCCCTACCAGCGCATCGTCGTCACGTCGAACAAGGCCGGCGTGCGCCTGTTCCTGAACGGCAACCTGCAATTCCATTCGCGCGACGAGTACCGCTATCACGAGGCGCTGGTGCACCCTGCGCTGGCCGGTCACGGCGCGCCGCGCGACGTGCTCGTGCTCGGCGGCGGCGACGGCATGGCAGTGCGCGAGGTGTTGCGCCACGCGGGCGTACAGCGCATCACGCTGGTGGACCTCGACCCGCACATCACGCGCCTGTTCAAGGAGCAGCCGCTGCTGCGCAAGCTGAACGCCGACGCCTTGCATTCGCCGAAGGTTCACGTCGTCAACGCCGACGCCTTCAGCTGGTTGGAGCAGGACACGAACCACTACGACGCGATCGTCGTCGACTTCCCCGACCCGAGCAATTTTTCGCTCGGCAAACTCTACACGACGAGCTTCTACACGCTGCTCGATGCGCGCCTGCGCGCCGGGGGTTACGCCGTGGTGCAGGCGACATCGCCACTGATCGCGCGCAAGAGTTTCTGGACCGTCGTGAGCACGATCGAAGCCTCGGGATTGAGGGCCCTGCCCTACCACGCCCATGTGCCGAGCTTCGGCGAATGGGGCTTCGTCATCGCCAGCCGCCGGCCCTGGGTGCGCCCGGTCACATGGCCCTCGTCGCTGCGTTTCCTGAGCAGCGAGGGCTTGCCCGCGCTGTTCCACTTTCCGCCCGACATGGCGCGCGTGCCGGCCGAGGTGAACCGGCTGTCGAACCAGGTGCTGGTGCAGACCTACGAGCAGGAATGGGGCAAGGTCCAGGAGTGAAACCCGGGCCGACGCGGCGCCGGTGGCTGGGCGGTGCCTCGCGCGGGCTCGCAGCGGCATGGGTCGGCACACCGGGACTGTGGCTCGCGGGCTGCCGCCCGCGGAACGACCCCGCCTACGGTGGCAGCTGGG
>JANOLJ010000342.1:0-18968 GCA_031419715.1 Burkholderiales bacterium | reverse complement strand
GCCGCCAGCTCACGGCCCAGTTCAACTCGGCCTGGGACAACACCGCGCCGGCAGATCTGGACTTGTTGCCGCCGCCCGAGCCGTTTCAGGAGACGCTGAGCGGCCTGGCGCAGCGCGAGGTGCACGAGCCCGATGTGTTCCGTCATTTCTTCGGCGACCGCGCGTCTGCCTGACACTCACCCTGCGCGGCGCGCGCGCCGCGCCGCCGCTGCGGTAGTCACCACGGCCACGCGATACTGCACCCGGCGCAGCGAGCGCAATCGCTCGGCGCCGCACCGTGCGCATCGTCGATACACCCACCACCCGCAGCGAGTTGCCGTTTCCGCGCCTGATCGAAGCGCTGCGCGCGTTGTTCGTTCAAGGCTGCGAAGTCCCTGCGCGCCACAGCCATCGAATTGATGTGCCCGGCGGCGAAGCCGGCACGGTGCTGCTGATGCCCGCCTGGCGGAGCAGCCACCACTTCGGCCTGAAGACCGTCGCTATCTTTCCGGGCAATGCGCGTCGCGGCCTGCCAGGCCTGCACGCCACCTACACCCTGTTCGACGCCACCACCGGCGTGCCGTTGGCGCAGCTCGACGGCACCGAGGTCACTTCGCGGCGCACTGCTGCGGCATCGGCCCTGGCCGCCTCGTTCCTCGCACGCGTTGACGCCAGCCGACTCTTGATCGTTGGGGCGGGACGCGTAGCCTCGCTGTTGGCCCCTGCGATGCAGGCGGTGCGCCCGCTGCGCAAGGTCACGGTCTGGAATCGCGACCCACTGCGCGCCCAGCAACTCGCCACCGACCTGGCCGCGCAAGGATTCGCTGCCGACGCCACCCAAGACCTTGAGCGCGCGGCCGGCGAGGCGGATCTCATCAGTTGCGCCACGCTGTCGCACACGGCGCTGATCCACGGCGCCTGGCTGCGGCCAGGAACGCACCTCGATCTGATCGGCGGCTTCACGCCGGCCATGCGGGAGAGCGACGCCGAATGCTTTTCGCGCGCGCAGGTGTACGTCGACACGCCCGAGGCGTTGGCGAAGTCAGGCGACGTGCTGCAGGCCGTGGCCGAAGGCAGGTTCAGCGCCACGCAGCTGCGTGGCACGCTGACCGAGCTGTGTCGAGGCGAACGCGCGGGACGCGAGTCAGCCGATCAGATCACTCTGTTCAAGTCGGTGGGCACGGCCCTCGAAGACCTTGCCGCCGCTGAGCTCGTGTGGGACAGGCTGACGCGCAACAGTGCGTGAGTCGTTATGCTCCGGGCTGCGCCGCTCCCGGCGCGCTTTTGTTTTCGCCGCCCGCGCGGCGCTACGCCCTTGACCTCCTCGCCCGCGGCTCCCGCCAAGACCTATCGCTATTACTGGGAAGATTTCCCCGCCGGCCAGGTGCGTGAATTCGGCGCGATGCTGGTGACGCGAGAGGCGAGCCTGGCCTTCGCGCGGGAGTTCGACCCGCAGCCGTTTCACCTCGACGATGACGCGGCACGGGCATCGCTGTTTGGTGGCTTGTCGGCCAGCGGCTGGCACACCTGCGCGATGGCGATGCGCATGATGTGCGACGCCTATTTGCTGGAAAGCGCCAGCCTGGGTTCACCGGGCATCGACGAATTGCGCTGGCTCAAGCCAGTGTTCCCCGGCGATACCCTGCGCGCGCGGCTCGAAGTTCTGGAAGCCCGCCCGATGGCGAGCCGTCCCGGCGTGGGCCTGGTGCGCTCGATGTGGCTGGTGTCGAACCAGAACGGCCAGGCCGTGCTCAGCATGAAGGGCTGGGGCATGTACCGGCGCCGGCCGGCGCCCGCCGCCGCCACTGCCGCGCCCTCCGACCCTCCCGCGCCGGGCGCCGCATGATGCGCCGGCATGCTGCATCTCGATAGCGCGCGCGGCCGGCGCATCGGCATCGGCTTGGTGACGCTGACGACGCTGTGCTTCGCGACGCTGGACGCCTCCGCCAAGTGGCTGGTGCAATCGCTGCCGGTGCTGGAGGTCGTGTGGCTGCGCTTCGTCGCGCACGCGGTGCTCACCTCGGCGCTGCTTGGCCCGGTATATGGCCGCGCCATGCTGCGTGTGCAACACCCGAAGCTGCAGCTCGTGCGCGCGCTGATGTTGGCGACGATGACGGCGTTGAATTTCTGGTCCCTGCAATACCTGCAGTTGGCGCAGACCGCGGCGATCCAGTTTTCGGTGCCATTGATGATCGCGCTGCTGAGCGCGTGGTTCTTGCACGAGCGCCTGGACTGGCGGCGCTGGGCCGCGATCCTCGCCGGTTTCGCCGGCGTGTTGCTCGTGATTCGACCGGGAACCCAGGCCTTTCACCCGGCGATCCTGCTGTCGGTGCTGAATGCCGTGCTCTATGCCTTTTTCAACTTGCTGACACGGCGTCTGGCCGCCAGTGAATCGCCTGCGGCGACGCAGTTGATGTCGGCTCTGGGCGCCAGCGTCGTGCTCGCGCCGTTTGCGCTGGCGCACTGGCAGACCCCGGCCGATGCGTTGTCTTGGGTGTTGGTCGGCGCGTGCGGCTTGTTCGGCGGCCTCGGCCACTTCTGGGTCGCGCAAGCCCACCGCTACGCCTCCGCCGCCACGCTCAGCCCGTTTTTGTACCAGCAGATCATCTACATGACGCTTTGGGGCTGGTTGCTGTTCGGTCAGTGGCCTGACGCCGGTGTCGCGCTCGGCGCGGCGGTCGTCGTGGCGAGCGGCTTGGCGCTGCTGTGGATCGAGATGAAGCGCGCTTGAATCTATTGCAGCTCAGCCGCGCCCGCCGAAGGGGTGTTCACGACCTTGAGCAGGAGTTCGATCAACAGCGCGCGTTCGGCGGCCGACAAGCCACTCAGCGCGGCGTCTTCCATCGTCGCGGCGATCTTCTCCGCCTTCCGTGCCAATTTGCGGCCCGCAGCGGTCAAGTGGATGAGTTGGGCGCGCCGGTCTTGGGTGGCGCGCACGCGTTCGACCCAACCGCGTTCGACCATGCGATCCAGCGTGATCGCCATGTTGGGCGGCGCCACGTCGAGCGCCAGGCCGAGTCGGCGTTGATTGACTTCGCCGTTCGCCGCCACCAACGCGAGGATGGAGAACTCCACCGGCTTGAGGTCGAGCGGTCCCAGATGGCGCGTGAATGTCTTTCTGAGTTCGATGCTCGCCCGGCTCGCGGCATAACCAACGAGGTGGCTCAGGCACCCCGGGTCGAGCGCCAACGGCGCCGGCGCGGCGAGCGGCCGCCCGGCCCGGCGCGACGTCGGCCTTGGCGCGGGCATCACGAGCACAGCGCCTTGATGTCCTCGGGAACAGCCATCGCACGCAGTCGATCGGGATTGGCGGCGTCGCGCTCGACAAAGGCACGCACCTCCCGGCCCTCGCAGATCAGGTCGACGCCTTCGCCGCTGGCGCGCGTGACCCGGTGCAATTGAACGAAGACCTTGGCTCGCCACTCTTCGACCCAGGTGTCGATGCTGATCGTCCCGCCGTAAGTCACGGCCTTGTGAAACTTGGTGTTGATCTCCAGCACCGGCGTGCCGACGATGCCGCGCGTCTTCACCAATTCGCGCCACGGCGGCACGCCGCACTGCATGAAGAAGGCGAGCGAGGCCGCGTCCATCCAGCGGGCGAAGTTGGGGAAGAAGACGATGCCTGCCGGGTCGCAGTCGCCGAAATGGACATTCACTTTGTATTGCGTGGTGCGCGGCATGCCTGGCTCCAGGTTGATCAGTGGCGCGGCAGCAGCAGATTCGGCGCCTGGCCGGAATACATCTGCTGCACCAGCGCGTCACGGTGCGTCAACACGGCGCGCTGGTTGATCGAGCCCTTGTCGGTGACTTCACCCAGGTCGATGCTCGGCGGGTCGATCAGCACGAGCGCGCGTGCCACCCGGGTGGCACTGCCGGTGCCGCTGGCCCACAGGGTGTCCACGAGGGTTTGGAAGAACTCGCGCACGGCCGGCGCCGCCAGCACCTCGGCCGGCGTCGCGCCGGCACCCAGGCCCGCCAGCGCCCGGCAACTGTCCAGACGCGGCAGGATGAGCAGGCCGATCTGATCGCGGTTGATGCCGGCCACCACCGCATCTTGCACGCAGGGGTCGCCCGCAGCGATGACCTTGCCGCGCAGCGGCCCGACCGAGACGAACGTGCCGGTGGAGAGTTTGAAGTCTTCGGCGATGCGCCCATCGAACATGAAGCCGCGCGTGGCCTGCGCGGTGTCGATCGGCTTGACGGCGTCGCCGCTGCAATAGAAGCCTTCCGCGTCGAATGACTGCGCCGTTTGCTCGGGCGCGCGCCAGTACCCCGGCGTGACGTTCGGCCCGCGGTAGCGCACTTCCACTTTGTCGCCACTCGGCACCAGTTTGAGCTCCACGCCGGGCGCGGGCAGGCCGATGTGCCCCGACTTCACGTCTTGCGCGTTGGCGCAAATGGCAAATGGCGCGGTCTCCGTCATGCCCAGGCCGGTGAGCATGCGGATGCGCTCGCCACAGGTGGCGACGGCTAACGCGTCGAGCTTGTCCCACACCGGTTGCGCCAGGCCGGCGCCCGCGTAGAAGAACATGTTGACCCGCGCCAGCAGCGTTTGCCGAAGCTGCGCGTCGCGCTCCATCGCGTTGGCGATCTCCTCGAAGCCCTTGGGCACATTGAAGTACACCGTCGGCGAAATCTCGCGCAGGTTGCGCAGCGTCTGGGCCATCAATTGCGGCGTCGGCTTGCCCTCGTCGATGTAGAGCGTTCCGCCGTTGTAGATCGTCAGGCCGACGTTGTGATTGCCGCCGAACGTGTGGTTCCACGGCAGCCAGTCCACCAGCACCGGGCGTGTGTGCCCCAGGTCCGGAAAACATTGCAGGATTTGCTGCTGGTTCGCGCACCACATGCGCTGCGTATTGATCACCGCCTTGGGCAGTTTCGTCGAGCCCGAGGTGAACAGAAACTTCGCAATCGTGTCGGGGCCCACCGTGGCGTGCGCTGCCGCAACCTGCGGTGTCGGCGCGGTGTCGAGCAGCGCACTGAAGCTGCGCGTGTCGCGGCCGTCGAGCCGGCCTTGTGTCAGCACCACCGGTGTGGCGGCCGGCACGGCGGCGGCGATCGCGCGGCCGTAGGTTGTGGCGTTCGACGCAAACACCAGCCCGGGAGTCAGTACACCAACGACGTGGCGCAATTTGCCGTGGTCCTGCGACAGCGTCGAGTAGGCCGGCGAAATCGCCGCGAACGGCACGCCCGCGAGCATCGCGCCCAGCGACAGCAACAGGTGCTCAAGGTCGTTGTCGGAAAGTATCGCCACCGGCTGCTGCGGCGACAGCCCGAGGTCCAGCAGCGCCTGGGCGATGCCACGCGCGCTGCGCAACGCTTGCGCGTAGCTGATGCGCCGCCAAGCACCTGCGGCGTCGCGCTGCGCGGCCAGCGTGTGGTCGGGCGCCACATCGGCCCAATGCAACAGTCGGTCGGTAAGACGCAGCGGATAGGGCTGCAGCGGCTCCACCGATGTCACGAGCGTCGTGCCGTCGGGCCGGGCGACAAAGTTCGCTTCCAGCGAGCCGCCCAGCGGCAGATGACGGTAGGCCGCGACGGTGCTCACGGAGCCTTGCCCACCTTGCCAGCACGCTTGTCGAGGAACGCACGCATGCGCTGCTTGGCCGCATCGTCGCCCTGGGCGATCGCCGCCATCAGCGATTCGACGAACAGGCCATCGCTTTGCGACAGGTCGGCGATACGCGGCAGCGCTTGCAGCACCGCGAAGTTCGACAGCGGCGCGTTGCCGGCGATGTGGCGGGCGAGTTCGCACGCCTTGGCAAAACCCGCGCCGTCGGCGACGACGTACTGCGACAGGCCGCGCCGCAGGCCCTCCTGCGCGTCGAGCACCCGGCCGGTGAGCATCATGTCGGTCATCAAGGCCACCCCCGCCAGGCGTGGCACGCGCACCGAGCCGCCTCCGCCGACGAAGATGCCGCGCTGCCCCTCCGGCAGGCCATAGAACGTGCTCGCCTCGGCGACGCGGATGTGGCAACTGCTGGCGATCTCCAGCCCACCGCCGACGACGGCGCCGTGCAGCACGGTGACGACGGGAACGCGGCCGAACTGAATCGCGTCCATCGTCGCGTGCCAGGTGCGCGAGTGCATCACGCCTTCGCCGACGCTGCGCTCGGTCAGCTCCGATAAATCCAGGCCAGCGCAAAAATGTTGCCCCTCGCCAGTGAGCACCGCCGCATTCACGTCGGCAGGCAGGTTGATGAAGCAGGTGTGCAGTTGCGCGATGAGCGCGTCGTTCACGGCATTGCGCTTGGCGGGCCGGTTCAAGCGCACATGGACCACGGCACCCGCGATTTCGATGCGCAACAGGTCCAGGCTGGCGAGCAAACCGGCGGCAGGACTGAAAACCAATGGCATGGGGAGAACCTTGAAGTTGATTACAAGTATTAATCAAGTGCAGCCCCCCGAGAACCGGGTTTACCAGAGGCACGTCGGGCCACCGGGCCCACGACAATGGTTATGCCGTTGAATCACATTGCGCCGGGAGCCGAATCACCATGAACACCGCCGAGCTGGTGGCGATCGACATCCACACGCACGCGGAGGTGTCGTGCTGGAACCCGTTCGACAACTATGGCGAAGAATACGACCGCGCCGCCGACAAATACTTCGGCTCGAACCGCCGGCCGACGATCGATGAAACCATCGCCTACTACCGCGAGCGCAAGCTGGGTCTGGTGATGTTCACCGTCGACGCCGAGTCTCAACTCGGGCGGCGCCGCATTCCGAATGAGGAGATCGCCGAGGCGGCGCAGAAAAACGCCGACATGATGATTTGCTTCGCCAGCATCGATCCGCACAAAGGCAAGCTCGGCGCGCGCGAGGCGCGGCGCCTGATCGCCGAACACGGCGTGAAAGGCTTCAAGTTTCACCCAACGGTGCAAGGTTTTTTGCCGTATGACCGCATGGCCTGGCCGCTCTATGAAGTGATCGCCGAGCACAAACTGCCGGCGATCTTTCACAGCGGCCACTTCGGCATCGGCAGCGGCATGCGTTGCGGCGGCGGCTTGCGGCTGCAGAACAGCAACCCGATGCTGTTAGAGGACGTGGCGATGGCCTTCCCCGACATCCAGATCGTCATCGCCCACCCGAGTTGGCCCTGGCAAGACGAGGCACTGAGCCTGGCGCTGCACAAACCGAATGTCTGGATCGACCTGTCGGGCTGGAGCCCGAAGTACTTTCCGCCGCAGTTGATTCAGTATGCGAACACGCTGCTCAAGGAGCGCGTGCTGTTCGGCAGCGATTACCCGCTGATCACGCCGGAGCGCTGGATGAAAGACTTCGCCGAGGCCGGCTTCAAACCCGCCGTGCACCCGATGATTCTGAAGACGAATGCGATGCGCTTGTTGGGGCTGACCTAGAAGC
Source organism: Burkholderiales bacterium (assembly GCA_031419715.1). Lineage (GTDB taxonomy): Bacteria > Pseudomonadota > Gammaproteobacteria > Burkholderiales > Burkholderiaceae_C > JAEMQF01. The sequence continues at coordinate 11,624 of JANOLJ010000342.1, read as the reverse complement.
CTCTCGGGCTTTGGGTCGGACCCGCGCCGCCCAGGCCTGCCGCTTCGCGCCACCCGCGACCCCGCCGCGCGCGGCGGTTATGCTCTGCCCCCATTCGTAGCCGCCCGAGTGCCTGCTCCCAGGCGCCGCACCCAATGCCCCAGGTTCTGATCGTCGAAGACGACGAAAGCATTGCCGAGCTGCTGGAGTTCATGATGCAGCGCGAAGGCCACACGGTGCAGATCTGCCGTGACGGCAACGCCGCGCAGGCGCGCATCGTCGCGGGTGCCGCGCCGGCCCTCGTCATCATGGACGTGATGCTGCCGCACAAAGACGGGTTCGAGCTGATCAAGCTGCTGCGCGCGCAACCCGGTTGGGCGCAGGTGCCGGTGCTGATGCTGAGCGCAAAGTCACAGGAGCCAGACATCGTGCGCGCACTCGACTCAGGCAGCAACGGCTATGTCGTCAAGCCATTCCAGCCGCAGGAACTGATGGCGCGGGTGCGCCAGTTGCTGGCGGCCGCGGCATGACCGGGCGCGCGCGCCGTCGCGCCGCGGCGAGCTGGGCGCTGGCCCTGCTGGCGTGCGCTGCGGGTGTGCACGCCGGCCCGCTCTCGCTGGAGGCGGCGCACACGGTCGAGCAGCTCAGCGCGGCGCGCGCGGATTGGCGCAGCACCGAACTCCTGGCGTCTTGGCGCGACCCGGCGGGTTGGGCAGCAAACGCGGCACTGCGCCGCACCGAACGCTTCGATTTGTTCGACACCCAGGTCGAGGCCGGCGCGGCCGTCAGCCTCGCGCCGCAATGGCGCGCTGAAGCCGAGTTGTCCCTCAGTGAGTCGCACCGCGTGCTGCCGCTCTGGCGCTGGCGCGGCCGCGTCTGGCGCGACGGCGTCGCAGGTTGGAACTTCGCGCTCGGCGCGGGCCGCACGCTGTACCGCGGCGCGACCACGCAGGGCAGCGCCGTCGCGGAGCTGCAGGCCGAACGCTATTTGTCGGGCTGGCGCTTGGCCTGGATCAGCTTGCCCACGCGCCTGGACGGCGCAGGTGTGAGCACCGTGCATGTGGCGCGCGCCGACTGGTATGTGCACGACCGCCTCACACTCGGTGCCACGTTGGCGCGCGGCCGGGAAGTCGAGAATGTGCCGAGCACCGGGCTGGTGTCGAGTTCGGTGCGCGGCGCGGCGCTGAAGGCGCAATGGGCGCTGAGGCCGCAGTGGTGGCTCGGCGCCGAACTGTCGTCGCACCGCCAGGGCGACCTTTACGAACGCAACGGATTGCGGCTTGGGCTTCGATTTCAGCACTGATCTCGCGCTGCTGCTGGCCTCGTTCCTTGGGCTGGGTGCGCTGGCGCTGACGTTCACATTGATCGTGCTGGTGGGGTTGGTGCGTCTCACGTCGCGCTGGCGCGAACGCGCTGCCGCGCAGACGATCGCACGCTGGCGCCCCGCGCTGCTGCGCCACGCGATGGGCGAAGACCCGACGTTTCCGGCGCTGCGGCGCAGCGAGCGCCCGGTGCTGCTGCTGCTGTGGAACCAGATCGCGGAAAGCCTGCGCGGACCGTCGCACGACCGGCTGCGCGTGGTGCTGAACCTGCTCGGCCTGGGCGCGCTGGCGCGGCGTTGGCTGACGCGGCGCAACCGCGATCGCCAGTGGCTCGGCTTGTTGACGCTGGGCCACCTGGCGCAGCCCGACGATTGGGACGCGGTGCAGGGCTTGCTGAGCGACCCGCGGTCCTACCTCAGCCTGTCGGCGGCGCGCGCGCTGCTGCAGATCGACCCGGCGCGCGCCGCGGCGCCGGTGCTCGCGGAAATCGTCCGGCGGCCCGAGTGGCCGGTGGCGCGGCTCGCGTTGCTGCTGCGCGAAGCCGGCACGCAGCACCTGTTCGAGCCGCTGCGCGAGCGCCTGCTGCAATCGGAACCGGCGAGCCAAGTGCGCCTGGTGCGCCTGCTGGCCGCCGTCGACGCGGTGCGCGCCTCGCCCACGCTGTTGGCCTTGCTCAAGGGCAGCGATCACAACGACCTGCTGTCGATGTGCATGCAGCATGTGCAGTCGCCCGCGGCGCTGCCACGGGTGCGCGAGTTGACCCAACATCCCGTGTGGTGGGTGCGCTCGCAAGCCGCGGCGGCACTCGCGCGCTTCGGCACGCCTGCCGACAAGCCCTTGTTGCTGCGGCTGCTCTCCGACCCGCAATGGTGGGTCCGCTACCGTGCCGCGCAGGCCTTGCTGTGCACACCCGGCCTGACCCGGCAAGCGGCACAGGAGCTGCACGGGTCGCTGGGCGATCGTTATGCGCGCGACGTGCTCGCGCAGGCGATCGTCGAACGCGACATGACCTGACGTGACGATGGCAACGCTGGCGGCACTCACTTGGCACGACGTGTTCGGCGTCATTCAATGGCTGTTTCTCGGCTACTTCGCGGCGCTCAACGGCACCTACCTGCTGCTCAACGTGGTCGCCCTGCTGGCGATACGCCGTGACAGCCCGGCGCGGCTGGCGCAGCGGCTGCCGCAATACGCCTCGGGCCTGGAACCACCGATCAGCGTGCTCGCGCCGGCCTACAACGAGGCGGCGACGATCGCGACTTCGGTGCGATCGATGCTGCAGCTCGACTACCCGGCGTTCGAAGTCATCGTCATCAACGACGGCTCGAAAGACGCGACGCTGCAAGTGCTGAAAGACGAGTTCGGGCTCGTGGAGTTTCCCGAGGCGTATCGCATCGCCCTGCCGGTGGCCCAGGTGCATGCGATCTACCGCTCGCCCACGCACCCGAACCTGCGTGTCGTTGACAAAGCCAACGGCGGCAAGGCGGACGCGCTGAACGCCGGCATCAACGCGTCGCGGCACCCGCTGTTCTGTGCCGTCGATGCCGACTCGATCCTGCAATCCGACAGCCTGCGCCGCGTCGTGCGGCCCTTTCTCGAAGACGCGAGCGTCATCGCCAGCGGCGGCACGGTGCGCATCGCCAACGGCTGCCGCGTCGCGAGCGGTTTCCTCGAAGCGGTGGGCATGCCGCGCAGCTGGCTGGCGCGCGTGCAGATCGTCGAGTACCTGCGCGCCTTCCTGTTCGGTCGCGTCGGCTGGTCGCCGCTGAATGCGCTGCTCATCGTTTCGGGCGCGTTCGGCGTGTTCCGCCGCACCGCCGTCGTCGAGGCCGGCGGCTACCGGGTCGCGACGATAGGCGAAGACATGGAATTGATCGTGCGGCTACACCTGCACCACCGCGTCGCGCGGCGCCCCTACCGCATCGTGTTCCTCGCCGACCCGGTGTGCTGGACGGAGGCACCCGAGAGCCTGAAGGTGCTGAAAAATCAGCGCAAGCGCTGGCAGCGCGGCCTGCTCGAAAGCTTGTGGGCGAACCGCGCACTGCTGTTCCACCGGCGCGGCGGCGCGGTCGGCTGGCTGGCGCTTCCGGCGATGCTGCTGTTCGAGGCCCTCGGGCCTGTGGTCGAGATCCTCGGTTTCGTCGCCCTGCTGATCGGTGCCGCGACGGGGATCGTCTCATGGTCGGTGTGCCTGACGTTTCTGGTGCTCGCCGTCGGCCTGGGGTTGATGCTGTCGGCATTCGCGCTTTTGCTCGAAGAGCTGTCGTTCCACATCTATCCGCGCTTGAGCCACCTGCTCCAGCTCAGCGCGGCCATGCTGGTCGAGAACTTCGGCTACCGCCAGTTGACGCTGTGGTGGCGCATCATCGGCATGATGGAGTGGCTCGCACAGCGGCCCAGCCAATGGGGCGAGATGCAGCGCACGGCGGGCTGGCAAGTGGCGCCGCCGGCCGCGCGCCACCCCATGACAGCGACGCCCCAGGTGCCCCCCAGGAACGCCACCGTGGACGCCGACACCGGCGCCGCCGCGGGGCACGGCGGGGCAACGAAGGTGGGAAAACCATGACGCGTTCCTGGCTGGGCGGGCGCAGCTGGCGGCTCGAAAACCGCCTGCTGTTCGCCACTTCGGCGCTGGCGCTGTGCGTCGTCTTACTGTTCGCGGTGAGCGCGCGCAACGTCGGCGCCTTGCTCGAAACCCAGCGCTGGCGCGTGCATGCGCTGGAGGTTCTGGAGCAACTCGCGCGCGTCGAGCAGGCGATCGCGCAAGACGCCCAGGTGCCGCTTTGCGCCCTGGGCATCGACCTGCCGGCACAGCGGCGCGGCGATGCCCCGCAGGCACCGGGCATGCCCCCGCTGGAGCGCCTCGCCGCGCTGGCCCGGCTCGGCGAATTGGAGCGCGGCTCTCCCGCCCAGGCCCAGCGCGTGGCACGCCTGGCGCTGGCCCAGCGCGATCTGCAGCGTGAGGTGGCCGGGCCCATTGCCGCGGCGTGCGGCGGCGCGCCGCGCAGTGCGGCTCAGGCGGCGGAACTGTCGACGCGCGCGCGTGCCTTGCACGGCACGGCACAAGTGCTGCTGCAAGAGATCGGCCGGGCGGAACGTGCCACGCTCGACGAACGGGTGAACGCCGACAACAGCACGCGTCAGCGCGCCTCGGCGCTGCTCATCGTCACCGCGCTGGTCACATTGGCGATCGGCCTGTTCGGCCTGATCAACTTGCGCGGCGCGACACGCCGCCTTACCCTTTCGCACGACCAACTTCAATCCGAGGTCGATCAACGCCGTTTCACCGAACAGGCGCTGAGCGACTCGCAGTCGCGCACCAGCGTTGTGCTGGAGGCGATTCCCGACGGCGTCGTCACGTTCGACCGCTTCGGCGTGATCCTCTCCTTCAACCCCGCCGCCGAAGCGATCTTCCGCTGCGTCGCCGGCAAAACGCTCGGCCGGCCGGTGGTGGATCTGGTACCCGAACTCGGCAGCCTGCTGCGCGACAGCGGCACTGAACCGGGCGCGGTGCAGCGCCTGGCGATCGACGCCTATCGCCTGGACGGCGAAGCCTTTCCGCTCGAGGCGAACTGCCGCGTCCTGCAAGACGCGCGGCGGCGTCTGCACATTTGCGTTTTGCGCGACATGGGCGAACAGCGCCGCATCGAGCGCATGAAAGAGAACTTCGTCTCCGTCGTCAGCCACGAGCTGCGCACGCCCCTGACCAGCATTCGCGGCGCGCTCTCGCTGCTGGCCGACGGCAGCAGCGGCACGCTGCCTGAAGGCGCGCAGCGCATGGTGGTGATGGCGTCGCGCAACTGCGAGCGCCTGGTGGAGTTGGTGAACGACATCCTGGATCTCGAGAAGATGCAGACCGGGCAACTCGTGGTGCAGCCTGAAATCGTCGATCTCGTGAAACTGCTGCGCGACCATTTGCGCAGCACGCTCGGCTTCGCCCGGCTGTACCAGGTGCAGTTGACGATGCCGCGCCAGGAAGCCGCGGTGTGGGTGAGCGTGGACCCGCGGCGCATGACGCAGGTGATGGGCAACCTGGTGTCCAACGCGATCAAGTTCTCGCCCGCCGGCAGCGCCGTGCAAGTGCAATTGCACCGCGACGAGACGACATGCACGATCGCCGTGCGAGACCACGGCCCGGGAATCCCGATCGACTTCCGCCCCCGCGTGTTCGAGAAATTCGCCCAGGCCGACGCCGGTGACGCACGCTCGCACGGCGGCAGCGGCCTGGGGCTGCCGATCACCCGCGAGCTTGTCGAGCGCATGCGCGGGCGCATCGGGTTCGAGTGTCCGCCGGAAGGCGGCACGATCTTCAGCGTCACGCTGCCGCTCGCCGACGCGCCACGCGGTGGTAGCGCGACCTTCGCTCCCACGGGGCTGGACGACTTGATCGTTTAAGACGACGCCATCTCGACGCCACAGGCCTGATGCCGGCCTGCGGCCTTTGCGGCGTAGAGCTCGAGGTCGGCAACGCGGATCATCTCGGCGGCGCTTGCGCAAACCTGCGCACCCTTGCTGCACACGCCCAGGCTCACCGTCAGCACCGGCGCGACGTTCGAGTCAGCGTGCGCAATGGCCTGCGCCCACACCTGCTGCCCCAGCCCGCGTGCGACTTGCATCGCGCCGGTGAGGTCGGTGTCGGGCAGCAGGCAGGCGAATTCCTCGCCGCCGTAGCGTGCCAACAAGTCGCCGGGCCGCTTCAAGCCGGCCTTGAGCACCGTCGCGACACGGCGCAGGCAGGCGTCGCCCGCCTGATGGCCGTAGCGGTCGTTGTAGCGCTTGAAGTGGTCCACGTCGATCAGCACGACGCTCAACGCGGTACGGTTGCGAACCGCGCGGCCCCACTCGGCTGCCAGGCGCTCATCGAAACTGCGCCGGTTGTGCACACCGGTCAGGCCGTCGATGTAAGCCCAGCGGCGCAGCAGATCGCCTTGCGCCTTGAGCGCCACGTGGGTGCGCACGCGCGCGCGCACGATGCCGGGATGGAACGGCTTGCTGATGAAATCGACCGCGCCGCCGTCCAGGCCACGCGTCTCGGCAAGTTCGTCGCGGTGCGACGTGACGAAGATCACCGGGATGTCGCGCGTCAGCGCATCCGCTTTCAGGCGGGCGCACACCTCATAGCCGTCCATGCCCTGCATCTCGATGTCGAGCAACACCAGGTCGGGCAGTTGATCGGCGCACACGCGCAGTGCCTGCTCGCCGCTGGTGGCCATATGGACCTGGTGATCGGCGGCAAAACATTCGAACAGCGCCTGCACGTTGATCGGCTGGTCGTCAACGATGAGCAGCTTCGGCGCTCGCTGCTCGCCCGGCACGAGCGCATCAGCGAGCAACCCGGCGGTCGTGCTCGGCGCCGCCTCGGGATGCGGTTCGACTTCGGTTCCGGCTGCCTGGCTCATGCGGGCTGACCTTCGAGAAGGGTGTTGGCGATTTCGCGGCACAGCTGCTGCGCGCGCACGAAGTCCAGCGCGGCAGTCGCTTCATCCAGGGCGATCAGCGCAGCACCCCAATGGGCAGCGAACTCGCGTCGCATCGCGTCCATGGCACGCAATGCGCCCATGTCGGAGTTGCGCAGCAACTCGGCCAGGGCGAGCAGTGCCGCGCGCAGTGCGGCATCGCGTGGCGCGCCATCGGCCCCGGTGACACCAGACCCGGGCGCAGCGGCAACGCCGGGCTTCGCATCCGCCGCGTCGTTTTCGCTGCGCAGCGTCTGCAGCAGCGCCGCCAGTGCAGGTTGCGCCGCGCCGATGGCGTCGCAGGCGTGCGCGATTGTCTGCAGCGCTGCGTCGATCGGGAGGCCCGATGAGAGTTGCTGCTCGCCGCTGGTCGCCACCGCGGACAAGCGCATTGCGCCAAGCGTCGCGGCGACGCCCTTCAGCGAGTGCATGGCGCGCGCCGCTTCGCCGTCTTCGCGCTGGGCGAGCAACCCGCGCAGCCGTTGCGGCAGGTGACGCAGGTCCGATGCAAAGTTGTGCAGCAGCCGCTGGTAGAGCTGGCGCTTCCCGCCCAGTCGATCGAGCGCGGCGTCGATGTCGACACCGGCCACGCTGGCGGCCTGCCGCAGCGCCGCGCTCACCTCCCGCGTGCCAACCGCGCTGGCGGCCTTGTTGTCAGACGCGCCGGTGTGCCGCCGCAAGACGCCCACCAATTCGTTCAGGTCAAAGGGTTTGCCAACATGGTCGTTCATTCCGACGGCCAGGCAGGCCTCGCGGTCCGACGCCATCGCGTTCGCGCTCACCGCAACGATGGGCAGGGCCGTCATTCCCAGATCGTGGCGGATGCGCTGCGTCGCGGTGAACCCGTCCATCACCGGCATTTGCAGGTCCATCAGAACAACATCAAACCCGGGAATGGCCGTGCGCAACTGATCGATGGCGTCCTGGCCGTGACTGGCGATTCGCACGTCAGCGCCTTCCATGCTCAGCAGTTTCCGAACGATCAGCTGGATGTCGGCGTTGTCTTCGACGACCAGGATGCGCATGCCTGCCAGGCGTTGCAGCCGCGGCGCGGGTGCGGGCGGTGCCGCGGCGCCGCCGTCAAGTGCTGGGTTCCCTTGGCGTGACATGCCGCCCACGGTTTGCCGGTCTGACACCGGCAGCGTGAGGCGAAAGTGGAAGCGGCTGCCCTGCCCGGGCACGCTGGCCACCTTGATTTCGCCACCCATCAAACCCACCAGGCGTTGGCTGATCGCCAAGCCGAGGCCGGTGCCGCCAAAGCGCCGCGTGATCGAGGCCTCGGCCTGGGTGAACGCGCCGAAGATCGATCGCAGGTCTTGCGCGGCGATGCCGATGCCGGTGTCGCGCACCGCGAATTCCAGCGTCACGGTCGCAGCGTCGCGCGCGCAAACCTTCAGTGCGACACCGACCTCGCCTTGTTCGGTGAATTTCACGGCGTTGCCGACGAGATTGACGAGCGCCTGCTGCAGGCGCATTGCATCGCCGACCAGGCCACGCGGCAACGCCGGGTCGACGTCGACCAGGATCTTCAGCTTCTTCGTTCCCACCAGGCCCGCGACGATGGCTTCCAGTTCGCGCAGCAAGGTCTCGACGCTGAAGGGCTGCACGTCGAGCGTCACCTTGCCCTCCTCCGCCCTGGCGAACTCCAGGATGTCGCTGAGCAAGCGCAGCATGGAGCGCGCCGCGCTTTCCGCCTTGTCCGCGTAACTCGATTGCACGGGCGCGAGTTGCGTGCCGCGCAGCAGCTCCAGCATGCCCAGGATGGCGCTCATCGGCGTGCGAATCTCGTGGCTCATGTTCGCCATGAACTGGGTCTTGGCGCGCGACGCCTCCTGCGCCGCTTCCGTGGCGCGCACCAGCTCGGTCACGTCGACGCGAAAGCCTACCGTGTGCCCGTCGGCCATGCGGCGCTCGATGATGCGCAGCACACGCCCGTCGGCCAGGCGTTGTTGCAGTTGCGAGGCGGGCTGCCGGTGCTGCGCCATGCGCCGGGCCACCCAGGCCTCGACGCCTTCGTCCCCCACCTCATACTGGCCCCGCTCGGCGCCGGCGCGAACGATCGTTTCGAACGGCGTGCCGGGCTCCATCAAATCAGTGCACAGGGAGTACAGGTCGCGGTAGCGCTGGTTGCACAGCACCAGCCTGTCGGCGGGGTCATACAGGGCGAAAGCGTCGTCCAGCGCGTCGATCGAGCCGCGCAGCAAGGTGCTGGCGCGAAGCAGCTCGGCCTGCATGGTGCGGCGCGCCGTGATGTCCTGCAACGCGCCCTGAATGCGAATGCGTTGCCCGTCAACGCATTCCGCCTCGCCGACGGCACGCACCCATATCGCACGGCCGCTGGCCGTGGTCAGGGGCAGCTCCAGGTCAAAGGCCTCACCGCTGGCAATGCATTGCTTGATCGCCAGCTCGAGCACGGGGCGCGCCTGCGGCGCATGGTTGTCGAACCCTTCTTCCAGAGTGAATCGATGGCCAGGCTCCAGGTCGAGAATGCGACACGCCTGGTCGGTACACGTGATGGCCTGACTCGCGATGTCCATGACCCAGCCGCCCACGCCGGCGATGCGCCCGGTTTTGCTGAGCAATTCCTGGCTCGCCTGAAGCGCAGCTTCGGCGCGTTTGCGCTCGCTGATGTCCTTGTGGGTCCCTGCCAACAGGCGTGCACGGCCACTCTCGGTGCGGCTGATCAGTTTGCCGCGGGTGAGCACCCAGACCCAGTGGCCGGCTTTGTGCCGAACCCGCGTCTCATACTCGAGTGTGGGCAATTCACCGCGAAGGTGGCTGCGAAGCTTGGCCTCGGTGGGCTGCACGTCGTCGGGATGGGTGCGCGCGATCCAATCCTGAATCGTGGTGGCCGCGAGTTCGTCCGGCGTCTCCCCGAGCATTTGCGCCCAGCGGTCGTTGAAGTGCAGTTCGCCGGTTTCGACGTGCCACTCCCAGGTACCGACGTTCGTGCCTTCGATGATGTTGGCCAGCGAGGCTCGCTCGCGCGCGAGTTCGCGCTCGGCGTTCTTCTTCGCCGTGACGTCATTGCCGATTTCCATGAAGCCGGTGAGGCGGCCCTTGGCGTCGTGCAGCGGTTGGATCTCCGTATCGACCCAGTATTCGCGACCGTCCTTGGCGCGGTTCAGGATCTCGACGCGGCAGAACTTTCCGGCCGCAGTGCTCTGGGCGAGCTGTTGCAGCACGGCCGGATCTGCCTTGCCGCTGCCGAGCAGTTCACCGGGGGTCTTGCCCAGCGCCTCGGCCAGCGTGTACCCGGTGATCCGGGTGAATCCCTCGTTGATCCAGGTGATGCGCGTCTGCGCGTCGTTGATCGTGACGGCGTTCGAGGTGTGCTTGACCACCTGCGCCAGACGGTCCAGCTCGGCCGTCATGCGCCGCGCCAGTACTTCGGCACGCTGCCGGCGCGACCCCTGTTGCCACAGCAGCAAGGCCAACATGGCGCTGATCACGCCGCCGCCGCCGAACACGATCCAGGGCGTCACGCGCGAAAACGCGGCTTCGAAGCGGGCCGTGCCGGTCACGTGCAGCGTGTAGTCTCTCCCCGGCAGCGCCAGCTTTTGCTCGACGGAGAATTGCGCGTTCGCCGCCGCGCTGTGCGCCGCCCGCAAGGCGTCTGCACGAGCGTGATGCACGCCGGTGACCTTGGCGTCGGCGGTGTCGGACAGGTCGAAGTCGAGTTGCCCCTCGACCACGTCGTGCATGCCTGCAAGCAGTTCGTGGATGACGATCGGCGCGAACAGCAGGCCCAGCAGCGCGGTGCGGCGCTGTTCGGGCGTGGCAAGACGCGCGCCGCGCGCATAAACCGGCACGTACAGCAGCACGCCGGGGGTGTGCTGGGCATCCTGGACCAGCGCGATCGGAGCCGTCATCGTTGCCTCGCCAGTGTCGATGGCGCGCAGTGCCGCAGCGCGCCGACGCGCCTCTGAGCCGACGTCAAGACCCTGCGCGCCTTGGTTCGCGGCCGGCGGCTCGATGAACTTGGTGACGTAGAGATCTTCCAGCCCCTTGTCGTCGAGCTGACGCACCGCGAACTGCGGGGCGCCGTCGGCACGTTCGGCGGCAATGAACTGCGGCAAGTCCGCGCGTGCCACACGCGCAATGAAGCCGAAGCCGCGCACACCCGGGAAGTTGCGCTCCAGTTTAGATGACGCGACATGGGCCTGAAACTCGGCGCGACTGACCCGCTGACGGGCGGCGTACATGCCGGCCAGGCCGGTCAACCCGTCGATCGGTTGGCGAAAGCGCTGTGAGACCTCATCGCGCACCCGCGCCACGCCGCGTTCGAACGCCGCCTGGGCTTGCGCCTGCGCCGCGCGTTGCAGGCTCAGGCCACTGGCTGCGGCGATACAAAGGCCCAGCACAAACACACTCGATGCGATGGCGGCGCCAGTGCGCCATGGACGGATCAATTTGTTCAAGGATTCCCCGCTCGGCCGCGGGGCGCACCCGAGTTGGACTGCGCCCGACCGTCGGCTCCATTTTCGACAGCACAGCGCCAGTTCGATGCGCCAATCTGGGTGAGAAAACCCCCGCTATTTGCACCGCTTGGCCCGCCCAGCGCGGCGGTTCAGCCCAGGCCGGCGAGGGAATTCACGCGAGCCGGGTCGATGCGCAGCTTACCTGCGGCGTCCAGGATTTCCAACCAGGTCGCCGCGTCCACGGGCACGCCTTCACGGCTGCGCCTGGCGCGCGACGCGCGTTCGGGCTCACCGGCCACCAGCACTTGCTCGAAGCCTTCGCGCGCCGGCGATGCCTTGACCCAGTCGATGAACGCCAACGCCTCTTGTTCAAACGCGGTTCTGTCGGTGAGCGCAGCCGGGTCGACAAGCACGCTGAACATGCCGTTCAGCACGCGCTTCTTTTC